>CAZFUY010000005.1:0-52129 GCA_964522445.1 uncultured Thiotrichaceae bacterium | reverse complement strand
GAAGAACATCGCTTTGGTGTAAAACATAAAGAACAGTTTAAAAACTTACGTGCAGAAGTTGATATTTTAACTTTAACTGCCACGCCTATTCCGCGCACACTGAATATGTCACTGGCAGGCTTACGTGATTTATCTATTATTGCATCACCACCCACTCAACGACATGCAATTAAAACATTTCTTTCTGAATGGAATGATAATCTTATTCAGGAAGCTTGCCTGCGAGAGATAAAACGTGGCGGACAGGTTTATATTTTACATAATGATGTAAAAACCATCGGCAAAGTATGCAAGCAACTTGAAGAACTTATTCCTGAAGCACGTGTTGAATTTGCACATGGTCAGATGAGAGAACGAGATCTTGAGCAGGTAATGCTGGATTTTTATCATCAACGTTTTAATCTTTTAGTTTGCACAACCATTATCGAAAGCGGCATTGACGTACCCACAGCAAATACAATTATTATTAATCGAGCAGACAAACTAGGCCTGGCACAACTGCACCAGATACGTGGCCGTGTAGGACGCTCTCATCACAGAGCCTATGCCTATTTAATCACGCCCCCTGAAGCGGTTATGACTAAAGATGCTATCAAGAGACTAGAAGCAATAGAATCTCTTGAAGACCTGGGTGTTGGTTTTACTCTGGCAACCCACGACCTTGAAATTCGGGGTGCAGGCGAACTACTAGGTGAAGGACAGAGCGGCCAAATACAGGAGATTGGTTTCTCACTTTATACTGAATTACTAGATAGAGCCGTTAAGGCATTAAAATCTGGTGATATACCTGACCTTGATAAACCCTTGCATCAGGGCACAGAAATTAAACTTGGCATACCTGCCCTGCTCCCAGATGATTACATTTATGATATTCATATTCGTCTGATATCATATAAGCGTATATCCAGTGCAAAATCTCAGGCTGATCTTGATGAGATACGTGTGGAATTTATTGACCGATTTGGTTTATTACCTGATACCGCAAAAAATTTATTTGATCTAACCCGATTGAAATTAGAAATAGAAGAAGTAGGCATACAGAAAATAGATGCCACTGAAGAAACAGCTCGAATAGTATTTAGTGAAAATGCTAAAATCGACACCACAAAACTGATTATGCTTATTCAGACGCAATCTGATGTATATAAATTTAATGGTAAAGATACTCTATACATCAGCAAGTCAATGGATGACTATGCGAAACGTATTGATACTATAAAACAGACAATTCAACATCTTGCCTTTGAGGAGGCCGCCTGATGAAGGCCAGCATTATAATTTGTACCCTATTACTTTTAATAACAGGCAATATTGCATTAGCTGATGATGTTGGCTATGAAGTTGAAGTTATAATTTTTGAAGATACCACAGGTGCATATAAACATTCTGAAAAATGGCCAGAGCCAGAAACAATAGAAGAAAAAAAAGATGATGCAGAAATATTAAATACAGATAAAACGGACGAAGAAACTACAGAAAATATAGAATCTGAAATAGAAGAAGCTAAACCAATAATTTTTGAAAACATAGAGAAAGAAAGTTACCGACTAAACAAGCAGGCAGAAAAGCTCGAAAAAAGCCCTGACTACAGAATACTTGTACATAAAGCCTGGAAGCAACCGGGGCTGGACAAAGAAAGTGCTCTACCAATGAAAATAACGAATAACACTGATCCTGAAAATTCAGACAATATTATCAAGTCATATATCGATGGTGATATAACTTTAATTATGAGCCGTTATTTACATATTAATACCAATCTTATATTTCATAAATTAATACCCAGGCCATTTAATACTTACACAAATACCGATGAAAACAGCATTAACAATTTCAGAGATTATCCATTAGTTTTTGAAAGAAGAATGCGAAGCAAAGAGATTCATTATATTGATCACCCACTAGTTGGCATTATTGTTTTAGCTATACCTTTTAAAATAAAAGCTGAAGAAGCACCTCAACAAGAGATATATAAAACGCTTCAATGAGTAACAAATATGGTGGGCAATTAATTTATTCAACCAGGGATAACTATGGCCCTATTGAAGTAATTGATTACAAACAAACACTGCGCAGCCTGCACTTTGGAAATACCACACAACAAACAGGCATGTTTCTATATAACCCTAATATTTTAATTCATAAATACACACAAGCCATGCTGACATCACTTTGTTGGCACACACCAGAAAAGATTCTTATACTTGGGCTTGGTGCTGGTTCTATTGCAAAATATTTACTGCATTTTTTACCTGACAGCCGTATTGATGCTGTAGAACTTAGACCTGAAGTAGCAAGGATAGCAGAAGAATATTTTAGTCTGCCACTTGATGATGTGCGTCTCAGTGTTGATTACTGTTTAGCAGAAGAATTTCTGTCTCAAAAAAGAGACACTATATATGATCTAATTATTGTTGATTTATTTTTAACTGAAAATAGAAAAGATATTACAGTTAACATACATTCTCATATATTAGAATTAAAGGAACTATTGTCAACTAATGGCTGCATTTGTATAAATATTATTGGTAGCGAATATATTAATTATAGTGGGCTTAATGAACTTAGAAAAATATTTAAATATGATATATACATAATACCCGTTAAATTGAGCAATGTTATTCTGCTAATAACCACCAAAGGTATTCCTGCTGATAAATATAAAATTGACTTTACAACAATGGAAAAGAAGTTTGGACTTCCTTTTCGACAATATTTTAACTTGATAAAAGTGGCTTAATAACATTAGATTAGAAATAGATAATTATAATTTATCTAGAAAACAAATAACTTAATCAGGTTTAACTAACTTACATTTCCAGGATATATTCTCACCATTTTTAACATCAACGGAATCTACTATCTTAAAATCACGTCCAATTTCTTCCCAGTGATATTCACTAACTTCCTGGACATGCATTGAAATAACAAATAACCCATCAGGGGTAAGACTTTTTTTATAATGATTAAGGACTTTTACAGCATCATCAAAGCAATACAGACTTTCATTAAATATAATAAGATCATACAAGCATTGATCATCAAATTTTTCTGCATTTGCGGCTATAAATTTTGTTCGATGGTCAGCATATTTTTCAGTAGCATTGGAAACCGCAAGTTTTGACAAATCAATTCCAGTGTATTTCTCATAAGGCAAAATTGATAACCGTTGCTGCAATATGCCTTCTCCACAACCAACATCAAGAAATTTCCCATCTGGAAACAAATGTTGGCAATAACCAACTATTACTGAGTAATGTGCAAGTTCGTGCAATTGGTCTAGATAGTCCCATTCTCCACTTCGATATCGTTCATCCCATCCGTCCTGATCAATATTCTCAACAGTAGGTTTTTTATTATAGAAATGAGAAAGAATATTTTTAATTAATTTAACAATCATTAATTTTGTGCCTTGTAGAATTATTTTTTATAACTATTTATATGCGCTTATCCCGTTAACTTTCCAATTTTATCTAGCAGGCATCTGGTCAAAAAAATCAGTTTATGGTATTTCTTTAATATTTTGTTTAAATAAATATATTGCCATTGCAGATGGGATCAAATGTCCATTTGCAGATAAAAAGTCACTCTGATCAATATTCAACCTGCCAAGTATACAATATGAAGACCTTTTCATACGATTAAGACAAATATCACCAGTAAATAATGTTGTATAGCCTGCTTCAACTGCCAAGTTTATCAATGAATCATTTAATTGACTATGCGGGAAAGACATACTAGTAACATTAGTAGAGCTTATCATGTTAGAGAGTTGTTCTTTGCTCTTTATCATATCATCTAAAGCTGATTTAACCTGAGTATAGGGTTCATGAATTACACCATGAGTACCCATTGAAAAACCATGATCAAAAAGTTTCTTTAACTCACCAACTGATAACATTTGTTTTTTTCCTGGCAAGGCACCTGCTAAGTTATATGCCAGCTCTCTTACCTCTGTCTTAATTTTGGAGCTTGAGGCTTGAATTACGTTAATAAATCCATAAATATCTTTCTCATTATATATAACTTTTTTAGGATAATTTATTAGATTCGATATTGACTCTATTAATGAAGGTGATAACAAGTCTACCTTCCATGCGCTATACAAAGCTTCCTGCCATGATAATATCTTTTTACCAATTGATGATGTTGTAACAAATAGTAAAGGATTAATATTATTATCCTGAGAAATATCTAATGCATAATCATAATTATCAGACCAGCCATCATCAAATGTAACTAACAATGCATAATCAGGCAAAGGTGTTCCTTTATTAATGAATAAATTTATATCATCAAGTGAAATAATATTATAGTGTTTATTAAAGAAACACAGGCAGTCCTGGTAAAAAATATCACTAAGAGTCCAGTCCATATCAGCCTGCTTCCATCGAATATCATTTATGGACAATACTCTATGTAGCATTATTACAGTCAAAGTTTTTCTATTTCTGACTTTATGAAATAAGCTCAGAAAACCAGAGTAATACAGAAACTGCTTAAAAAGAAATTTTATTTTTTTATACATTATTTTTTTATGAGTCTTAATTCTGGTACTGTTTATATTGCCTGACTATTTTCTTTTAAAACTACCAGGCAATTCATTACCTAATGCAGACCAAATATAGTTTGTTAAGGTCTGATTTTTAGCTGCAAACCCACGATTAGCTGGACTTGTTTTAAGTAAATTACTGGCATTTGACATATCTTTATGAATTCTGTTCTCGTTTGGCCATGGCCATAAAGGTTCTTTAGTCACTATTTTATAACCAGGCTCACCCCATAAAGTCCCACTAACACCTATTTTGTTTGTAATAATTGCACCTGCTCTACTTTTATTTTTTCCTGCCTGTAGTAACTTTGAATTAGCCTCTATACGAGGCAGGTATTTTAAGCCATTTTTTAGGGGGTTAAATGAACTTTTTCCTTTCATTGAACAAAAGTTTTTATCATGTCGATAACAGTTGTTATAAGAGTTATCAATAACTCCCTGAGAAGGTTCATTTGATCCAAAAGAAAAAGATACATTATAGATTATTGAGTTTGTTAAATTTATTTTACTATTTACTCCTCCCCATATAGCTGCACCATAGGTTTGATTACCAATAGTTATATTATTTGCAGTTGTGCTTTTAAATGATCTATTGCTATGAGCTAATCCACCACCTTTATTGCGTCCTGCTTTACTCCACCAGACAATTACATCCTGAAAATTAATATTCTCAATTTTTCCATAGCCACCATGATCAAAGCCATTGCCTTCTACATTTAATGCAATGACACCTGTAATATTATTATTTTTACAGGATGCTCCCTTATTAGCATTATTAGCTAAAGTAAATGCGCCTACCCACTCACTTCCCATTCTTGTATTATGAGGATTGCTTAAACTATCTATAATTATTACGTTTTGTAATTCAACCTCATTGGAATTGTAAATAGTACCAACACCTTCTGGTTCACTCTTATCTCCGTGCTGTATTACCCAACCATGATCATGTCTTAAAACTACCCTGCGAATAATTACCTTTGAAGAAGTAAATATCACAAGATTTTCCCTTCCACCATTTCCATAGAACCAGCTATCTTCTATAAGGATATATTTAGAATAACCACCTATAGCAAAATTATTAGCATTACCCCTTTCTGGTCCTCCTTCAAATGCACATCGAAGGACTTTAATATGGTGAGCACCATTAATAGCTTTTTCAAAGTTCGTTCCAACAGTAATAAATTTTAACCCTTCAAATTGAAGATAGTTTTGCCCTCTATTTACCAGGAAATTTTCTTTGGTACTAATAACAACAGTACCATCAGTCTCTGCTTTAATAATGTTGTAGTTACCAGGAGTACCATTTACAAATGAACTCATACTGTCATTAGATTTACTATATATTCCTGGTCGTATAATTAAAGTGTCTCCACCAGATGGTGACATTTCATCTATACCATCTGTGATATTGTTGTATGGAGCCTCTGAAGAACCATTGCCATTACTTACATTTGCATCAACATAATATGTTTTGGCAGAAATATTGTGCGTACAAGATACAACACTGAGAAGAAGAAATAACACATAAAGGTTTTTCATTTATTCATCCAATAACAGTCATTTATAAGACCTGTAAAATAGTGTGAATTCTATCACAAAATAGCATCCCCCAAACAAAGTAGTAAAGTTTGAACTTCCGCACAGATATTTACTAGATTCAAAACCATAATCTCTCAAAGAATATGACACATCTGAAGATGAATATCTTGTACCTGCCGGTACACTAAATAATAAAAAAGAGACTGTAATTTAACTGAAGCAAAAGCTTCAAGGATTTTTTTTGATGAATTTTACCACGCTAATTCGCGGTGTTTATATTGGCATTATGTTATTAAGTTTAGCAGCTTGTGCTGGCTCAGCCGGAGAAACTACTGATAATAATTCAGTTAAACTAACTAGCACACCCTCTAACAATCAAAAATCAGTTGTGACAAACCTGCAAAGAATTGAAATTACATTTGATCAGGCAGTTGATCCTGACTCAGTTAACGAGCAAAATTTAACTATTACCCCTGGCATTAATTACATTATTGATAAATCATTACTCCCCTCTGAGAATAAAGTTTTCTTTAGTTTGCAGACTCCTTTAGCAAATAATATGACCTATGAGGCTTCCTTAAGTGGCATAAAAGATGTAAATGGAAACACCCTTGATACATATAGCTGGAGTTTTGATACAGAAACAGATGCAACAGCACCATCCCTGTCTAATGTGTTACCAGGCAATAACTCTATAAATATAGCCACTAATATTAATTCATTTTATTTTGTTTTTTCTGAAAACATGGATACTAATTTTATTTCTAGTAGCAATATTACTACTAGCCCCACAATCGATGGCGCGCTTACCTACATATCCAGTCAGACTATTAGATTCCTGCCAGATTCAAACCTTGCTTCTAATACTGCTTATACCTTGACACTAAGTGGATTACGAGATCAGGCCGGGAATATAATGGATGCGTACACTTTAAGTATTACAACCAGAGCTAGTCAGGACTTAACTGCTCCTTCTGTTACATCATCATCACCCGCTAATAATACGAGCAGCATTCCAACAGATACTTCTCAAATTGTAATTAACTTTGATGAAGCCATGAATGCAGGCAGTGTAACCAGTGGTTTCTCAATCCAGCCATCCGTTAATGGAAACGGATCAATGACATCAAATACCCGATTTGTATTTACCCCTTCAAGTAATTTTAATGAACAAACAAATTATACAGTTACCCTTTCTGGAGCTACAGACCTTTCTGGAAATGTACTTACTACGTATACATCATCATTTATAACAGCTGATGAAAGTGCGCCACTTGTATTATCTTCAGCACCTGCAAACAATGTTACAGATGTAGATATTTCAACTAATATTGCCATTAATTTTAATGAAACTATGAACTCAGGATCTTTAACAAGTGGATTCTCTATAAACCCAGCTGTTACAGGTAGTCTTACTGTTGTCGGCGGCAATCAGCTTAGATTTAATCCCAGTAATAACTTAGAATCACAAACAAGCTATACCATCACAATTTCTGGAGCTACAGATAGTTCTGGAAACACCCTGTCTAATTATTCAATGAGTTTTACCACTGCTAATCCAACTGATACCACCCCTCCTTCGGTTAGTTCAACTAATCCGCAGAACCAGGCTACAAATGTAAGTGCCAGTCTGACACAAATTACAGCTGATTTTAATGAAGCAATAGACCCCACAACTATAACAAGTTCTTCATTTACCCTGAATAATGGCTTAACAGGCTCTCTGAGCATGGCAAGTAATAATACCCGAGCCATATTTACTCCATCTGGCCAATTAGCGGGAAATGCAACAAATTATACAGCTACTCTTAATGGTGTCACTGATACAGCAGGCAACCCTTTGCCTACCTACACATGGTCATTTACAACTTGCGGCAGCCCTACAGCAACTTATACAGTTGCCTGGGATGCAGTAACTCACAGTGATCTGGGTGGGTATAGAGTGTACTACGGCACATCTACACCGTTAACTAAAGGAAATGCTGCATTTGAGGACATGGGAAACAGCACTAGCTGGAACTTTAACCCCGCTGCTTTAGGCTTTCAGGGCTGCGTGACCGTTCATATCGCAGTTTCGGCATATGGTACAATTAAAGGGGAATCGGGCTTGTCAAATTCTATAGCTACAGCTATAGAATAAGGTGATCTTGTCAAGTGCATCGACACAAGTAGTGAGCCTGGCATAAATTATGGATTTGGAGCTTTATACAATGTATTTCCCAAAATATATTTTAACTTATTCTGTTAGAGCACTTACTCTGATTATATCATTTGTTTTTTTATCTGCCTGCTCAGGTTCTGCATCAGAAAACTCAGCTACAGCTGCTGCACAGGGCTGTACAGGCTCTGGTACTGCAACAGAAACTTATACAATAAGCTGGAATCAAATTACTGATAATTCTGGGCTAATTGATGGATTTAAAGTTTATTTTGGCAGCAATACTCTTATTACAAAACAAAATTCTGCGGGTGATTTTAGCGTTAGCGGCACTGCAGCAGAAAATAGCTGGCCATTTACTCCAAGTAGCTATGGCCTTCAAAAATGTACCACTTATAACTTTGCGGTAGCGTCTTTAAACAACTTAGAAGAATCTCAACTTTCAGAAACAGTCTCTATATTAATCGAGTAAAAATTCAGGACATAACAATGAAACATCTACGCAATACATTATTGATAATTAGTACTTTAATTTTTATTCCAGGCAATGCTTTAGCTGCAACATATTATGTCGACCCTAATGTCAGTAATGGCGATGGCTCATCAGCTAACCCATATAATAACGTTAATCAGGGAATTGCTCGTATGTCAGCCTCTGGTGGAGACACCTTGATCCTGAGAAATGGCACCTATGATAAAGCCAATGACGATATGAATTCTTTTGTTAGTGGTACAGCTGGTAATTACAATATTATCAAAGCTGAAAATGATGGTGGCGCTATTTTTGATTTTGGTAATGGTCAGAATGATTATTTAAGAATAAATAATGAAAGTTATCTTCAAATTGAAGGTATAAAATTTATTTTTGAAGGCGCTACAATAGTGCCAGACCAAAGCGTTGGCCTTGGAGGCGGATCTCATCATATAAAAATATTAAAGAGTGCTTTTGAAGGCGGTGCGGCATCAGGCAATGAAACAATTTTTGTAATTGGTGGTAATTCATCGTATGTTCTAATTGAAGATAGCTGGTTTTATGGCAGTGGTGGCAGAATTAATTTATCTATTTATGGATCTAATAAAGTAATTATTCGTCGAGTAGTTATAAGACATGATCATGGCTGGTCAAATACAGGTAAAACTGACCCAGAAGGATCAGGAACTATTTATAACTCCAATGATGTAGAATTACAAAATGTAATTATTCTTGATGGTGCTGAAAATCCATCAAACGGTGGCTCTGAATGGGTCGGCGCGTTTACTCTTGCTAACAATACAGCCGCAAATGCTACATGCCGAGACAATTATATAAGAGGAACTATTGCATTAAATGTAGAAGGCAATGCGTTTGATCATGGCGGCTATGGAAATATAGAAAATATTAATTTCCAGGATGTTGTTGTCTGGTGGAGCAATGGTGGTACTAATGCGGGTGGTGGTGGTGCTTTTGCACACAGTAATGGCTCATTCAAAAGCACTTATGCCAGAAACATGACCATTGGTAATCAGGGTTATGCAGCAGCAATATGGGGTGGTGTAAATAGTATAATTGATATAAAAGACTCTATTATATATAACGTGGATTTTGCTACCAGTAGTGGCAATGGAGGCACAGTAACGGACTCATACAATAATTGCTATAACACAGGTGCTACAAATTGTTCATCTACAGGTACAACAACTTATAACCCGACAACTAATGGTCTATTATACCCGCCTCGTATTGAAGATGGCTCAAATCTAATAACAGCAGGTGAAGGTGGTGGTCGCGTTGGAGCTAATATTACAAATAAAATTGGTGTAAGTGGTACATTATGGGGTGATACTGGCTATAACACAGTAACAACAGATGCCTTGTGGCCATGGCCTTATGAGGCAAGAATTCATGATGATTTCTCTGGCGCCAGAAATTTACCTGCAAGTAGTCCTGCTAATCGAGGCTTTGCTGCTAGTGGTCAAACATTAACAAATCATATCTGGGAAGCTCTTGGCAATAATGTACCAGGTAATATTGGTAGCGTTATTATTCCTGTGCCTCAAAATGTAACTATTACTAAAAATAATTAGTAAATAAAAAAGTCATGGATGACTTACTTTATTTGTTAGAACTGAAAATATATAAAGGGAGATAACCCTGTTGGACTAAACAGTACAATCATCAAAACAAGTGCTGCACACGCAGTAAAGCCTCTGTAATTTTCTAATGTAAATACCTGCTTTCTTATTTGCTCATTGTGAGGCACGAGCTGCCAGATTAAAAACAGTGGAACAATAAAATAAAAACTAATATGAACCCAGCGAATACCAATTCCATTTGTTAATATCTGATGAAATATAGTATAAGTATCATCAAAAGTATTTGCTCTAAATAAAATCCATGTTATACAAACAAAAATATATGTTACTGATATTGATAAAAATTGATAAATAAATATTGTTGCATTTTTATGTGTAAAAGCCTGCTCTGGAAAATCATTAATATTTACCTTTCTTATAGTATGAAATATTTTGTGTGTAGCCAGTGCTATACCATGCAGCATCCCCCAAATAACAAAGTTCATACTAGCTCCATGCCATAAACCACCTAAAGTCATCGTCGCAAATAAATTAAAATAGGTTCTATATTTTCCCTTACGATTTCCACCTAAAGAAATATATAGATAATCTCGAAGCCAGCGAGATAAAGTCAAATGCCATCGTCGCCAGAATTCTGTAATATTTCTTGCTTTATAGGGATAGCTAAAGTTTTTAGGAAAGTGGAAACCTATTATTAAACCAATGCCAATAGCCATATCAGAATACCCAGAAAAATCAAAATAAATCTGTAATGAATATGCCATGGTTGCAAACATAAGCGTTAGAGAATCAAATATTTCAGGTCTTGTAAAAACATTATCTACATAAATCGAAAGGCTATCTGCAAGTAAACTTTTTTTAGCAAACCCTATAATAAACAAAACAATACCAAGCTTAAAGTTATTAAAAGTTAGTTTTATTTTATTATTTAACTGGGGCAAGAATTCTGCAGCTCTAACAATTGGTCCTGCTACTAGCTGCGGGAAGAAAACAACAAATAAAGAAAAATCCAATGGGCCTGATGACTTAATCTTGTCTCTATAAATATCAATTGTATAGCTTAATGTCTGAAAAGTATAAAAAGAAATCCCAAGAGGAAGAATAATATTCATTGAAGATAAAGGTGATGATTCTAAAGAAAAAACAGTATTTAAAGAATCAATAAAAAAATTATAATATTTAAAAATTGCCAGAATACCCAGGCTGGAGACTACACTTATAGCTAAGAATTGTTTTTTCGCTTTATGATTCCCTCTATTTTTCTCAATTAGTTTTCCGGTAATATAGCTAATGAATGTATTCAGAAAAATTAATGATAAAAAACGCCAATCCCAATAACCATAAAAGAAATAGCTTGATACTAACAATAGTATCTTCTTGCTAGACTCATCTCTATTCTCAAGAATTTTTAAAAGAGCCAATACAACAATAAAAAATATAACGAAATCAATACTAGAGAAAATCATGATTAATTTAGGTATCCATTGCTTTTTAACTTGATCAGAAGGCTATTTGCAACAACACTGTGACCATATTTATTAAGATGTCCTGCTCCAGGTTTACTATTTGAAAAACCATTTAAAATATGGTTGTTTTTTATAAAATCCCGTTTTATATCATCAGATAAATCAATAAAACCTGTTCCAGCAATGCTTGCAGCTGATTCAATTACCTTTCTAATTTCTGTATTTTCTTTATCAGAACCAAGCAAAATGCCTGGATCAGGAAGATAAAGAACAAGCACTTTTCCTTTTATGCGTTTTAATACATAAACAAGTCTATTAACGTAATCATCCCTGCTTCTTTGCTCTTTATGTGACTCTTTATTCGATTTGATGCTTGTGCTTGATGAGAAGAGCTGTTCAAAACGATCAAGTGTGTTAATAATTAGATACTTATATCGCCTTAGCAAATAATAAGCTAAAGCTGAGTTATTAATAATTCCACGAATAGCTTCTTTTTTCCTATCACCATCAGATATATGCAAAGTATAACTTTCAATTTTATTATCAGCAGTATATTTTATAGTAATATTGTCACCATATAGATCGCTTAATGTATGTGATCCAAATTGAATAATAGTTAGCTCGGGTTGATACTTATTAAAATAACGATTAGAAACTATTGGATAATGTAGCGGAACAAATGAATCTCGGGCAAGTTTTATAATGTCAATTTTTTGTGATTCAAGATGCTTTTCCAGTAAAGTTGTATAAGAAAATTCATTATCCAGCTGAAGTGCCTCGGTATAGGAGTCACCTATAATAAAAATCTTTCTGGAGAAATGATTATTTGGGTCATAATCGTTAAAACCCAATGAATTAAAAGTAATAAAACCATAGCCTTCCTGACTTTCGATCATCTGACTTCCAGGGATATTGGTATAACCTAATTCATCATCAAATTGTTGCGTTGAAGGCTGGCTAATGAAAAGTCGTAAAAAAACTTCAGAAAAAAGAAGAAGAGCAACAATTATTAAAACTAAGATCCGTATTTTCATGGTATTGGGTACTGCTTTGAAATCAGCAACTTTAATTTCCTTCACACATACAACATATAGTGCTTATTTTGCATTTTATTTTTATAAATTATATCAATAGCATGAAACATAAGAAAGCGTATAAATTCTAAGCATACTTGATCAGAGCATCCCTGGATTTATTATCACCTTATTTAATTCTAATATAAATTTATAGAAGCTAGACTGTTTTTGCTAAAAAACATACAATTAGGCTTCGTTTCTCATGAACCACATGAAACTACTTTATACTTATAGCATGGTTTTTACTATTTTTTGAATGAGGACTGTCATGGCCGGGAAAGTCAAGCTTGAATCTCTAGAGGCATTCAGAGGGATCGCTGCTGTACTGGTTGTGTTATTCCACTCCCAAATATACTCATCTATTACCCACAATACCTTTATTGGCAATAGTTTCTTATTTGTTGATTTCTTTTTTGTCTTATCCGGTTTTGTAATGATTTATGTTTATGATGACCGTCTCAACAAACTTAGTGAGATAATCCCCTACATTGTATTAAGATTTGGACGAATCTACCCTTTACATCTGGCTATATTACTTGCATGGCTAGGATATATTTTAGCAAAATACATAGTCTATGCCAAAACTGGACTTGGTCATGATCCCACTGATGTAAATAATCTTGAAAGTTTTATTCTTAATTTATTACTATTGCATTCAATGGGCTTTCTAACAGAACCATCCTGGAATGACCCCAGCTGGAGCATAAGCGTAGAATTTTATACTTATATTGTTTTTGCCGCATTCTGCTTAATGCCAAGCGTTAAAAAATTTAGGCCTTATCTTGCTCCTCTTATAGCCCTTTTATCCTATTATTATTTGTTGAAGACAACCACACGATCAGATTTAAATATAGTTTATGATTTAGGTATTTTTAGATGTATTGGCGGATTCTTTTCTGGTATTACCGTATATTACTTATTTAAAAGCGGAAAATTTTGTATTAAACGAGGAAATACTATTTTTGAAGCACTTGCAATAGCTTTTCTTATTTTTGCCGCAACAAATGCTTCCCAGAACTTAACATTACAAATGGTAACATTGTTTTCATTTACTATTGTGGTTTTAGTTTTTTCTGTACAACACACAGGGTACATCAGTCAGTTATTACACCTAAAGCCATTTCAAATAATAGGCAAATACTCATATTCAATTTACATGTTACATGCTCTCATTCTAGATCTATGCAGTAATGTTTTTGAATATATTTTTAAATATAAATTTACACCGATTGATGGAAACGATTACATTGTAATTGGGGAATTCCCTGGTTTAATGGTTAATATTGGTATGATATTACTTGTAATATATACTTCAAGTTTTACTTATAAATATATAGAAAATCGTTATCGATTAAAGTTTAGAGACATTTCCAGAAAGCTATAAACCAATAAGAGTTAATATGAATTTATACCAGGATGTTTTTTTTAGAAGCCTTGATATATTAAGAGGAAGAAAGACCATTAAGAGATTACATTTTCTTAGAAAATCTCAAAAATGGTCAGTTGATGAAATAAAAAAATGGCAGTTAGAACGCCTAAATCAATTAGTAAAACAGGCCAGAGAAAATTCTCCCTACTATAAAGACAGACTATCTAATATTAATATTCCCTTCGCTTCTCTTGATGAAGTCACTGAATTACCAATACTTACTAAAGATGATATTAGAAAAAATCAGAAAGAAATAAAATGTACAAATATACCTGATAATAGATTTGAAGAAAATCGCACTGGAGGCTCAACAGGTGAGCCAATGTATTATTATTGGGATAAGCGAGGTATGGACTGGAATAGAGCAAGTGTTTATAGAAGCGCTGAGTGGGGTAATACAAAATTCGGAGAAAAGACAGTACAAATGTCAGGATCTCACTTTGATTATAACACTACACAAAGTCTACAGTATAAACTTGTATATTTTTTACAACGCTTTAAAGATTTCTCTGTTGCTTTTATGACAGATGAAATTCTGGAAAATTATTATCAGGACCTATTATCCTACAAACCCACAAGTATCTGGGGTTATGCCAGCGGTTTAAATATCTTTGCTGAATTTATTGAAGAACACCACCCAGATACTAACTTCTCATTTATTCAGGCAATTATGACTAGCTCAGAAATGTTATGGCCTAAGCAACGAGAAACAATAAATCGTGTATTCGGAAAAAACAAGGTTTATGATCAATATGGAAGCCGTGAAATGTATATAGGTTCTGAATGCTCTCAACACAATGGCTACCATGTACATGCTGAAATAATTCTTGCTGAAGTAGTAAAGCCTGATGGTAGCCGCTGTCAACCTGGAGAATTAGGAAAAATACTTTTAACTGATTTATCAAATCATGCATTCCCATTTATACGCTATGAAATTGGAGATCTAGGTATTCTTGAAGAAGAAGGCCAATGTGAATGCGGAATGAGTTTACCCAAAATACGTAGCGTTCAAGGACGAATAGCTGATGTTATTACATTAAAAGATCGAATTCTCACCCCTCCTAATTTTGCAACATTATTTAGTGATATGAGAGGAATTAAAGCCTATCAGATAAGACAGGATAAGCCAGACGAAATAGAAATAGTCATGGTTCCTGATGAAGATTACTCAGATGAATTTGAAATCCATGTAAGAAAAGCAACAGAATCAATGGTTGATGGCGTAGCGAACGTAAAAACTACACTTGTAGATTCTATTGAAGTCCCCGAATCAGGGAAAAGACGATTTATTGTTTCTAATATAAGCAAAGAGCATTTCTAGTATAAGAAATAAAATGCTAACAGATCAGTTTCTATTAAGGTTTTTATATAAATCTAACCAGCTATCTTTTATATTTAACCAGCTCAATTTATCAATGTACTGAGAGGCTTTTTCGGTCATTGCTAAAGATTCTGCCGGATTTTCAACTACATGAATAAGATACTGACCCAACATATCATGGTCATTTGCTTCAGCTAATAAACCGGAGTCACCATGTTCCACCATATAAGGTATGCCGCCAACATTTGTGGAAATAACAGGCAAGCCTGATGCAAATGCTTCTAAAATAGAACCAGGCATATTATCAACATTTGAGGTATTTATAAAAATGTCTGCTCTGTCAAAGTAGGCCGGAATATCTTCATTAGATATATTCCCAAGTAGTTCAACATTATTTAGATTTAACTCAATAATAAGATTTTCAATATTCTTTCTTTCTATTCCATCACCAGCTATATATAAAATAGCCTCGGGATATTTATTTTGTAAAATAGAAAAAGCACGTACCGCACATTGAATATTATACACTGGTGTTAAATTTCTTATAGAAATAACAACGGGATTAATTTTATCTCTTTTTCTAAAAGAGAAGCGCTCAACATTAGCGATATTCGGTATTACATCCGAATTAAAACCAAATTCATTAAATACAGACTCCAGGTAAGCCGAAGGAACAACCAACTTATCAATTCTTTTCATTACAAATTTTAATAACCTGGGATGTCTAGAAAAGAAATCTTTCGCTCCTCCTCCATGATAGTTTATTACAATACTTTTACCTGTTAATTGTGAAATAAGGACAGGAGGGATTGTGAATAACAGGAAATTTAAGCCTGAGGAACTAAAAATATGAATAACATCAACTTTTAAAATATTTCTGCAGTTAACAACAAATATAAACCAGTTAAAAATTGATCTAAATACACGAATTCTATTAACCCATGAAAATATACCGAGCTTTGGATTAGTTCTTATTCTTACAATCGGATAGCCCTCATTCTTTAACCGCGAATAAAACTCTTC
This sequence comes from uncultured Thiotrichaceae bacterium, assembly GCA_964522445.1. GTDB lineage: Bacteria > Pseudomonadota > Gammaproteobacteria > SZUA-229 > SZUA-229 > CAZFUY01. The sequence goes on along the minus strand of CAZFUY010000005.1, from coordinate 35,492 downwards.
AGCAAGAACAGTCATTCCTGCTGCAGGCGGTGGATATTCAGAAATTAAAGCAACAACTGGGTTATCATAATTATTCATAGACTAAGTTAATTAATACTATAACTCTGAATTATTTCACGCAATTTTGAACGATCTTCTCCAAGAAAAAATAATTTACCAAATAACTCTGTTGAAAAAAGATTCCAACGTATATCAGATGAAAGATCTGACAGTAAATTTTTCATTTCTGAGTGTTTAATTTCAAGTGTGTTTTCAATAAAACCATCGCGGAAAAAATCTTCTTTTAAATGCATATAGGTTTCGGGGGTTATTGGAAAACCAACCTTTTTACGCTTAATAATATTTTCAGGAAGAAGTTGACGAGCAGATTCTCTAACTACCGTTTTGTTTCTAGTAAGTGGATTTCCTCGTGCAATAGAGATCCATGATTCAGGGTGCTTAAATTTCAATGGCAAATTAACTGCAAATTTAACCATTTCATTTTCTAAGAATGGAATCCGGCTTTCAAGCGCATGCATCATGCCCATTCTATCATTTCTTTGCAACAAAGAGTTTAAATGCGCTTTCTGATATACTGAGCTATGTATTAGTGCTGCCCTCTCCACATCATCGTTAATGAAAGCATAAGTATTTTTTGCTCTATTTTCCCAGCTCTGTGAAACTCCACGGGTTGATAGAGTCTCAATCATGCTTTTACCTGAACCATATGGAAATATTTTTTGAATTAAAGTATTAACTTTTCCAAACAATGGGAGATGACTTAAAGAATATTGAATTTTATTTCTTAATATTTGCTTTGAAGCATGACCATATCCAATAAATAGTTCATCAGCCCCTTCCCCTGTTAATAGAACTTTAATCCCATCTTCATGTGCTCGCTTTGAGATAATCTGAAAAGGGACATCATTAGGATGATAAGCTGAAGGTGTTTCATGTGAAAAAGTCGTTTCAACAAGATCGTCAACATATGTCTTCTGAGTCATTTCAGCATAGACAAATTTCAGATTAAGATGGTCTGCAACCTGCTTTGCATATTTTTTTTCACTATTTTCACCAACTACATCTGCATGATATAAAGAAATACCATTACAATATTTATTAGTTAGTGTTGAAATTAATGATGAATCTATACCTCCACTTATTAAGGTTGCTACAGGTGCATCAGATATTGCATGTATTTTAACGCTGTCATTCATGATTTGACCAAACATATCAGTCATATCCTGGAGGCTGGCTTTTGAATAATCTTGATATAATGATTTATCAACAAGACTAAATATAGAAAAGTATTCTTTTTGTTCTACTTCTTTTGTATCCGGGCTTAAATGAATATAATGCCCTGGGTTTAATGCATTAATATTAGAAAAAAGTGTGAAGGGTTCCCAGCTTGTACCACCATTTAATATCTCAAACAGAACAGATGTGTCTGGCTTTAAGTTATTTATAAAAGGAGTTAGTGCTTTCATCTCTGATGCAAACAATAAACTATTATTTACATTGGTATAATATAATGGTTTGATCCCCATTCGATCACGACCAATCCATAATTCCCTGGTTTTATCATTCCAAAAAGAAAATGCAAACATTCCATTTAATTTTGGTAATGTGGCCTCTACGCCATAATGAATACAGGCCCTTAATAATACTTCTGTATCACCAGTAGAATTAAATTTAATACCTTCATTAATTAAATCATCACGCAAAGAATGAAAATTATAAATTTCTCCATTATATGATATACAACATTGAGAATCATCATCCCACATTGGTTGATGTGCTGCTTCAGATAAATCCTGGATACTAAGCCTTGTATGAACCATACCAATATTTTTACTAGTATATATTCCAGATCCATCGGGACCACGATGTAAAATAATTTCTTTCATCTTTTCTAAGATTGTATTATCTACATGCTTATCTTTAAAATTGTATATTCCTGAAATACCACACATTTGTATTTACCTGATTTTTAATTAATAATATTTTTTTCTATTAATTTATGAATTATTGATTTAAGCTTTTCAGCAATTAGTTTATTTGACTTTTTAGTTAAATGAACACCATCATCTGCATACAAATCATCGATATCATAACCACTATTTCTAAATAGCTCCCTTGAATCTAGTATATTATAATCTTTTTTCAGCATAAGATCCTTCCGTATCGCATAGTAATCAGTTAAACGATTACGAATATTATCTTTATCATAAATCACACTATCAGCCAATGTTATAAAAATAACATGAGCATTATTTTCTTCTGCCTCTCTTACCATCTTATCCATTATTGAAAATAATAAAGCATTATCTGTCAGATCTTCTTTTAGATATTTTTCAAGATTACTAATTTTTTTATAGATATATAGAAAGCCTGATGCTATTGGTGTAATACCAAAATGTTTATATAAATCAAAAACATAATAAAAACCATCTTTATCTTTTAGCCCTTCAACTATACTATCATCATTTAAAATCATCTTAAAATCATCTAGATTAAATTTTATTAACTCCAGCTTATCACCAACAAGTTTATATCTTGGTTTCATATATGGCATATTTATCTCTTCAGGAGATATAAATGGAATATAAATATTTTTTAAACCTGAGACAGGGTCATTATCTATTCCAACAATAATTATATTTGAATTATATTTAGTTAAATACTCCTTATACATTAAAAAAACCTGATCTAATGTATAAAGCATTGTTGCAAAATTCAAAGATTCAATATTATTATTTTCCAGGTAAGCTGATATGGTCTCATTATTAGTCACATGGGATGATCCATTAATCATTGAACTACCAAGAAAAAGTGCCCTGATATTTTTAGAAGGTTTTTCTGTAAACTCATGAGTTGCTCTTGATCCATGCTCATCAATAACCCAGTTTTTTCGCTTAAAATTTTTCTTATTTACCCAGCCTAGCATCTTATCTGGAATTACTGAGTTTTCATTTCTAAAAAAACGAACAGTAGCTTCTTTAGCTTCTTTTTTTAAAAAAAGACTCAAATAATCTGTAGATGACAATAAATACGGCATAAAAAATATAGAAAATAACTCTATTGCAAAAATAAAAATTAAAAAATAAAATAATTTTTTTGATAACTTATGCAATTGAAACAGTTGCTTCCATACAGGTTGTTGAGATTCTTTATAATTCATTAGTCTTCAGAAAGATTCCTTTAAATATAAAAATATTTATTATCTTCTATATTAGAATTGAAAATAAATAAATGGTGCAGCACCCTCAGGAATAAAATAAAACAAAAAGAGCACCATACAGGTATATATTGTGGCTTTAAACTGTATACCCAGCGTTGCGGAATCAAAATATTCATAAATATGAACATGATGCTCTTTAATCCAGCCATATAAATGATCAATAAAAAAAGCAGTAAAACATAGATAAATAGTTGCATTTAATATGATTTGCTCTCCAGGTTCAAATAAGAACATTCTTTCCAGATAAAGCATTGCATCAGAAAGACTAGACGATCTAAATAAAACCCACGCAAAACAAACAAATAATTGTACACTTAACCAGCGAGGTATAAGGGTAAGTCTTAATATCAAACAAGCCACAGGTTTATTCTTTTTAAGTGTAGCTGACATAATATGATTAATTGCAATATAGACACCATGTAGCCCCCCCCAAAGCACAAAATTCCATCCGGCACCATGCCACAAACCACTAATTAAAGTCGTCACTGATAAGTTTGCTATATGACGAACAGGGCCAACCCTGTTTCCTCCCAGCGCAATATAAACATAGTCTCTAAAAAATCGAGACATGGTCATATGCCAACGCTGCCAGAAATCTGAAAAACTTGTTGCCAGATAAGGGAAGTTAAAATTCTCTGGTAACTTAAAGCCTAGCATTCTTGCAGAACCAATTGCCATATCAGAATACCCAGAGAAATCTGCATATATTTGTACCGCATAACCAAACATTGCTAGCCATAACATTCCAGATGAGTAACTTTCTGGATTGCTAAATACTGGATCAACCAGATAAATAGCAATTCCATCAGCTATGAACGCTTTTTTAAAGAAACCTTTTAAGAATCGAATAATTCCACTTTCAAAATCAGAACCTGAAAACTGCCTATCTACCTCAAGTTGATACAAAAATTCTTTTGCTCTAACAATAGGACCAGCTACAAGTTGTGGAAAGAAAGCAACAAATGTTGCAAAATTTATTAAGGAATTTGATGGTTTTAATTTATTCCGATATATATCAAGACTATAACTAAGACTTTGAAAGGTATAAAATGAAATACCAACAGGTAATATCACATTTAAAGTAGTTGGAGCTACAGAAAACCCCAAATTATTTGTAAAACTTATAAAACTATCAATAAAAAAGTTCGCATATTTGAAATATGCTAAAATAGATAAATTAGTTACTAAGCTTATGGTAAGCCATAGTCGTTTTATTTTTAAGCTATTATTATCATATATTTTTTTCCCGCTTACATAATCTATAATAGTAGAAATTAGAATCAGGCTTAAAAATCGCCAATCCCAGTTCGCATAAAAAAACCAGCTTGATAATAAAAGAAATATATTCTGATTTTTTCTTGAGAGATGCCAATATGCAGAAAATACAAATATAAAAAATACAAAGTATTGTAGACTTATAAAGTTCATGTAACTATATTTTTAGACTCATATATTCAAAGGTTATACTAAGTTAGTTTGGCACAGGATAAATGACTATCATTTAATCTAGAAAGAATTTCCGGGAGTATTTCTATAGTCAAAATATAATCATCATGAAATAACAATATCTCTCCGGGCCTCAACCTTTCAGGACTAACATTCCTTAATACCTGATGTTTATCATCAAAAGAATCTCTACTATCTAATGACCACATTACAATTTTCCAGTCATTAAAAATCAACCAGATAACACATAAAAAACTTAAATCACCATAGGGAGGCCTAAATAATCTTATATTGCAATTTATCTCTTTGCATATAGCATCAACTTTTTTCATTTCAATTATAAAATCATTTAATTTTAAGTGTTTCATACTCATATGCGTATATGAATGATAGCCTAATTGATGCCCTCTGGCAGCGATGTCTTTAACGATATCTATATGCTTTTCCATTTCAACACCCGTCATAAAAAATGTAGCCTTTACTCCTTTTTTATCTAATATATCTAGAATCATAGGTGTATTTTCTTTATGCGGTCCATCATCAAAGGTAAGGTATATAGAAGCCTTATTACCAAAACGAATAAGGTGGTTTTGAAAAATAAAGTAAACTATATTTTTTAATATATCTTTCATTCTTAATATTTAATACCTGATTCAATAATCTTTTTTGCGTTTGAATCCCATGTATGCTCCAACATCAATTTATTATATGCTGAATCCGCAAGTGTTTTAGCTAGTTTACTATCCTCTAATAACTTTTTAATCTGCGTCTCTAAAGCATTCATATCAAGCACATCAAAAAGAAGAGCATTTTTATTATCAGAGAGAACATCAGTAATAGGCAATAATTTAGGAGCAACTATTGGTATCATAAGCCCCATAAATTCAAACATGACAACAGGCGAACCAAATTCATTTGAATGCGTAATAACAGCTATATCTAACATTGATAAATAGTTATGTACCTCATGCCTGTCAACAGCTCCTGTTAAAATAGCATCGTTTGTCAAATTATAAGCTTTTAATTTTATTCTAACTGTTTCAAGAACTTCTCCATCACCTATTAGTAAGAGAATCAAATCTGAATGATTCTTCTTAAGCTTTGAAAAAACATCAACAAGTAAGTCAAGTCTATCCCAATTATCAAACCAACCTGCAAAGCCAATAATGGTTTTGTTCTCTAACTTATATTTACTAATAAGTTTTCCAGTATCTTTTGATCCAGTAAATTTTAATGGATCAATTGCATTTGGTGATACATAAACTGATGAATCATCAACTCCCTGATTAATTATCATCGTCTTTAAATATGATGAAACCGTATGAATAGCTTTACACCGTTTAAAGATAAACTTCTCAAATATATTACATAACCATTTAAATGATTGAGTTCTTGCCCTGTCTTTTATTCCATTTACTTCATTTGCTTCTAAAACAAATGGAATATTATATTTTTTTGCTTTTATTGAACCAGACACCAAATAGAAAGCATAACGCTCATAGATAAGATCATATTTATTAGAAGAGAGTTCTTTTTCAAGACTTCTCATTGCAGGAACATTATAAGCAATTTCTGCAAACTCAAATATAAAATTTGGTAAATTTTTACTTATAAATTTCCATAAAGAATTAACACCGCTTGTTCTTACATTAGACTTATCTACAGGTGCATTTCCTGCACTTTCTAATGGATTAATACCTGGAGGAGAAAGAACTTTAACATTATGACCCATGGCTTCAAATGCATTTACAATGCTTGTAATGTGTACACCCTCGGCACCACGCCCCTGAGTGCGATGGTGATAAAGTATATTTAGCTTTTTAGTGGCCATCTATCTCATTCCTTGCAATTTAATCAGAATATAATAGTGAATACTGATTTAAAACATTATCTTCATGAAAATTTTTCTGGAAATGAGTGAAAGCGGCATTACCCATTGATTCACGAAGTGATTTATTTGAAGCCATTCTTATTATCGCTTTTACTAAATCATTCTTATCACCTTTGCCGAATAAAATCCCTGTTTTATTATCAATAACTGTTTCTGGATTGCCTCCTACATTGCTTGCAATAACTGGCATACCTAAACTCATTGCTTCAAGTATAGCGATAGAAATTCCTTCATAATCTGATGTAACTATGCAAATATCCATGTTTTTTAAAATATCATCTATATCCGTTCTAAAGCCCATAAAATCTATTTTGTCATTTATTTTCAATTCATTGCTATAAGATATTATCTCATCAAACTCAGGGCCATCACCAACAATTGTCAGGCAAACATCAACAGTTTCACAAGCTTCTTTTAATGCACTTAATAGTAGTCTGTGATTCTTTATTTTTGCTACCCTTCCAACACATACAAGATTAATCGAATTTAAGTTATTAATAGATCTCTCTTTTTTCAGAAGCCCCTTTATTCCATTATGAATGGTTTTAATTCTATTTTTATTTATACCAATATCATCAATCATATAACTTTTTATAGCATTGGAGACTGAAATGAATTTATAAACAAAGAAAGACAAAATATATTCGATAAAGTGACGAAAATGTTTTTTCAAATTATTTGCTACTCCTACTTCATAGCTTATATATGGCCCATGCACAGTATGAACAATTCTATTTACTCCCGCATATTTTGAGGCTAATACAGATTCGATAAATACCCCCCAATTATGTATATGAACCACATCAATTTTATTTTCTTTTATAATTTTAGCTATACTTGGTATAATTGATAAATCATTTCCCTCTTTTGAATTTAATGGATATATTGAAATATTTTTATTCACATCTTTTATTAAGTCACCTTCACGCTTTGTAATACATATACTAATATTATATTTTGATGACAGTCCATTAGCCAGCTGGAGTACAACTTTTTCTGCTCCACCGAACTCCAGTGACTCAATAATATGTAGTATATTTCTCATAATATTTATTTTTTAGAAAGTTCTCTTATCTTATTAAACATTTCCCATGCTGTTACATAATGTAGACTATATTTGTCTACATCTTTAAACTTTCTTTCTAATATATTCCAAAGACCATTAAAGCCATTGTTATTAAAAAACATCTTCATATTTTTAGCTTGTAGGCCATGAGTATAAACTTTAATAAAGATATGCTCATTATTGCCTTTTATAGATATATTTGATCCCTTCCATAAATCAACTCTGTCTTCTGTTGGTGGCGCATCAAAGGACAACTCACCTGCTTCAATTCTAGGAATAAGTCCAAATTTTCTATTTTTCCAGTTAAGACGTAATGGTCCTTGTATCATCAATAGTTCTGTATCTGTCCAATTATCAGTAGTTAGATTTTTTCCTTTGTTATGAGATTTAGCTTTACCATCTTCTTTTGCAAAATAGAGACTATTAATTATTGATGTTTGCGTATCACTTGGTGCAGAAGGCATTGTCATATCGTATACGCACCCTGTTTTAAGCAAAACATCTATTTCATTATTCACACCACACCATTTTCCATCAGGCCGTGAATTATCAAGAGCCCAATTTCCATGAATAAATCCGTACACAATTTCACCAGATTCATTTTTTCTTAGAAGGCCATGCTTATTAAATAATATCTCTTTAAAATCATTAAGTGTATTTGTTAAATTTTCTGCAGTATCATCATCATGGTGCAGATGGATTTCCACATCACCTAAACCGTCATTACAAATTGATTTTAACTCATCCATTATATAATCATCATATTCTTCACCTGGATAGAAATATGAATGTTTAGGATAATTGCCAAAACTATCTGTGTGTTTTACTGCTACTTTCTTATATTCCTTAATCCATTGATCTACTAGCTCCCGTGCAGAGTTTTGATCAACACCTCCAAAATATGGCTCAAAATGATCAGCAAGACAAAAATAAACATTCTGATGTTTTGGTAGGTTTGTTTTAGTTAAAGACTGACGCATATATGATAAAATCCATAAGTGCATGTTTCTTGATTTTAATAAGACCCCAAGCAATACACTGCTGATAATAAATATAAGAAACAATAATTCAATCATTTATCTTTCTGCCTTTCGCCAGTTAACGCTATGATTTTTCCTGGAATATCTGAAAAAACCTATAAATAAAGCAATGTTCATACTTGTGAAATACATTGGTATATATATATAACCAGGTAAATCTGTATCTCTTTTAATCCAGCCATAATATGAAATAGAATAAAATATCATCTGAACAATAAATAAAGCCAACATCTCATTTCGGTAAGATAACAATAGAGGGATAAAAAAAATAAATACCATAAAATGCGGTGCAAGCCAGCGGAGAAATTTATGTGATAAAAAAGTAAATGAAAACCATGTGGTTGGAGGCATTAAATATGATTTTTCTCTTGATAATGTTTGATAACCACCAGTTGTCATACGAATTTTTACATGAAAATCATCAATAAGATCTTTAGATGCCTCTTCAAATGCTTTTGCATTTTTCTCATAAATAATTCTTTTTCCTGATTTAATAATATTAAATGTAATAGCAGCATCATCGTTAATAATTGAAATATCAATAGGCTGAAAGTCTTTTTTTCTTACAGCCAGTATTTCTCCTTCAGCAGCTGTTATTGAGCCAAGATGACTTTCAGCCTCTTTTATTTTTGATTCATACTTCCAGTATAAGCCATCACCTTCTGATGCTTGCCTGTCTTTATTAATATAAATATGCTTTGATCCTGTCACAGCTCCTATTTCTTTATCTGAGAAATGCTTAACAAGTTGTTTAACTGAATCTGAAGAAAAATCATTATTAGCATCAGAAAAGACCAATATCTCACAATTGGATGCCTCAACTGCTCGATTAAGAGCGGCTGATTTTCCACTACGTTTATCTTCATGCAAACTTACTATACCTCTATCAGAATAACCACGAACTATTGAAGCTGTATTATCATTTGAACCATCAGATACAATAATAATATTTATCTTATCTTTAGGGTAATCAATATTTAAAGTATTTTTAATTTTATCTTCAATAACCTTCTCTTCATTATAAGCAGCTATTATAAAGCTCACTACTGGATATTCCGTAAAAGGGTCTATTTTGTTAATGTGATCATCATCTATTAATTTACTTAAAGCCAAAATAAATAATGGATATATAATATAGTTATAAACAAATAACACCATTGATAAAACAAGAATAAATATTAAAATTTCTTCAAAAAAACTCATCTTCTAACTACTCCGATATGAGACTTATGATTCTATTTAAAGAAAGCATGAAATATGAATTAGATTCACCATCTAATTGGTCCAGGTAAAACCGGAGGCTATAATGATGCATAAAAAATATTGCAAGTATAAGCGGCTTTGTATTACTTTTTATCCCTAGTTTCTTACAATATTTATTGATCATATCTATTTCATATTTTTCCAGATTATTATCACAAAGATCTACAAAAGCATAAGCGAAATCATTATTCATGATGATTTGATGGTTATAACCAATTAGATAATATAGATCAATTAGAGGAACTCCATCTATTTCACATAATTCCCAATCAATTACTCCAACAACCTGATAGTTATAATCAAGAACAAAATTCTCTAGCTTTAAATCTCCATGCATACAAACAGATTTAAAGTTATGTTTGCTTATATTGTTAATAATAAAATCAGTTACAATATTTATATCATCTAAATGATTTGACAATCTTTCCTTCATTACTTTTGCGTATTGATTTATTTTGTTTTTTAATGCCTTATTATCCATATTATGAATGGTACTTGATGACAATATTTCAAGAACAGGATATACATTGGTTGTCATTTTCTGTAAGTGTGTATTATTTATATCGACCGTAATGCCTTTATACATTTTCATAACAAAACAGTTAAAACCTAAAATAGAGTGCCTTATATGTTCCTCTTGTATATATTTTTTCATCATTTCATTTTTTAGAAGATAACGTATAGATATTCTTTCATTCTCTCTCTGTTTTACCGCCTCAGAATCAATAGCAATTACAGCAACATAATTGTTTTTATTCTCATGCACATCAGAAAAGACGATTATTATTTTCCCAAATTTATAATAAATAATAGAGCACTTTAGGTCATGTTTAAAATTTATCTTATCTATACAGGGAAGCTCTTCTAGCAATATATCAACTAGAGTTCTAGAGCTATTGTTTTTTTGAATTACCCATATATTAGTATTTGTAAAAAGCCTGGAAAATCTAGACCTTAAAATAAACGTTCTGACCCTTTCTTTTAATAAGAATGTATTTTTATTAGATATGTATTGACCTTCAACAAATGATTCGTAAGGGATTCTTTCATATGAAATTGTTGGGAAGCATGACACCGATGAACCATCTAATATAGATGATATTTTCTTATAACGTTTTTTATAAAATATATTCTTAATGACACCCAAAGATGAATGAACAAAATTTTTAAAATTATAACTATTCTTTTCATATAAGCATATTACGCCATCATGAGATAAACATTTTGAAAAAAGAAACGATAACTCTTCATTTCTTTCATGATTATCTAAAGACTTTATAATAATTGCATCATACACAAGACTGTTCTTTAACTCATTCCCTATAACATCAACATTGTCATATGAAATCCCAGTATCATTAGAACTAGAAGACTCATAAATATATAACTTCTTAGCTAGCCGTGATATAAAATGAATAGAATCACTATCAATACCCCCAATAACAAGGACTACACCACGCAATCTATCGCCAGCATGAAGCCACCACGCAATTGGTGAAAAAAAACTATCACTATCTATATTATTAGATTTTTTCATTATTTAATTAACGTTTTAAGGAAAAGAAACAAAGAAGAGTACTTTATTCTATGTTTGTGAGCTTCAGTTATACGTTTTCTCGCTCCCTTACTATCACCATACCACTGAAGCGATTTAGCATATTCATAGTTTATTCTAAAAAGAACATCTTTGATCACTTCTCTAAAACTCTTGCAGAGTTCATTATTCTCTTCCACAAATTTTGTAACTACATTTATATTATCTTCAAAACTATTATTAACAGAACTTAAACTTCCTTCAGTAAGATAAACATCAACCAAACTTTTGTGTAAGTAACCTGATTTTGTTTTAAGCGAAATCCTTAGAAATAAATCTAGATCTTCAGCTGTTTTCAGTGATTCATTAAAAAAACCAACAACATCTATAATCTCTCTTTTTATAATTACTGTTGGCAGGCCAAAATACGGATCAAGAAACACTTGTTTGATATCATAAATATCATTCTTTGTATGCTTAATAACTTCAGGCTTTTTTGATACAGAACCATCTGAATTAATGATGCTGACATTAGTAAAACATAAGCCTATTTCATTATTTTCATTAAAATAATTTAACTGCTGCTCTAATTTGCTTTTTTTCCACACATCATCAGAGTCAATAAAAGCGATGAACTCGCCACTTGCTGCTTGTATGCCAACATTACGAGCAGAAGAAACCCCTGAATTATCCTGATAAATATAAGATATTTTTTCATTAAACCCCTTTAATTTCTCACACGTATCATCAGTAGATCCATCATCTATCACAATCAATTCAATATTAGGATATGTTTGATTTAAAACAGAGCTTATTGCCCTCTCAATAAGTAAAGCCCTATTGTAGGTTGGCAATATAACACTGACTAATCCTTCTTTTATAGTATTAGTCACTGAAAATACCTGGCATACAGAGAAGCATGTTAAAATAATTTTTATTTATATAATTTTCTACATGCAAACGTTTTATTGCTAATTTATTAGCTATTGGTAATGGATTGTTCCCAGCAATATAAGTAAATGCTATTTTATAATTTAATTTATTCAGATTATTAATAACAGTTTCATTATAAGCATCTTCATTTCCATTAGGATAAGAAATTGAAGCAATTTCAACTCCGAGTTCTTTTTCTAGTATTTCCTTTGATTCACTCAGTTCATAATATATTTTTTCATCTGTAAGCTTTGTTAATATTGAATGAGTCACGGTATGAGAGCCTATGTCTATAATAGAATCACTCATTTCTTTTATTTGCTCCCAATTTAACATTCTACTTTGCCTATTATCAATATTTTTAAGAATGCTAGAGTATTCATTATTTAATCGCTCTAAAATACTTTCACGTAAAGTATTAGGAATTAGTTTAAGGTCTTCACAAAGCGCCTCCATAACAGGGCCTCTTTCTTTCTTTGTTTGACTTAAATTATATGTCTTCCCAATCTCCTTTATAAATAACCTGTCTTTTTCTAATAAGAATATTAATGATGCCAAATGATCAAACCATATAGTCTTATCTGTCCCTATATAACTGGTTGTTATAAATATAGTTGCAGGAACATTATATTTTTTTAAAATAGGAAAGGCTTTTGTATAATTATCATCAAAGCCATCATCAAATGTAATAAGAATGGGTTTTTTAGGAAGGCTTTTTTTGTTTTCAATATAATCAATAAGCTGATTCATGCTTATTGGATTATAGTGTTTCTTGATATATTTTATTTGATATTCAAAGCTATCTGAGTCAGCACTTATTAACTCAATGTCATATATATATTGGCTTTTTTTTATATCACAAACTCTATGATAAGCAAGAACAATAAGTTCATCTTTTAAAAATGCTCTAATAGACGACAACATTCCATGTGGAAATAGTTTGTTCAATAAATTTGCTAATAGTTGTTTTTTGCTCATAACTATCCTTCTAATAATACATAATAACAAATGCCTTAAGCGTAATATAAAAGCCAAACATCATGCCTGCAATATTGTAAAAATCCTTCCGATTAAAATCGATATCTATTTTTTTATTTTGAATCAGAGCTCTGGGGAGTGCAAGTAAAAAATATAATGTCTCATATTCTAGTGTTACAAACATAGAGCTAACAATGTAGCCTATAAATGTAATTGTTAAGGCATTTAATAATGAAATATAGCGTTTATCATCCGTGCTCTTATGTAATAAATATATAGACTTAAAAGCAAGGTACAATATACCAATCCATAGAAAGAAACCTGGACCACCAGTTTCACCCATTATTTCAATTGCTGAATTATGAGCAATAAGCTTACCAGTATATGGTGCAAAGTTCCCCTTTCCTATCCCAAACAATGGGTTTTGCTCAATCATTTCTATCCCTTCAATCCACATATCAACACGATGTTGAGCTGACTTATTATCATCTCTGATTGAAGTTAAATGACTTGGTGCAAGCATGTAGGCTATTACAAGAAAGCCACCAACTTTCATCATAGTCATAAATGAGACCTGCATTTTTATTAGGCCATAGACGGCAAAAATTGATAATGTTGCAAGAAACCCTCCCCGCGAACCTGTTGTCCATATAGCCCATAATAAGGGGATCAAAAGAATAATGGCCATGATCTTTATAAAAAATGAATAATGTTTATCTAAGAACCGTAAAACAAATGGAAGCGCTATAGTGAACAACACGCAAAAAACACCTGGCCCATCAAAAATATTTATCCACCTTGTTCTACCTGTGCCTCCAGCATCAAGAACAGACTGGTCAACCCAACCTAGAGTTTGTCCTGCCCAACCAATACCATCAGGACTATATTTATGCTGTAAAGCTTCTATAACAATGATATAAGTAAGTACAATAATGTATTTAATTACAGCCTTAAAATCATCATCTGAATCAATTGATAATATAACCAGTCTGTATAATACAAACATTTTTATATATTCTGTAATAAGCTGATTTGTCATATCAGTTCTAGGGTTAGCTAATGCAGATAAAATAATCCACAAAATCATTCCAAAAAAGAACAGATCCTGTTTATTGAATTCAAAAAACTCATTTAACCTTCCTTTAATGAGAATAATGAGCATCCAGAAAGGATAGATAAACATGTCGACACGCATATCAACAAATGGCTCTATCCATAATTGCGGTGCAATAATTAGTAAAATAAGATAAATTAATATCATCTATTTTTTCCTAAGAATCTTTGCATTTATAAAGCTAGAAATGTAATTCCTTTCTTCATGATTTAAAAATAAATCACTTTTAAGCAATGTAATAATAAAAAACATTATTAACATAACTTTAACTGGGATAGAAACAAGAAGCTCTTCTCCGTAAACAACAAAGGATGCTAGATAAACAAATATAGAAAATAACAATGCTAAAAATAACTTCTTATACTCATATGTAACATAAAAATATTTCTGAGATTTTTTATGCATGAGTATTAACAAAACAACATCTGTTATTATAAGTGAAATACAAGCTCCTATTATTCCAATAAACGGTATTAGTGACAAATTTGAGACTGTACTTACAATAGCGCCTACAACACCAATATAAAAAAAGTATTTTGTTTTTTTCGCATAGAGAATGCCTGTTTGAACAGGGTAATTCATTATTTTAATTACAGATGCAAGCATAACAATCGGTACAATATCTGCAGCAGGCCAAAATGACTTATCAGAAATAATCATTAATAAATCCTTTATAAACAGACTCATTCCTAGAGCCGCAAATAATGCGCCATAAAATAAATACTTGACTATATTAGCCTGTATCTCTGCTGCATTCTTATTTTCCATAATCGAAAATCTAAATGACCCATAAGATCTACTAAACGGCTCACCAATAAGCTGCTCAATTATCATGCTAAACTTTATAGCTAGCATATAAATACCAACAGCACCGATTGTATCAAGATAATTCAAGCTAAACTTATCCACATTAGTTGAGATAAGCTCTGTAACAGTACCTAATAAGAAGGGAAAACTATATTGTAAAATAGATATTAGTTTGACAAAATGAAATTGAAGGCCACAAGCCTTTAATGTCATAACACTAAGTATTAACCAGCCGACAAAAACAGCCATAAAATTACCAAACAATATACCTACAACACCTTCCCCAGCATAAATCACAAGATATATATTAAGTGCAACCTGTATTAAGAGTTTTGCAATTGCAATATAGACAAAAAATAATGACCGCTCAACAGCTCTAACATAAGCAAGACATATTTGAGAAGAAAGCTCAAAGACTATTGTAGCAAGTATAATAATAATGCCATTTTTATATTCATCAGACCCAAATACTAATATAGAAAGTTCTTTATACCAGATACCTACAATAGAAACGCCAATTAAACTAATTATAAAAGCAGCAATATAGTTAGTGCTGACAACAGCATGTTTATCTTTCTCTTCTTTATACTCAAAATAAAATCGCAAGGTTGCATGAGCAATACCAATAGATAAAAAACCAAATATAACCGAACTAACAGCATAAAATAGTTCTAATGAACCATATTCTGCTGTTGTTAAGTAATTTGTATAGACAGGAAGCAATAAAAATGCGCCTATTCTATTTATTATATTTCCAATAGCATAGATGTATGAATGTTTAAAAAAACGTTTTATATCTTTTTTTTGATCAGTCAAGTAAATCCCCTAACCTTATAAAGTACACTTACAAATCAATAAGTGCCGTATTATCTAATACATGTTGCATAGTATTAAAATCAAAATCTGCTAATAATTTTTTTAGCCTTGGGTGGCAACGGGAAAGATTATTGTAATGCCTAAACTTTGTGAATTTGCTTATATTTTTTATCCTGGGCTGATTAGAGTCGACTTCCCAGGGGTGTATATAGAAGACAAAAGGATTATTCTTCCTGTTAATGGAAGACAATCCCCAGCGTGTAACTGAATATGGAAAAAGTCGAAAATAACCGCCACCCGCAATAGGTAAAGTAAAAAATTCACTTCTCACAGTAGAAATTGGGAACTCTATAATGCTTGAGTTATTTGGTGTCTTAAGCACATTAGGCAATGGACATGCGTCTGATATACCATATCTATCATGCCTCATAGGAAAGATACTAGAGTCATACTTAAAACCAGCTTCAACTAATATATCTAACGCCCATAATGATTTATTTGTAATTGAATATGTAGCTGCTCTATAGCCATTCACTGGTTGTTGTGACAAATCTTCTAGCAATAGCTTTGAATCAAGTGTTTCCTGTTTAAATGTATTTTGATTCTGGTTATAAATTAATTTATGAGTCATACCATGAGATGCCACTTCATGACCTAAATCAGAAATCCTCTTAACTACATGAGGATAACGTTTTGCAATCCAGCCAAGAACAAAAAAAGTTCCTTTTACATTTGCATCATCCAACAAACCTAAAATAGAATCCGTATTTTTTTCAACTCGGCAGGAAAAATCATCCCATAAATCTCTATTTATTACCTGGCTAAAAGCCTCAACCTGAAAGAAGTCCTCAACATCCACTGTAAAGGCATTAATAATTTTTTTAGTCATGATTATTCTTCTATAAAAACTCGTTTATCTGTATCTATGAATTCGGCATTTAAACCATTGCCTAAATAAGCAAAAGCGATTAATTCATTGCAAAATGCCTCGCCCTTCTCAGGAGGGAGTGTAGATATAGCCCCCTTTTTTTTAACCTCTTCCAGTGCTTTTTTTACATTGTCTGTTTTAAGACCCACATGATGTAAGCCTTCTCCATTCTTCTTGAGGAACGAAATAATAGGAGATTTTAAACTTCCCGGCATAATTAATTTAAAATCTATTGATCCTGGTTTTCCAAGAAACTGAACATAAACATCCTGTTTAGTATTTAATATTTTCTTTGTTTTAATTTCATAACCAAGATATTGACATATCTTATCTGCAGCTTTTTCTATTGATCTTACGGCCAAGCATATATGATCTAAATCACATTCCATAAAAACACCATATAATTAACATTATATATCTTCATCCCCATCAAGAATAAACCAGTTATTGTGATCAGTAAGATTGGCTAGCATAGATTTATTATTTGTTTTTGTAACAACAACTCTTCCAGATTCACGTTCATAAAACCCATTATGTTTAAGGAGCCTCTTAACAATAGATGCCCCCATAAATCTAATTGAAATAGACTTAATATTATTTTTAGTAGACCATTTTTTTAATGCGCCTATGACAATATAAAATGACTTTTCATCTTTGAAAATAAGGTCTCTAATAAATAATACATTTTTATCAACATCAAAAACGCAGGTTGCAACCAACTCTTCTTCTTTCTCTTTTTTCCTGTAACAATTTAATATTTGAAAATCATATTCAGGATTATCAATATAACGCCAGTTCATATACTCATTATCACGATAATTACATATAAATTCACTCAACAAACTATTTTTAAACAGTTTTTTTAAAGAAGAAGAGAACGTATTTTCAATTCGCGATGTATAATTATTAGCCTTAATCATGTATTGAATTGAGAAAAAGATTTTTTTAACCAGATCAATAAAAGAACCAGCAATGTTTCCTATAACAGGAAGTCTTTCTCCAAGAAAACAATTATAGCTATTTATATGCGCATATCGGATTAAGTCTCCTATAATCTTGAAGCCTGATATCTTAAAAACACCTATAGCTTTTTCATTGGGAAACACATAAAGGAAAGGCAAGCTATCAACCGATTTTTTAGCATTTCCTTTTGTTAAAATTAGTGCAGGTTGAAGGCTACGGTATTTTTCATCAATAACTAAATTGCCAAAAATACCAACTTTCATCCTTTTACCAAAATAATTAAAATCACGATAAAAAGTACAGATATTGCCAATTTTTTCTTTTTTATTATTCTCAGACACATTCTCTAAAATCATACATTGTGCTGGATATCTGGATTTTTCATTATTCCAGTTAATAACATTATTGGCACCATTAGAAAACTGAAGATTACTTTCCAGTATATCGACCAGAAAGTCTCTATCCTCAGACAGGACTAATTCTCGTAATTCATATGCCATTTTATTTCTTTAGCGCAGCTTCAAGCTCTCTAGATGGCTCATCATCTACAAGGTAAGCTTTTGCATGCATATAATGAGTGGTTACCCGTTTACTATGAATATCTCTATATATAAACTCGGCCTGTTCTTTTGTTATTTCTAAATACGAAGCTAATTCAGAGGCAGGAACATTATGATTAAGAGACCATAATGCTACATCCATTTTCTGATATGGTAATGCAAAATAAAATTCATCCTGTCCCTGGGGTAAGCTATATGTGTCAGTAGTAGGTATAGCGCTACAAATTACTTCTGGTAATTGTAAATGTCTAGCCATAGCATAAACCTGTGATTTATATAAATGTGTAATTGGTTTCACATCAGCTGAACCATCACCATTTTTCACGAAAAAACCCTGATCATATTCAAGACGATTAGGTGTACCGACAACAGCATAATTCAAACGATCAGCATGAAAGTATTCAATTGCCTTACGTATACGTTGTTTATAATTTGTAGCGGCTACAATTTGTAAATACTCTTTAAGCTCAAGGCGCTTCTCCATCATTTCACCAGCAGGGTTTTGCACCACTAATTTAAAATAATTAAAAGTACCTTCAGCACCACCAGAAATAATTATTTTATTTTTCCAGCCATCTCCATATTCAGGAAATGTTTTCTTTATAGCCTGATCACGCCACTCATAACAACCAATAGCAGCTAGTGGCTCTCTAATATCTTGTTTAATATATTCTATACCATAATGTTCAGCTAATATCTTTCCGCGATCAGTGCTATCGTCAGAAGAATCCTGCTCTGGTAATAAGATGCCAAAAACCTTCTTCTTTCCTAAAGCTCTTACTGCAAGCGCAGAAGAAACTGAACTATCAATACCTCCAGACATGGCAACAACAAGACCACGTCTTTTAAGTTTTTTACTCAGAATTTTTCTTAAATTAGCACAAATGCGGTCCGCCTCTGCTTCATAATCAAGATCAAGAATATTATCTGTTAATTTTGTGGCCATAATAATTTCCTTTAATATAAATCTTCTAATTCAAATCGCTTCAGTTTTCCTGATGCTGTTTTTGGTAATTCATCAATAAACTCTATAAATTTTGGTATTTTGTATGCAGCCAGACTTTTCTTACAATGACGTTGTATATCTCTTTTTTCTAATTTTACATTCTCTTTAGATACAATAAATGCTTTGATAACCTGCCCTAATATTTCATCTTTTTTCCCTATAACTGCAACTTCACCAACACCATTACATCGTAAAATTGATTCTTCAATATCAAGCGGGCTTATCCTATGTGCTCCCGATTTAATCATTTCAGTTTTGCGTCCAATAATATAAATAAATCCATCATCATCCTGACTAGCCAGGTCTCCTGTTTTTAGCCAACCATCAAATAGCACGGTAGATGTTAGCTTTTCATCATTCCAGTAACATTTCATAATATTTTTACCAGAAGCATAAATCTCACCCTGTCCCCCTAAAGGAAGTTTTTTTCCCTGGTTATCTCGAATTTCCAAAGTTACACCAGGTATAGCTTTGCCTGCTGATGACATTTTTTCATCAAGTTGATCATAGGGTAAATAAGCAAGTCTCGCAGTTGCTTCAGTTTGACCATACATGACAATAAATTCCACATCAGGCAAATAAGACCTTAATTGCTCAATATGAGCTGGCAACATAGCGCCGCCAGCCTGAGTCATGTATCGAATAGAAGATAAGTCAAAATCTGAAAGTTTAGTTCTATTTAATAAAAGCGCATAAGTTGATGGCACTCCAGAAAAAGATGTGATTTTCTCATCTTGCATTTTTTTTAATACAACATGTGGAAATACAAATGAATTTTCCAGAACAATAGTTGCACCAGCCATCATATGGATATGGAGCACTGAATTACCATAGGAATAATAAAAGGGCAAAACATTTAAACAGCGATCATTGCTAACAACAGGCATGTATTCAAGAATCGACTCCATATTCGCTAACAAATTGGTATGTGTTAGCGTAACGCCTTTAGGTTGACCCGTTGTTCCAGATGTGTAAATAATAGTTGCATTATCTTCACCTAATAAAACAGGAAATTTCTCTACTATAACTGTAGTTAAAACACTCTCAAAACTTTCAATATTTAAATTAGATTTAATTTTATGTTTACCAACAACTACATATTTTATTTTACTAGAAAGTTCAACTGTAATATCTTCTATTTCAGGATTTTTTCCTATAGTAAATAACCAGCTTGCCCCAGAGTGGCTTATCCAGTTACACAAATCATTAGATTTAGCTGCTGAATTAAGTGCAACAACAACTCCACCTGACAATAACACTCCATAATAAGCAGCAACATATTCAAATGAATTCTCAATAAGCAGAGCAACTCTATCGCCTTTATTCAAACCATTTTTTAGAAGATATGATGCTATTGATTGTGAGGCAAGCTGAAGATCTCGATAGGTTTTATTAATATTTTGTTGTTGAATTGCAACCTTGTCAGTTTGACTGACAAAGTTTTCTATAACTCTTTCAACAATAGAAGAAGCCATTTTATCCAGTCTTCTTCGCCACATAAGCAATAATATTATTAATAGAATCCAGATTCTCAGGAATCATTTCTTCATCCTCAACAGTTAAATCTAATTCATCCTGAATAAACGTAATTACTTCTAGTATACCTGTTGAGTCAATAATTCCAGAATCAAGAAAAGAGTCACTATTGTTTAGTTGTGACTCGTCATCTGTAAATAGATAATTTTCCAGAATAAATGCTCTTAATTTTTTTTCAAATTCCATAATTAACCTCTATATTTAATGAATATAATTTGCATGATTTTTAATGAACAGATGATGCCACATTTGTGTAGATAAAATAGCCATCAGGGTCATGTTATCTTTATAACCTGTTGCCTTACCTGCATTTATTTTTCTTAATAGTATTGCTACTTTCTTTGAATCAAAATAATCTGACTCCTTGATTGAACTCTCTGATAATAGGTCATTCACATAATCTGGCATTTTGTCATGAAAAAAAGCGGGTATATCTGGAGCACGATAAGGTTGTTTGTGACGATTAATAATTTCATCAGGCAAATAACGCTTCATTGATTTTTTTAATAAATATTTTTCATTAAGAACTTTCATTTTAAGTTTAGGGTGTAGTTTATTAGCAAATTCAATGACATTATGATCCAGAAAGGGAAAACGCCCTTCTACCGAGTTTGACATAAGCATTCTATCGCCCTGTGAGGATAAAAGATAACCGGCCATTAATGACCTTGCCTCAATATATTGAGATCGATTAAATGTATGCCAGCTGCTTATATTTTTATGCAAAGATTGTGATAGTTTATCAATAGAGTTTTCATTTAAACTTGCTTTCATTTCTTCTGAATAAAACGCTTTTGATTTTGAGGTCGTATCCCAACGGGGTAAGTGCGCAAAATATGGAACATCAGGTTGATCTAAACCTATACCAAAGAATGCTTCTAAATAAGCTCTTGAATTAGACTTGCTGATATCTAAATAAGGATACAGGCGCTTTAATAAAAGTGGCCGAATATTTGAATTTATATTTTTTGCCCAAAACTGCCTGATTTTACCTTCTTTGAAAATATCATATCCTCCAAATACCTCATCAGCACCTTCGCCTGTTAATACTACTTTATATTGGTTTTCATGAACCAGCCCTGACAACAACATCATGGGGGTTGGGGCTGTTCTAAGTATAGTAGACTCAGTATGCCAGATTGTTTTTTCAAAATTATCTGATATATCTTTAGTTGAACAAACAATACTACTGTGATCAGCACCTAAATGTTTAATAAGTTTCTGCTGATAGCTAGATTCATCTAGCTTCTTATCTTTAAAGCCTATAGAGAATGTTCTTAGCGGTACATTACCATGATGATGTATTATGGAAACAAGAGCAGACGAATCTAATCCGCCAGATAAATAAGCAGCAACAGGCACGTCAGAGCGCAAACGTATTTTTGTTGCTTCAACCATTTTGTCGTGCAACTCTTCTACTAGTTCGTCCTCACTACCCTGCAAATAATTATCACTATTATCAGTAGGAAATTCCCACTCCCAATAACGATGATGGCTAATATTATTATTTTCAATTAAGGTCATTTCACCTGGGCGAACTTCATAAATATTCTCAAATAATGAATTAGGTGATACAGGAGACCAAAATGTTAATAACTGATCTAATGCATGGGCATTTAGTCGAGGACTATTTTTCATGCAGGGTAAAATCGATTTTATTTCTGATGCAAAGTAAAAACGGTTGTCTTCTTTATAATAAAATAAAGGGTCAATTCCAACTCTATCTCTTATTAACACAAGACGTTTTCTTGTCTTATCCCATAAAGCAATTGAAAACTGCCCATTAAGATAATTTACAAAATCAAGCCCGTATTTTTTATATAAGTGAACAATAACTTCAGTATCTGAATGCGTATAGAATTTAACACCATCTTTAACTAGATCCTTACGCAATTCAATGTAATTAAATATCTCACCATTAAATACAATCCATATATTTTTCTCTCCATCATGAATAGGCTGATGACCATTTTCAAGATCAATAATACTTAAACGAGCATGTGCTAAGCCTATGGATGCATCAGTATAGTACCCATAATCATCTGGACCACGGTGCTTTAACATCGTAATCATTTTCTTTAATTCTAATCTTTCTGGTGCAGAACCTTCAGAAATATTTAATATGCCAGCAATGCCACACATTTTTAGTTTTTGTCACCTATATTTCTAGATTTACCATCAAGATGATCTGCTATTCTTTTTAACTGACGAGATATTTCAACTAATGCTCTGGATGAGATAGGACCATAAGCTCCCTGAATCAGGTCTCTTGCATCAGCTGATTTAAGTATATCTTTGCCCAACATATCTGTGTCATAAAGATTATCATTTTCAATCATCTGAGAATTGTTATTTTTTATTCTCTCAGAAAACTTTCCCCATTGAAGTTCATTAATGGCACTCTTAAATTCATCGTTATTAACTTCTTTTTCATTATCAGCATAAGAGCATGTAAGTGCGGTATCACATAAAGTATTAATTAAGCGGGGAATGCCTCCGCTATATTCGAAAATATATGGATAAATTGAATCTTCAAATACCTGATTATTTAAGCCAGCTATTTTAAGTCGATGAATAACATATTCTTTTGTTTCTTCTTCTGTCAGCGCTCGTACGTGATAACGTAAACTAACTCGTTGTAAAAGTTGCTCCATATCCTGCGCTTCAAGTTTATGATTAAGTTCTGGTTGGCCCACTAAAATCACATGTAATATTTTTTCCTTTTGTGTTTCCACGCTAGATAGCATGGTAACTTCTTCTAAAACACGCTTACTAAGATTTTGAGCATCATCAATTATCAACAGCACCTGTTTCCCATCCAGGTAACTATTAACAAGAAACTGGTTGATCATGTTTAATAATTCTACTTTTTTCGCTGTAAATGGATTTAAACCAAATTCAACTAATATAGCCTGCAACAACTCTACTTCATCAAGCTGAGTTTGAAATATTTTTGCAACTATTACATTTTCATCAAGCTCCATTAATAACTTTTTAATTAAAGTTGTCTTTCCAGAACCTATTTCCCCTGTTATTACAACAAAGCCTTCGCGGTTAAAAATAGCGTATTCCATATATGCCTTGGCACGAGAATGCGCTGAACTCATATACAGATAATCTGTATCAGGTGTTATTCTGAATGGAAAATCTTTGAGTCCAAAGAAATCTAGATACATTGATTCAATTCCTTATTGAGTGCTATAGGTTAATGAGAGAATAACTCTAAAATCATTATAGTTGTTTATTGGATCACTACTTTCTCTTTCTTGGGCAGTAGTTTGTAAACCAACAGTAATATGACGACGGGCACTGTATGTATATAGCAATGAATATAAATAGTCGTCATCTTCACGAGACACATTATTATAAATAGAATTAATGTATCGAGCCGTTAATGAGAGCTGTGATGCTCGTTGAACATTCCAGACACCTGTTATTAATACACCTTTTTCTATCTGATCTAATTGATTTTGTTGCTGATAGTCATTGATTGTTTTATTTATATCAATATTAAAGCTACCGGAAACCAATGTTTTGTTATAGACAATTCTTGCTGTTTTATCCAGAAAAACATCAGCTGTGCTAACCTCAGACCCTGTATTTACAGTATTTCCTGACGGCTGATTAAGTAAGTTACTAGCTGTATCAGTAAGATTTCTGTTTATTTCTAATTGTATTGTTGATGTTCTTGTTCTTGTATTTAATACAGACAATCTAAAACGGGTTTCATCTATCGTATTTGCAATATCAAGACGTGTAATACCTGCATCCGCTTCAAATGTATTTATCCCTCGTTGATATATGAGCCTAAAAAACAAATCATTTCTATCAAAATTTGTATTAGAAACTTCATCGTCAAAGTTAACTGCTTCAGTTGTATAATTCAATGATAATAATGATGCCACTTGCAGTTGGTGTTCCCAACTAGTTGCTATTCTCACACGATTATTATCAGCATCAGTAACAGTCTGTGAACTCTCAAATGAAGTTGTTTCTGCCCTTGCTTCTATATTCAAATTATTTCTAGAGTTAATTCTCCAAATGAAGTTAGGGCCAGTTGAAAAAGCATTGGTATTTTGCCTGTTATTTGGTGTGTCTGCAGAAAAGGTATTAGCCAATGTTTGTGTAAAAGTATCTGAAACAAACCATTCGTAACGTCCTGGACTGATAACCCATAATGCATTAGCAACTAGATTACCTAAGTTCTCATCATCAGATTGATTATTCTGATAATTGGTAGTTCGTAATGATGCATTAAGATTAGCGACTAAATTAACTGTATTTTCAACAATAGAGAGCGTACCAATAATAGATTCAGAAGTTTCTTCCTGTACAGGGTTTTGTACAAGATTTAGATTATCATACTTAGATATTGTTACACCAACAGAGTAGTTAACTTCAGTTGCAGACACGCTATATGAAATAAACAGCAAAAAAAGCAACCTGATATATTTTTGCACAGTGAACATAACGACTAATTAAACCTACACTGCTTATGCTTTTGATCGACCAAAGCCAGGAACTCTAAAGCTTGGTAATTTTGGGATATCATTAAAAACAACACCAAGTAATTTTTCAGAACCTATAGCATCTGCTGCTGCTTTAATTCTATTTTTTGTTGCAGTTCCATAAGGCACAACTAAAAGTACATAATCACATAGTTCAACTAAAATACGTGTGTCTGCTGAATCAGCAATTGGGGCTGAATCAATAAATATATAACGGTCTGAATAACGAGTGAGTAAATTAGACATTAACTCCCTCATTCTTAGTGATGTAAAATATTCGGTAGCTGTTTCTCTTGATGCTCCTGCAGGAATCATTCTTAATCGTTTAATACCCGTTTTATGCAGAATAACATCAATGTCTATATCTTCATTTTCCAGATAGTCAGTAAGTCCCTGGTCAGACTCCATGCCCAATAATGCATCAAGTTTTGGGTTATTAAGGTCACAATCAATTAATAATGAAGTTTTACTTTCATCAAAAGAAAATGCTGTTGATAGATTTAGGGCAACAGAACTGCTTGCTGAACCAGGTAAACAGGACGTAACCATTACAATAAAGTTTTTACTCTGACTTTTTTGTATCAACCTGGTTCTCAGGTCTCGATAGGTATTGGCAATTTTATTATCTGACATTTCCGAAAAAATAATTTTTAATTCGGATAGCTGTTTGTTTTCTAAAATTTCACCTTCATCCATGAGAGCAATTTCTTTTGTTGAGGATCTCCAGTCAACCGTTGATATCTCATTATTATCTTTTGCAACAAGATCTTTAACGCTTGATGCTTTGGCATCGACTGATCTAATAGATCTAATATTAGAGTCTCGGTTTTCTTTGGCTTTTTTTAATGCCTCTTCTATCTTACTCATTACATCTGCCCTGTGAATTTAAGCCAGCCAACATACCCATAAATAACTAGAACCATAATTGTTCCAACAGCAAGTAAAATAAAATTAATTTTTGCTTTACGTTCATCATTAATACTTGATAATCGCGTTATTTCAGCTAATACAGGCAGTTCAAGTTCAGATGAAATAACATGAGAGAAACGTATTCTTGGATCTATTTGGAGCATGACAAAAATAAGACCTATTGGAGTTCCCAACCCAACTACCAGACCTGCAACAGCAAAATGAAGAAAACGTAAGCCTGTGGGTAATAGAGGTATTTTGGCCGGCTCCTGAATTTTAAATGTAAGACCCTGCTGTTCCTGATCTATACTTCGAGAGACTCGAGCTCTTTCTCTTCTTCTTAATAAATCCTGGTATATTTCCTGGTTAACCTGATAATCTCGTGTCAATGTTGACAGAGCAGCTTCACCGCCATGAATTCTTCTTGCTCGCTCATATTCGCTTTCAAGCATTTTATTCATTTCTGAAATTCTTGCTCTAAGAGTCGCTATCTGAGTTTCAGTTGTCGATGCATCACTTCTTAGCTGCTGATAGAGTGGATTCAATATAATCGCTTCATCTATATATGTAGTACCTGTGCTTTTAGCTTTATTTCTTGCTTCTTTCTGACGCCGTATTTCATTATTCATAGATCCTTTAAGATCTTCTATCTGATGCTTAATCCGAATTATATCTGGATAAGTATCTTTATAATCCAGCCGTAAGGTTTCCAGTCGAGCCTGCAAATCTGCTATTTTGCTTCGGTACTGTCCTTCCTTTGATTGACTAATAGCAATAGCGGCTTCACCAGATAACTGCCCCTTAAGTGAATTTTTACGTATTAATGCTTCTCTTAGGGATAAGCGAGTCTGTTCAATATTTGTTTTTAATGCGCTAATTCTTGTTGAAACTTCGGTTTCCAGCCCAGGGCGAGCATCAGGATTATCAGAACGAAAAACTCTTAGTTCATCTTCCACTTTTGTTAATTTTGCGAGATATTCATTAACCTGTTTTTCAATAAACTGATAAGCCGCTTCACTTTCTTCTATTTTTGCGCGCTCACCTTCATTAATAAAAAGCTCAGCCATGCGTTTAGCCGTTATATAAGAACGCATAGGCTTATTATCCTGATAAGCAATTCTTATTAAATTATCACCCAGACTATCAATTGCTACATGCTCTCTAATTTCTTTTTTGATTTTTTCCTGTTCAACATCAGAAGGATTCGTTTTTAACCAGCCAGCATCTTTTAGTACATGCTTCATGATTCTTTCACCAAAAATGATCTCTCGAGCATTAGCGGCATAATCTGTAGCTCGAGTGGCTTCAGCTGTGCCTTGCATCAGTGGTTGTAGAATATTGGTCTCATTGGCATGAATAATAGTAAAAGACGTGTATCGCTTTGGCCAGACAGAACCCACAGCCAGAAAAGCCAGGCTGATAATAACAAACATGATAAAAATAGTATTACGCCTGGCATAGCATTCACCAAGTAAGGCATGTAATAATTGTTCAAATGGTAAACGCATCCAGGCATTTCCTCAGCAGAATTAAAATAAACGTTCAGGTACAGTAATAATATCGCCTGGCCTTAGCTCTATATTAGTCTGTAATTGACCTTTATACAGAATATCGCCCAGATAAATACTAATCACCCTGGTTTTACCTGCTATTTTTCTATACAGTTTTGTATTGTCTGGTGCAGCAAAATCACTTACACCGCCCGCCGCGAGTACGGCATCAAGAACAGTCATTCCTTGACGATAATTTAGAGAACTGGGTGTAGCAACAGCACCTGTTACCCGTAAACGAGTTAAGTATTCATTACTTAAAAGCCCTGTTACCATTAAAGTGACATTGGGATCACGAACATAATTCTGTAAACGCTTACGTATTGCTTCAGCCACTTCTTCAGGTGTATACCCTGCAGCACGAACGTCACCAATTAATGGCATAGATATTTTACCATCAGGTCGAACTGGCACCGTAACTGATAGCTCCTGATTACGCCAAACATTAATTTGCACCGTATCATCAACGCCAATACGATATACGGCAATTGTTTTAGATACATTCTGATTTTTTAGAACAGGTGAATCAGCTGAAATATACACATCTGACGCACAGCCAGCTACCAGTGTCATTATAAAAATAACCAGTAATTTAGTTATTATCAGGGGATTAATCATTTTTTTCTCCGGGGAAGCAATCCATTTCATCGAACCGTCTGAAATCAGCCAGCTGATACTTCCCATACCATTTTTTAAGAGCCAGCTATTTTAAGGTTTCCCGAGAAACAAATCCATTGTTTTTTAATAAAATCAGTAACTTCCACGCACAAACCTGGTAGTTTTTATATGAAAAACATCACTCGTTTGGGTTAAATTAACTTGTTATAAGTTTAAGTTAATACAAAGGCAGTTGCCTTATACGTTTTCCTGTTGCAACAAATAATGCATTCGCTACTGCTGGGGCAACAGGGGGCACTGCAATTTCGCCAACACCACCCGGTGTCTCTGTACTTGGCATTATGTAAACACCAACTTCAGGCATTTCCTGCATACTTAAAAGTGGATAATCATGAAAATTGCTTTGCTTTACCCGGCCATTATTAATATGGATGCTATTTTTTAGTGCTGCCGTTAAGCCAAATACAATACCCCCTTCAATTTGTGACTTAACAATATCTGGGTTAACAACTAAACCACAATCAACCACGCAAACAATCTTCTTAACCTTAATTCCAGTATCTTCTATCAAAACCTCAGCAATTTGTGCCACATAACTACCAAAACCTGGGTGAACAGCAATACCCATTGATTTATTATTCTTACTCCAACCCGCTTCTGATGCTGCTTTTTCAAGCACAGCCAATAACCTTGGCTGATTTTTCATAAGTTTCTTTCGATATGCTAATGGATCACTACCTGACGCATGGGCAATTTCATCAATAAAGCTTTCTGTAACAAAAGCATTATGCGAGCTACCTATAGAGCGCCATGAACCAATGGGAATGCCGTGTTTTTTCTTATGATAATCAATATAAATATGCTCTATATCATAAGGCAAATGAGTCGCCCCCCCTACAGAACGCCCATGTGTTGGGCCTGCAATGCGGTGTCGCCAATCTAAAATATCCGAATTTGCAATGTCTGCTTCTATTTTGTGGTAGGTATAAGGCCTGTAAAAGTCATGCTGAATATCCTCTTCTCTGGACCATATCAACTTAATAGGCAGGCCTGTTTTGCTGGATATTTCAACAGCCTGAATAACAAAGTCCTGTTCTAAGCGCCGACCAAATCCCCCTCCAATCAGAGTTGGATGAATTTTAATAGCATCTTCAGCTGTGAATTTTTCCAGAATTTGTGCAATATACTTTTTTAATCCCGTTTGCAGCAGGGATTTAGTTGCATCTAGTGCTCCCTGAGGATGCTGCGTAGGTACCCAAACATCACAACCTGACTCATGTACATGTGCCACACAATTCATAGGTTCCATAGTTGCATGAGCCTGAAATGACACTTCATACTCCGTACTGAGTGTTTTTTCTATAGACCTTCCAGATTTATTTCCATTTTCATATTCCTTAGTGCCAGGTTGTTTTATCAACTGTTGATAATCTTCTTTTATTGAAGCACTACTAACAAGAGAAACTACTGACTCACTCCACTTAACGTTTAAAGCATCAACTGCTTTTTGAGCCTCCCAATAACTATCAGCAACAACAACGACAGCATTATTAAGATGAACAACAGAATGAATATTCTTAGCTGATTTAATTGCAGAATCATCAACAGATTCAACTATTGCACCAAAAACTGGAGACTGTCTAATAGCAGCATATTTCAATCCCTTTATCTCTGTATCTATGCCGTACTTAGCCTGTCCTGTTACTTTTAATGGTGCATCAATACGCGGAACAGGCTGACCAATTAATTTAAAATCTGAAGCCTGCTTCAACTTAGGTGATACAGGAACAGGCTGACTGTTCGCTAACTCTGCTAATTCACCAAAGTAAGCTGATTTACCACTACCTGAATGCGTAACACTACCTGAATGTGCTTTACATTCAGCAGCAGATACGCTCCATTTATCTGCTGCTGCATTTATTAACATCTCACGAGCGGCTGCACCAGCTGATCTTAAGGGCAACCAGAGCTCCTGAATAGATGTACTACCTGCTGTTGCCATTGAGCCATAATTATCAGATGCATCAGCCAGCTCAATTTTAATATCATGCCAGTTTGCTCCTAACTCTTCAGCAATCAACATACTAAGAGCCGTCATTACACCCTGCCCCATCTCAGATTTGGATAAAATAATATGAACCTGATTATTTAAATCAATTTTTAACCATACATTAGGGCTAAACATCATATTGTTTATATCATCATGATTTTTTTCACATGAGGTAAGTTGAATACCTAGAGTTAAGCCAACCCCTAAGGCAACTGAAGATTTTATAAAATGTCTGCGAGATGTATTTTCTATTATCTCCATTATTTAATCTCCCCAGATTGATTTTCTTTATTATATTGAGCAGCACGCTTGATTGCTTTTCGTATCCGCTGGTATGTTCCACATCGACACAAAACACCTGACATTGCATGATCAATATCATCATCAGATGGGGTTGCCTGCTTTTTAAGTAAGGACGTTGCGGTCATAATCTGGCCTGACTGACAGTATCCACACTCAGGCACATTTTCATCTAGCCATGCCTGCTGGACATAATGCAATGACTCTTTATTAGCTGACAGGCCTTCAATTGTTATTATTTTTTTTCCTACCACACTGGAAACAGGCAGCGTACAGGATGTCACCGCATCACCGTCAACATGAACAGTGCAACTACCGCACTGCGCAATACCACAGGCATATTTTGTGCCGGTTAAACCAAGTTTATCCCTCAAAACCCATAATAATGGCATATCGGGATCTACATTTAGGGTATGCTGTTTTCCGTTCACATGAATTGTAATCATTTTGCAAGACTCATTAATTTGATGATATCGAATTAGTGCATTTTTAATCTACATTAAAATTCTAACAAATTAAGTAAGGCTAAAATATCAAAATTTTAACAACTAGGTTAAAATTAACACATTTACTCACCTCCGCCCTGGATTTGCATGAAACAGAAGTACACATATGGAGAATGTTATCGAATCCTGAATATAAAACCAGGATGCAACTGGAGTGAGTTACGAAAAGCATATAAAGTACAAATCCAGAAATGGCATCCTGATCGATTCAAAGAAGGAAGCTCAAAAAAATATGCGGCTGAAGAAAAAATAAAAGATATTAATACAGCCTATCAACAACTATTAACTTATTATAAAAAGCACAATTCATTACCTGATGCAGAAAAGCCCAGACCATTAACCACCCCAAAAAAAACAGCAGCCACTACTACAGAAAAAAAACAAACAACAACTAAAATAAAAAAGACCACACCGAGAAAATCATCTCCTTATAAAGAAAAGAAAAAGAAGCCATATTTCTCAATTATTATCGTTGCCTCTATTCTTGTTTATGCTTATATAGAGTTATCTCCTGAAAACAAAACAACGACACAATCACAAACCACAGTAAAAAAATATAAAGTAGAAAAAGAAAATAAAAAGAACATTAGTAAAAGTACACGATTAGAAAAGAAAGATAAAACAAATAGAAAGAAAAAGTCAGACAGCATTATATATAGTAAAAATAATAAATTTTTTACGTATGGATCAACAATTGGCGAAGTTATCAGCGTACAGGGAACACCAACCAGGATCGATGGTGACATATGGTACTATGGCAAATCAGAAATATATTTTAACAATGGCGCAGTTGTTCGTTGGAAACGCGCTCAAGGATCGCCTCTAAAAGCAGGTCTTTCACTACCCAACCCCAAGAAAAAATAAACTCTTTTAACCAGCATAAACGTATT
Organism: uncultured Thiotrichaceae bacterium; assembly: GCA_964522445.1. Taxonomy (GTDB): domain Bacteria; phylum Pseudomonadota; class Gammaproteobacteria; order SZUA-229; family SZUA-229; genus CAZFUY01. The sequence continues at coordinate 3,060 of CAZFUY010000005.1, read as the reverse complement.
AATATCTTATCGAGCACCCTGTCCAAAAAAGACAACCTGCACAGTCTGAAAAAGAATAGTCATATCAAGAAATAAGCTATAATTTTTAATATAGTAAAGATCAAACTGCAATTTATTTTTGGTATCTTCTTCTGTCTCTCCATAGGGATAGCATATTTGAGCCCAACCAGTAATGCCTGGTTTTACAGTATGACGTAACGCGTAATGTGGTATAGATTGCTCAAAACCCAATACAAACTCAGGACGTTCAGGGCGAGGACCAACAAAACTCATATCCCCTCTAAACACATTAATTAATTGTGGCAACTCATCTATACGCGTTTTTCGTATAAAAGCACCTATCATTGTTACCCGTGAGTCTTTTTTCTTCGCAAACTGTGCGCCATCTTTTTCTGCATCTGTTTTCATGCTTCTAAATTTCAGCACACCAAATGGTTCATCACATAACCCTATTCTTATTTGTCGATAAAAAACTGGGTCTCGACCAAGGCTACTTAACCAGATAACAATAAATGTTAAAACAATAACGGGGCTTGCAACAATAAGTAACATTAAGCTTGCCATAACATCAAATAAGCGTTTGCCTCCACCGGGTGAAACCGCTTTAGTAAAGCCAGAAGAAAAAATCACCACACTTGGGTGAAGCACTTCAAGCTCAATATGCCCTCTAATGCGCTCCAGAAAATGCACCAGATCCCTTACGAAAATGCCACGCATTTTACATTCTAATAAGCCATTAATAGGAAAACCCTGTCGCCTGTCATCCATGGCTAAAACAATTTCATCTATATCATTTTCTTCGGCAAGTTCCAGCAGAGTTGTTTTAACTTTTAGAATAGATTCTTCTGCTACTTTAGGGGTATTTGTATCAATACTTACATAGCCCACAATTTCCTGGCCACGCTGCTGGGCTGAATCATTTATTCCTTCAAGGATTTTGGCTTTATCACCTGTACCTAAAACAAGAATGCGTCTTCTAAAAATTCTGTGTTTATCTATTTTCTGATAAATTGTGCGTGAAATCAGTATGCCAAAAAAAGCGGTTAGCATTGAAAAGGCTAAAACACCTCGACCTAAAAGCAATTCAGGATATACATAGAAAACCAGGATGCTACCCAGAAAACCCAGGCCAAAACTTAAAGCAATGCGAATCATCATACCTGCAAAATCATCAACTACATTGCGTGTATGCAGCCCCATTGCAGTCATAGCAAGCCACATAGCGGTTGCAAATAATAAAGCCTTGGGCATTAAAGGCTCTAGAAGCAGCTTATCTTCTAGCGTTCCATCCAGAAAACGAAGCTCGACCCCTAAATAAACTGAACCATAGAGGACAAAAAACTCAACAATAATTAGCCATACTATTGATGTCGGTATATAGTGGCGAAATATCCTTAACATTTAATTTTATTTTCTCTTATCTCATTGTTTTTAATATTATTATTTAGTTATTGGGCGTTAAACCAATCAATCAACGTGAATTTTTTATTATAACAAATTTTCAGCTATATACTGAACCATATAAATATAAATTCTTTTAATTAAGATTAAGCGTATAAAAATCTGATGATACGAGTATAGCCTTCAGGTATTATTGCGCCACTTGATAAATATAAAACTGGAGCATACCGTCAATGCTGGAACTCACGAACACACGAATAGGTATAGTTGGCTTAGGCTATGTAGGGCTGCCACTAGCTGTGGAATTCGGCAAACAATTCCCAACCATTGGTTATGACATCAACAAGCCACGTATTGAGGAACTCAAATCAGGCAAAGATAGTACGCTTGAAGTTACTGAGGATCAGCTTAAAGCCACCAGACAACTCAGTTACAGCTCAGAATTAAACGATATTGCTGACTGTAATGTTTATATAGTGACTGTTCCAACCCCTGTCGATAAAAACAACAACCCTGACTTAACACCACTTATTCAATCCAGTCTTGCTTTGGGTAAAGTGCTCAAAAAAGATGATATTGTAATTTATGAGTCAACAGTATTTCCTGGCGCTACAGAAGAAGTATGTATTCCAGCTCTTGAAAAAAATTCTGGATTAACCTTCAACAAAGATTTCTATGCTGGGTATAGTCCTGAGCGCATTAACCCAGGTGATAAAGAACACCATGTTACTAAAATTCTAAAAATTACATCTGGCTCTACTCCTGAAGTAGCCGATTATGTAGACAAACTATACCTCAGTATCATCACTGCTGGCACACACAAGGCCAGCACGATGAAAGTCGCTGAAGCCGCAAAGGTTATCGAAAATGTACAACGTGACGTAAACATAGCTTTAGTGAATGAATTAGCACTTATTTTTGCACGGCTTGATATAGATACTCTCGATGTACTTGAAGCGGCAGGCACAAAATGGAACTTTCTGCCTTTCAGACCCGGTATTGTAGGTGGCCACTGTATTGGTGTTGATCCCTATTACCTTGTTCACAAAGCACAGGAAACTGGTTTCGAGCCTAAAATAATACCCGCAAGCAGAAACACTAATGAGCATATGGCAGCCCATATTGTTGAGCGGGTAGCCAAACTAATGGCAAAAAAACGTATTAATATCGTTGATGCTAACATTCTGGTTATGGGGCTCTCATTCAAAGAAAACTGCCCTGACTTACGCAATACAAAAGTGGTTGATATTCTTGCAGAGCTTGAACCATACAATGCCAATGTAGATATTTATGATCCATGGGTTAGTCATAATGAAGCTCAACATGAATATAATCTGGATCTGGTTAATGAGCTTAAAAAGAATCACTATGATGCCGTTATTCTAGCCGTTTCTCACAAAGAATTTGTTGAAATGGGTGCATCAGGCATTAAGGCTATTTGCAAAGAGAACCATGTTATTTTTGACGTAAAATATGTTTTACCTGTTAAAGATATTGATGGAAGGTTGTAGGCATTTCTAAGAGTATAAAAATTACATGTAATTTTCTTGTAATATGCATTGACGAAGCGCCGCCTATTCTCCATAATTCACGCCCTCAGCAGATATGCGCCTGTAGCTCAGCTGGATAGAGTACTCGGCTACGAACCGAGCGGTCAGG
>CAZFUY010000004.1:64408-67156 GCA_964522445.1 uncultured Thiotrichaceae bacterium | reverse complement strand
GATGGCACCATGGATGAACCTAAATCATTGCCAGCACGTTTGCCCAATGTTTTGTTAAATGGTTCTACCGGTATTGCCGTGGGTATGGCAACTGATATTCCACCACACAATTTAAGAGAAGTAGCGACAGCCTGTATTCGTTTGCTGGATGAGCCTAAAGCGACAGTTGAGGATTTGTGTACGCATATTCAGGGGCCAGATTATCCAACCAATGCAGAAATTATTTCATCTCGAGAAGAAATTCTAAATATTTATCAAACCGGTAAAGGCAGTATTCGCGCACGGGCAATTTTTGAAAAAGAAGATGGTGATATAGTTATTACTGCACTGCCGCATCAGGTATCGGGTAATAAAATTCTGGAACAGATTGCCCATCAAATGACGGCCAAAAAGTTACCCATGGTAGAAGATCTTCGTGATGAATCTGATCATGAAAACCCCACTCGACTGGTGATAGTACCTCGCTCAAATAGAGTGGATGTCGAACAGTTAATGAATCATCTGTTTGCCACCACTGATCTTGAGCGCACTTATCGCGTCAATATGAATATGATCGGTATTGATGGCAGACCACTGGTTAAAAATATTCGAGTCATATTAAAAGAATGGCTGACTTACCGAATACAGACGGTACGCAACCGTTTGAACTGGCGACTGGATAAAATTAATAAACGACTGCATTTATTAGAAGGTTTATTAATTGCGTTTTTAAATATAGATGAAGTCATTAAAATCATTCGTGAAAGTGAGAAACCCAAGCCTGCATTAATTGAGCGATTCAAGTTAAGTGATGTGCAGGCTGATTACGTGCTTGATACCAAGCTGCGTCAGTTAGCGCGTCTGGAAGAAGTAAAAATTCGAGCAGAGCAGGAAGAGCTTGCTATAGAAAAAGAAAAACTGGAAAAATTACTCAGTTCTGAACGCCGTTTAAAAACACTGATTAAAAAAGAAATACTGGATGATGCAGAAACCTATGGTGATAAACGTCGCTCACCTATTGTTGCCAGGGAAGCAGCACAGGCAATGGATGAAACAGCGTTAATTCCAAGTGAAGCAATCACCGTTGTACTTTCACAAAAAGGCTGGGTGCGTGCTGCAAAAGGTCATGAAGTTGATGTAGAAAAGCTTAATTTCAAAGCCGGTGATGGCCCTATGTCGGCAGCTACGGGTAAGAGCAATCAGTTTTCTGTCTTTTTAGATAGCACAGGTCGAGCCTATACATTGCAGGCGCATTCTTTGCCATCAGCCAGAGGGCAGGGTGAGCCATTAACGGGGCGTTTTAATCCACCGGCTGGTGCTGTTTTTGTTTCTGCGCTTATGGGCAATGCAGATGATCTATATTTGTTTTCAACCAGTTATGGTTATGGTTTTGTCTGTAGACTGGGTGATTTACATTCTCGCAATAAAGCGGGTAAAGCCTTTATGAAAATTCCGCCGGGAGCAAAAGTTTTACCACCTGTAAAAGTGCGCAGTCTGGAAGATGACTGGATTGTTGCAGTTAGTTCAGAAGGTCATATGCTGGTGACAGAATTATCTGAGTTACCACAAATGTCGAAAGGCAAAGGCAATAAAATTATTAATGTACCGCCTGCCAAATTAAAATCAGCAGAAGAATGGATTTGTGCCATTGATTTAATACAGGATGGTGAAAAGCTAACTATTTATGCGGGTAAAAAACATAAAACCATGAAAGCAGGTGAAGTTGATGAACACGCAGCTGAACGTGGTAAGCGTGGTTTTAAACTTGCGCGTGGTTATCAGAAAGTGGATAAGATACGGGTGGAGATTAAAAAATAAAAATTATGGACACTATTCAATGTATAAAAACACGCCGCTCTATTCGTGGCTTTAAATCTGAACCTGTTCCACGGGATGTATTAGAAGATATTATTAATATTGCTCAACAAAGTCCTTCCTATAAAAATACCCAGCCATGGGAAGTGGTTATTGTTTCTGGTGAGAAGAAAAAAGCGCTTTCAAATTTACTATTAGATTTACTGGTAAAAGATGAGGCGATAACCGCTGATTTCCCCGAGCCAACATCATGGCCGCCAGCACAGCTGCAACGCATCGATCATTTATATAAAAAAAGATCAGCTGCAACAGGTTTAGATTTAACTGATCCGATACTTATAAACAAGTCTAAAAAAGCTAATTTTAATTTTTATCATGCACCACATGCCATATATCTTTTACAGGATAAATCATTAACAGAATGGTCTATTTTTGATATTGGTTTATTTGCACAAAGTTTAATGTTAGCAGCGCATGCAAAAGGTCTGGGAACAGTTCCACAGGCATTTGCAACTGATTATGCAAAACAGGTAAAAGAGTTTTTATCTATTCCAGATAGCAAACGATTGATAGTGGGTATGTCAATTGGTTACCCAGATATGGATTCGCCTTTAAATGCAGAGAAACTTAGAACGGACAGAGTTCCAATAGAAGAAATATTAAGCTGGCTTGAATAAATGGTATTCTTAAAATCCTGTACTCTTATAAAATATCTGGACTAATGCCCTGAATGGGTGATGTTCATTTTTTTTATCTCCTTTATACTCAATAAAAATTATAAATTAGTACCGTATTGGTATGTTGTTTCGTTTTAGTATTTCACGCGCATAAATTTTGAATAAATTACATACTATTAATTAAGGTAATATAAATGCCGAAGCAACGTCGTGAATATTTTCGATTAGAATACCCTGTGTTTTTGCGCCCAACCCTTTTTTTTAGTAATAAAAAATA
>CAZFUY010000004.1:0-64308 GCA_964522445.1 uncultured Thiotrichaceae bacterium | reverse complement strand
TAGCCATATCCGGGATAACCACCGTAGGCGTAAGCAGGGTAGCCTCCGTAGCCATACCCGGGATAACCACCCCATGGGCCACCACCATATCGATTCCAGCCAGGACCATTATCAAACCAGTCAAATGGCCCCCAGAATGAATGAGCCGGTGTGGTTGTAAAAATTGCAGCAGCAGCGATAGCAGAAGCAGCAAGGAATTTGCGAATTTTTATCATAATATTAGCTCCCAGGTATTGTTGTTATCTAATGAAAATAGGCCGTTTACCGCATATTAGAGTTGGCTTATAGCCATAATATTAAAATTAGATAGTTATTCAGGTATTGACCTGCATCATATTTCATCGCAGTTGATTGTTAGTGTAACGGCGTAAGTTATTTGGCTGTGGAAAGCATGTAGTTTGATATAATCTAAGCTTAAATTTGAATAAGTGAGCTAATATGTTAATAGTTGTCTCCCCCGCAAAAACGCTTGATTTTGATACGCCTTCAAAAACCAGTAAATTTACAAAGCCTGATTATCTAGACCAGTCGAAAATATTGATTAAGTATCTGCGTGAATATTCTGTTATGGATATTATGGAGCTAATGAAAGTTAGTAATAAAATTGCTGAGTTGAATTTTGATCGTTATGACTCCTGGACTCCTCGTTTTACTGAAAAAAATGCTAAGCAGGCCGCATTAGCATTTAAAGGTGATGTGTATACAGGGCTGGATGCGGAAAGTTTTTCAGCTAAGGATTTCAAATTTGCACAGGCTCATTTTCGGATATTGTCTGGTTTGTATGGCTTATTAAGACCACTCGATCTAATGAAAGCCTATCGCCTTGAAATGGGAACTCGACTACAAAATGAGCGAGGAAAAAATCTGTATGAGTTCTGGGGATCAAAAATTACTGATGGATTAAATCAGCAGTTAAAAAAAATAAAATCTGATTATCTAATTAACCTTGCTTCGAATGAATATTTCAAGTCAGTAAAACCTAAAGAGCTAAATGCAGAAATTATTACGCCTGAGTTTAAAGAGTATAAAGGCGGTCAATATAAGGTGATTGGGATCTATGCGAAAAAAGCACGTGGTGCTTTAAGTCGGTATATTATACAGAACCAGTTAAGTGATCCTAAAGATATTAAATATTATAATGAGGATGGATATAGTTTTAATAAGAAGTTGAGTCAGGGTGACAAAATGATTTTTACACGTAAATCCTGAAGAAGATAATAAATGAGAATAATAAAGTTATTAATACTATCAGTATTGTTTTTACCGGCCTGTTCACATGAACGGATCCGATTTATCCCGATTGAGGTTAATGAAGCAGGCAAGTCTATTATTTACATTTATCGCCAGAATTCTTCGTCCAATATTATTGTTTCACCTGATATATTAGTGGACGGAAAAAAACAGTCGTTAATTAAAAATAATTCATATATTCATTTTTTTCTTCCGGCAGGTCAACATAATATTAAACTGGCACTAAATGACAGGTATGAAGGTCAAAAAGAACTCGATGTCTTTATTGATGAAGGTCATGCTTATTTTTTTGAAATAACGACTAAAATGCAGTTTAGAATGAATCAGCCCTATCTTCGTCGTTTTGATTTTTATCAGGTAGATAAAGCTTTAGCCCTAAATGAAATGCAGGGCATTCCTTCTATGAAGAAGAAAACAAAAACTAAAAAATATTTTTTTAAAGATAGTGTAAGTGAAGATAAAAAAGAAGATGCCAGTTTTTCTACACAGAAAACCAGGTCGCCTTTTTCAAACTAAAATATTAATTTTATTGTTCCAGGTTGCTAGTTAAAACTATGCACTTTTAGTGCGAGAATCTCCTGTGTATTAAAGCTGCAGGTATGACGAATATATTTTTTAAGTCTGTAGTCTCATCAATATTACTTAAACTTAATATTAATTAGTGTTGTGGCCATTTAGACGATTTTATTCCGAACACTAGTGGACTGCGCTCGGGATGACAAAACAATAGCGTCTGGGAATTTTATAGTGATAAATTACTGAGGTAAGTCAGTTGGATTATGTGTTGCTGACCAGTTCCATATCCCATCTGTACTTCGTCTTCCAGTGCTAAAACGACGTTCATCATTATGCTCGTTAAGCTTTTCCTGTCTTCTGCTCCAGTTGGTGCGGCGATCAAAATTTTCTACGCATCTGTTTTCTGGTAAATTAAAGTTGCTTGACTGAGCATTGCCTAATTGAGTCATAATAAAAGGTACAGGGAATGTTTCCAGGTATTCTTCTGGTAATTGCATTAATTTCTCTTTAAAACGATCTGGAGCAAATAACATTGGAATAATGTTATTGTAATAGGCGGCTTTTTCAGTCATGCGAAGAATGTCATCATGGCATTCGATATAGCCCAGTTCAGTAAGGCAGCTGATTAAGTCTTTAAATACTTTCTTAATTGATACTCCGTATTTGTATTCAAACTCGCCAAGACTTACAAATGTAAAACGTAGTTTGCTGGTGAGTTCTCGACATAATTCCAGTTCCGCATCTAATTCATCCATTGTCGCAACAGGTAATTTTCCAGCATCAATCATCTGATAATAGGATTTTAAACTACCTGTGTTTTGATAAGCTTTTTGTGGTGCATAGCCCTGAGAGTTTATGCCCATTGCAACAAGAGGGAGATTATCCCAGCGTCTTAACTGGTGTTTGTATGATGCCTGTTCAGGATTAATAAAAGTATTTTGTAAAGTGGGTTTGTAACCCAGTTTCATCAGGTATTTTTCGGCTTCTGAAAATTGTGTGATTTTTTGTTCATAAGAATTGTCACGGGGTGGCTCAAAAAGAATTTTACTATCACTGCGCTGTTTATCTAATGCATATATTGAAAAGCTGGGTACGCCAATTTCATGAAGATGTTTTAACGTATTAATTAATGTGTCTTTATGCTCACCATCAAAACCATACATAGTATCAACATTAACATTGCCTATAATCTCTATTGCATGACTCAGTTCTTCAATAGCCTGACTTACTGAATAATCACGGTTCATAGTAGATAATAGTTTTTCATCAAGTGTCTGTATGCCATAACTTAAACGGTTAACACCCAGTGATTTTAATAATTCACATTTATCTTTTGAAAGAGTGCCAGGTGCAGATTCAATGGTGATTTCTGCATCATTACTAATATCAAAATATTGATGCAAGCTGTTAAATATTTTTGTTAATAATTTATTATCAAGAAAACTGGGCGTGCCACCACCAAAATAAATGGACTCACAGATTTGTCCTTTAAATGTTTCTGCATATAAAGCCATTTCCTGAATCAGGTAATCCACATAAGTTTCTGAAAAATTAATTCCCTTGCCAGGAATAATGGCGTAGTAGCAGAAGCTGCATAATGATTTACAGAATGGACTGTGTAAATAAATAGAATACCTGTTAGCTATAACAGAGTGTCTGGAAAATAGTTCATCAGCGTTATCTGGTGGTACTGATTTACTGAGTAATGGAGGAGGGAAGGTCCAGTCAAAGCAGGGGAAAAAATCATTTTGCACTTTTAATAATTCAGGAAGTCTTTCTTTAATTGCTAACTTGCTAAATGGTGCAAGTTTTGAACTATTTGAATTATTAAGTTCTGGTGCTTTAATGAGGCGTGATTTCTTATTAAAGAATTGATTGACTTTTTTCATATTAGACCATGTTATTAATTGGCATTAATTATTTTGATACTAAGTAAAGCTGTTTAAGTAGATAAGTCAAATAAAATTTTAAAAAATAATGGGAATATCACGTTTTAGTGGTTTTTAATGATCTATATAAGAAAACAGATATATAAGATAATTTTATTATCAAGTTGGGTGGGGGGGATGGATCGCTGTAGAAAAATAATTTTTTAATTGCTTAAACTAATAGAAAAAGTTTAACCTGCCATTGATGTGAAGTCATAATCCAGGTTAGGTGATGCTTCCTGTAGAAAGTTGCCCTGAATAAAATTAATGCCCATGCCCCATAATACAGATAAACTGGTGGCATCTTCTACGCATTGTGCAATGGTTAGTTTATTCATTTCCATTGCGGATTCAGTAATTTTCTTTACAGTTTCCTGATTCTCGGAACTGGTTGAAAGGTTTTCCATAAAAGAACGTTCAAGTTTAAGATAGTCGGCAGGTATATGTTTAAGTAATTGAAATGGGTTGCTACCCGTGCCGAAATCATCCAGTGCGAAGCTGCAATTTAATTCCCTTAACTGTCTTGCTAATTCTGCTGTTTGTTTCAGGCTGGTAACCGCTGTGCTTTCTTTGACTTCGAAAATCAGGCTGTCTTTAGGAACATTGAATTTCTTTAACTGCTCCTTAAGCCAGTTCATCAGGTTGCTGTCTTTCAATGATGTGGCTGTTAGTTTGACAAAAAATAAAGTACGCTTGCCTTTTTTCCATCTTTTAGTGAGTGTTGTAATTGTGTTCAATAAAACCCAGCGATCAATAGCTAACGACATGCCTGTGCGTTCTGCTGCAGGTAAAAAATCATTTGGCATGACTATTTTTCCATCATCATCCAGTAGACGAACAAAAACTTCGTAGCGTTCATCTGTATCACCGTGAAGACTGATAACGGGCTGAAAATAAAGTACAAAACGATTCTTAGTCAGAGCTTCTTTAAGGTTTGCTATAACCTGATTATCAATTTCTTTTTGTGATAACTCACCTTTTTTAGGTTGATAAATAACAAGCTGATTTGGGCCTTTTTCTTCAGCTTCGATTACAGCTCGTTCGGCTCGAAGCAGTGCTTCACCTGCATCAGGTGTGTTTTCATCAATTACACTGGCACCAATAGTACAGGTTGTATTGTGTGACTGACCGTCTATGTTGGCAATAAAATCCTGAGAAATTTTTCGTAATTTATTGGCGTAGGCCTGTATTGATGTGGGTGTAAGGCTGGACGAAACAATGCTAAAGATATTGCCTTCAAAATGGGCGAGGATATCTCCAGGGTTAATGGCTGCTTCAAAAGATTGTGATATTTCATTGAGAAATTTGTCACTGCCAACAACACCTGTGCTTTTCTTGATATCACTAAAATTATCCAGATGAATAAGTAATACACCTGCGGATAATTTTTTCTGTATGGATTCTTCAACTGTTTTATCAAGTGATTGAAGAAAAAACTGGCGATTGTATAAGCCTGTTATTGCATCTTTCTGACTCATCAGTGCAATTTGTTTTTCAAGTTCTTTAGTATTAACCTGATTTCTAATAACAAGCTGAATACAGGGTTCACCATCAATACTTGCTGGTGAAAATTCCATCTCACCATCAAATTCAGTACTGTCTGATTTTCTCAGGCTTAATTCAAATTTGTCCGATTCGCAGCCGCCTGCTTTGCAGTTTTTTCTTAAAAAAACTTTAAATTTATCGCGATCATCCATGCCTACCATATCAAGTATTGGCATGCCTTCCAGGTCTTCAGATTCTTCAAAACAGAATAAATCTAAATAAGACTGGTTGGCATAAACATGCATGCCTTCATGAATATAAGCAATTGCATCTCTGGAAGAGTCCAGTAAGGCTTCGCAGCGTTTTTCTATTTCTTTGTTGGCAGCTTCCAGTTTATATAGTTTTTTTGTGCCACTGTGAGCATTTATTTCACGTTTAATAACAAGTTCAAGATGAACGGGGGTTTCAAAGTCAGAAAGGTCTTTAGCACCTGCCCGCATAATTTTAACAATGTCGCCTTCCTGGTTTCTGCGGTTTACAGCAATAACAGGTACGGGTTCGCGGGCATTTTTTTCTAAACAGGCAATAGTATCTTCCAGTGTGATTAACTCCATTCCTACTGAATAAAGTAATATGTCAGGGTGTTTCTTTTTTAGAGCATCGATCAGGTCTTCTTCATCTTCTGCACGTGTAGTGTGAGCAGCAAAACCAGCCGCCCGCATAATTTTGACGACTTTTTCTTCATTATTAAAAGAGTCATCAATAATAAAAATATTTACTATATTTTCTTTTTCCATGTATTAATCCAAAGCGTTAAACTTATATTTATAGAGATGACCAGATAGAGTTAAAGTCTTCTGGATTACGTGAAGATTTGTTTTTGCCTTCATCGCCATTATCACTCTGGTCTTTATCTTCATTAATTTGAGAAAACTGGAACTGAGTGAATGACCCTGTGTGTTCACGAATAGTACCCAGTTTTATTTCCATATCACGTTCATAAACATGAATATTTAATATGCCGCCTTTTCTAAAGGCGTGGGCAGGTAGTAGTAATGTTGATGGTTGTTGTATGGGTTTAATGCCTGGTAGCATTAAGCAGTTAAAAGGATCTTCATTTTTCTTTTCAGATCTTTGCACTGTGCAGGATATAACTTTAGGTGAAAGAATTTGTACGCCAATCTCCAGACCGTATTTTACAGTGTATTGCATCCAGCGAATGACACCGACACGCCACTGATAGGTGTGGTCTGCTTCCTGTTCTCTAATGCCTATTAATTCACCCACCTGTGCTTTTGATGGTGTTTCTGCATGCCAGCGCAGGCAGTAGCCACCGGCGCTTACATTGGTTATTTTCCAGTGTGCATCAGGATCACCTATATTGAGTTCACCAAGATCATTGTATTGGTTTTCCAGTTCAATTGCGTAGCTTTCGGTTAGTGCGCGACCTTTGGCAACCATATCCCAGGCACCCGCAGAACTTTCTTCTGAAACTTTACTGGGGTCAGTGATAAACATGGTTGGATCTTGTTGAGCAAAAATATCTTTGTCAGCTCTTTCTGCATCAGGGATGGATTCAAGAGAAAACATATTGGCTGGTTTTTCTTTTTTTGGTTTAGGCGGTGTGGCTTCCTGGGTAATGGCCTCATAAATAGAGGCAAGACCTATGGCAACTTTAATATCGCCTTTTCTTTCCGCACGAGAAAAACGGCGTTTTGTGCATAAACTCCATGAAGAGACCAGAGTGCGCAGGGTTTCCTGTGAAACCTGTTCACCAATAGAAATGGCAGAATTTAAAGAATCATCGTCATCGTGAATTTGACTGCGCAGGTGGTTTATGAGTTTTTCTGTTTCAATAATACGTGCAATTTTTATATCGGCCAAATCTTCTTCAGAAATACAGTTAGGTGGTAAATCGGTGTTTAGTTTGCTACAGAAATAATGATTTAACTTATTAGGCGATAGTTTGGCACTTATATGGGTATATTCTGCCCAGTCAGGCATTATTTTATGTACCCGTTCTGAGTCGCTTTGTCGTAATGCATTAGGTCGAGAAAGGGAAAAAAGTAATATTTGCTTATAGATATTTTCAACAGACGTTGATTTTTTTATGACTTCGGGGTCTTTGATTTCTTTTTGATGAATATTTTTGTGTTCTGCATAAGCATAAATTTTGTGAACATCTGCCCAGGTGCCTTTGGGGGGTTCAGCATAAACCTGGCTGGCTCTAAGTAATATTTCAGATAAATAATGCAAAGCACGTTCGCTGGCAGTAATGAGTATTTTTGAATCAACTTTATTTATGTCATTTGCCGCTTCAAAAATAATTATTTTATAACCCATCGCCATCTCATTCAAAATAGCCTGATTGAGGTTAATAATTTTCAGACTTTTTTCAGGTAGAGGTAATGTTCTATTGATAAAATATTTGTGTAACTGATCAAAAATATGGCGAGAATGTTCACGCAATATTTCCATATCTTCCAGACGATATTTTACGGGGATCTGTAGACGGTTTAACTGTATGATGCCGTTATAAATCTGCCGAGTATAGTCGCCCATATTGGCCTGCTTTAAACTGGCAAGCCACTTTTTTAGCTTTCGGGGATGATTTGGAAAATCATCTTTATCTGTTACTAGTTGTTCTGGAATATTTAATTTCATAACCCTTGTTGCCAACTGTGAGGGGCTGATACTCTTACATTATATTGCGTTATATTTAACTTACCTGTAATTAACCAAGTCTATCTTATTTTCCTGTAAACCTTAAGATTTTTAATAAAAACAGTAACATGCCATATGTTTTTAAGCTATTACATGGATTATTTACTGATTTATAGTCCAAATATGGGCGTTTTGCTGTTTTTACCTGCTGTTTCACGTACAAGTCTGGGTATCAGATAACCGGGTAAATGGCTTCTTAGTTGCTCTATAAGCTCTATTGCCTGCTGTTCAGTGATATCAAAATGAGCTGCACCCTGTACGGGGTCAAGCAGGTGTAAATAATAAGGTATGACCCCAGAGACATAAAGTTGTTCACTGAGTTGCTTCTGGGCGTGCTGCGAATCATTGATGCCTTTGAGCAATACGCTCTGGTTTAATAATATTGAAACTCTGCTTAAACGTTTTAATGCCTGTTGTTCATGTGTTGTTATTTCCTGTGCATGATTTGCGTGGATAACAATACAAATGTGTAGACGGCTAGATTGTAAAAGCGTTATTAAGTCATCAGTGATGCGAGATGGCAAAACAACGGGCAGGCGAGTGTGTATGCGTAGACGTTTTAAGTGATCGATATGTTCCAGTTCGTGTATCAATGCAGATAGCTTGCTGTCTGATAGCACCAGTGGATCGCCGCCGCTGAGAATGACCTCATCAATATCCTGGTGTTGCTGTATGTAATCCAGAGCTGCCTGCCAGTGATTTTGAGATGAGTGGTTATCGCTATAAGGGAAATGCCGACGAAAGCAATAACGGCAATGTATAGCGCATGCTCCGGTGGTGATAAGCAGCACCCTGCCTTTGTACTTATGTAATAGCCCTGGCACAGGCATGGACTGTAAATCGCCCACAGGATCAGTTGAGTAGTTGTTAAATGAAACAAGTTCTTTATCACTTGCCATAATCTGCATTAGCAGGGGGTCATTGATATCACCCCGTTTTATTTTATCGATGTAACAGAGTGGAACTTTTAACGGGAAAGAATCACAGGCCTTTTCACATTGGGGGAAATGTCTGGTATCAATACCCAGGATTTCTAATAATTCAAGTGGGTCTGTAATGGCATGAGCCAGTTGTTGTTGCCAGGATGATTTTACCTGAAGGATGTTATTGGGTGCTGATTTTGGCATTTATTCACTAAGCGGGTATGATATGCGCTGATTTTTAGGTAACTATTCAGCTCACCCCTCTGCGGCTCCTGGCTACCGATGAACAAGGGTATCTCTATTTAAACTAGCAGTGCTACCCAAAATTAATTAACTGGATTAAACAGATGGCATCATACAGCACAAATGAATTTCGTGGCGGACTTAAAATAATATTAGATGGCGACCCATGCTCCATTACTGAGAATGAATTAGTTAAGCCGGGCAAGGGGCAGGCCTTCAACCGGGTTAAGTTACGTAATCTTAAAACGGGTCGTGTTTTAGAAAAAACATTTAAATCTGGCGAGTCAGTGGAAGCGGCTGATGTAGTTGATCAGGATATGGAATTTTCCTACAGTGATGGTGAATTCTGGTATTTTATGGACCCTAATACCTTTGAGCAAATTAGTGCGCCTGAAAGTGCTGTAGCAGATGTTGTTCCCTTATTAAAAATACAGGAAAAATGCATGGTTACGCTCTGGGATGGTGTTCCTTTACTGGTAACACTGCCTAATTTTGTAGAGCTACAGGTAGCACAAACTGACCCAGGCCTTAAAGGTGATACCGCACAGGGTGCAACAAAACCGGCAACACTGGAAAGTGGCGCTGTTGTTAAAGTGCCGTTATTCATTGAAGAAGGTGAAATGCTAAAAATTGATACACGTACCAGTGAATATGTCTCAAGAGTCAAAGACTAGAAGCCCATCAGCTTCGCTAGATCTTATTAAAATAAGAGCCTGTATGCTGCAAAGCATCCGGGCTTTTTTTGCAGAACAGAATGTGCTGGAAGTAGAAACGCCGGTGCTATCCAGTGCGGCAATTACTGATCCACATCTACAAAGTTTTTCAACTGAATTTTTAAATCAGAAGTATTACCTCCATACATCACCAGAATTTTTTATGAAACGTTTACTGGCATCTGGCAGTGGTGATATTTACCAAATTTGTAAAGTGTTTCGAGATGATGAGCAGGGGAAAAATCACAATCCTGAATTCACAATGCTGGAATGGTATCGACTCGGATTTAATCATCATCAACTTATGGATGAGATAGAAAGTTTCTTACAGCAAGTAACTAAAATTTTTCACAGCAGAATAAATATACTGCCGATTAAACGTATTTCTTATCAGCAGGCGTTTTTAGACGTGTTAGGTATTGATCCATTAGATATCAATATTGATGAACTAAAACTAATCACAGAACAATATAATATCGATATCCCCGTAGGCATGAGTGAACAGGATAAGGATATGTGGTTAGACTGGTTAATGACCCAGGCCATAGCACCTGCATTCCCAAAACAAAGTTTTACATTTCTTTATGATTACCCTGCATCGCAGGCTGCATTAGCAAAAATAAGTGAAACTGATTCGCGAGTGGCAAATCGCTTTGAAGTTTTTTTGGGAGAACTGGAACTGGCAAATGGTTTTTATGAATTAACAGATGCCAAAGAACAGCGCAGGCGTTTTGAAAATGAAAATAAAAAACGAGTTGAATTAAATTTGCCAGTGATGCCTGTTGATGAAAAATTATTAGCCGCACTTGAAGCTGGTTTACCAGAATGTTCAGGTGTTGCGATTGGTCTGGATCGACTGTTAATGGTTTTATTGGGTAAAGATCTTATCGAAGAGGTTATTGGTTTTTCTTTTGACAGGGTTTGAGAGTCAAAAGAATTAGTTCGAAAATGAGCGCGAATGCACGTAAATAAAAGCAGGAATTATGATGGGCCTGGAGTTAATGTTAGTAAGTTAAACGTTTTTGTCATAAGTAGGGTGCGCTGTGCGCACGGCGCACCCTACAATGATATGAGTTTTTCTTAACTTACTGGCATTGTCACCGACCCTTTCGATATTTTTATTGTCCCAGGGCGCTAGTTAAAATTATGCATTTTTAATGCAAGACTTTAGTGTTTTTATGTCATCCCAAGCGCAGCCGAGGGATGACATAATATACAGTGTCTCAGGATTTAAGATTTTTTTGACACTAGCAGAACAATTCTCAATCGTTATTAAAGCAAGCTATGGACTTTCAGTTCATAGTCGTTGAGTTATGTGTTTTTATTTTAGGTAAAATGAGATGCTTATGCCTGTGATATCAATATTAGCGTTTTGTATTCTAGTGTCTGCAAATTCACTAAAGTATAAATCATAAGTCTTATGATAAAGTGAGAGGTCAAATGCTTTTTTATATGTAATTGTTAATCCATAAGAATAATAAATATCGACTTCTAAGAAGTCTCCTTCAAATATTTTATCTTCTAATGCGTCACCAAGATCCATCCCAAGCTCTAAGAATGGTGAAATAGGGTAGTTTAATGTAATGCCCATAAAAACATAGACGGGGTAAATTTGATTTCTATTTTCTTTTTCTAGAGGAAAATTAGATTTTAATGTGTTTATGCTTAGCCCTCCATATGTGACAGGGAGTGAATTTCTATTCCATTGTTTGAAGACTATAGAAATTCCTGCGCCTCTGTGTTCGTCTTTTATTTCATTATTTACTCTAATCGATTCTGCTTGTGTGGCATAAGCATTAAAACTTACTAGACATAATATTATAAAATTAGAGATGTTTTTCATATGATCTTTTTTGCTTAATAGAAAATGCCCCCATGAGGGGGGCAAAAAATAAATCTTGCGTCTATTTTTGTTCATTTGTGGGCTAATGCTTTAAAACTTCCCAAAGCCTGCCCAAGCCGAGTAATATTCCCCGGTTGAATAGCATTATCTAATTCCACATTTTCACCCAGTAACATGATCACCGTTGAACCTAAATTAAATCGCCCCATTTCAGCGCCTTTATCCAGTTCAACTTCACCTTCACCTTTATTATATTGCGTGTGAATAATTCTGTTTTTACTGGGTGGTGTTACCGAGCCTGCCCACACGGTATCAATGGCTGAAACATTAATTGCACCGACTAATACCATAATCATTGATCCTGCATCTGTATCGAATTTACATACCAGACGTTCATTGCGTGCAAATAAACGGGGAATCACTTTTGCAGTATGTGGCGCAACACTAAATAATCTGCCTGGAACGTAAACCATGTCTGTTAGTTTGCCTGCTAATGGCATGTGGATGCGATGATAATCTCTGGGTGATAAATAAATAGTAGCGAATTTTCCTTTTTCAAAAGGCTGTGCCAGTTCGTTAATGCCGCCAACCAGTTCTAATAAACTGTAGTCTTTACCTTTGGCCTGAAAAATACGGCCATTTTTTATTGCCTGTGCCTGACTCACCGCGCCATCAACCGGGCTCAATAATGTGTTTTCGCCTTCTGCAAAAGGTCTTGCTCCCGCTTTAAGTGAGCGGGTAAAAAATGCATTAAGATTTTTATATGCAAAGGGATCGGTCTGTTCAGCTTCCTGCATATTAACCTGATGTAAAGAAAGGTAAATTTTGAGAGACAGGTTTTTTATCGGTGTCCACTCAACTCGTGCTAAATGAAAAATTAGCCATGATATAAAATGATGTGGGATAAAATAAAAAGGCAGAGATTTTAAGTAATCAGACAGGCTGGAGTTCATTTTTTATCTTCCACCGCCGCATTTTCCTGCACCACATTTCATGGTTCTTTGAATGGATCTTTTAACGGGTATTTTTATATCCAGTGTTTTTTTATTGCTTAAAGAAAAGTTGAGAGTTGCAGATTGGCCGTCAGTTAATCGTGAGACAGGTTTTATTAGCATAAGATGATAGCTTCCAGATTTAAGAATCAGTTGTTGACTGGCTGGAATAGTCAGTTTTTTTTGTGGCAACATTTTAGCAATGCCATCGACTTCTTTTGATAAATGCATTTCAACTGCTTTAAAACTGGGACTTGATATGGAAATTATATCAATTGATTTATTAGAGTTGTTTTTAATAGTCATGTAACCTGCCATCACACTTGTGCCTGGTGGTGCTTCAGGTATCCATGCGTTTTCAATACTTAATGTCTGGTCTGCATACACGCTGGCTGAAAAAAGGCATAATAAAAGCAGATTTATAACGGGTAATATCCTGGACAAGAGCTTGCTCCCAATTAAAATGAATTTGTGATTATAAATGAGATCTAATCCTATGGCCAAACCAGAACAGCTTGCTGAGCAACTTTTTACACTAAAAGACTGTATTCGTTGGGCTGTTAGCCGATTTAATGAAGCGGAGCTTTTTTATGGGCATGGCATGAGTTCTGCGCTCGATGAAGCGGTTTACCTGTGTTTATATGCGCTGCATCTGCCGCATGATTTTCCTGCTGATTATTTTGATACTCGGCTGACTCAGAAAGAAAAAATTCAGCTTATTCAATTATTACAGCAGAGAATTGAATCACGCAAACCCGCTGCCTACCTGACGCATGAAGCCTGGTTTGCAGGATTAAAATTCTATGTGGATGATCATGTTCTTGTGCCACGGTCTCCCATTGCTGAATTAATTGAGCAGCAATTTGAACCCTGGGTTGAAGCTGAGCAGGTCGATAGTATTCTGGACTTATGTACCGGCAGTGGCTGTATTGCAATTGCCTGTGCGTATGCTTTTGACTGGGCGGATGTGGATGCGGTTGATATCTCCCCCGGTGCTTTGCAAATTGCGCAGCGTAATGTGGATGATCATGAATTACAGGATCGAGTAAGTGTTATTGAATCTGACTTATTCAGTGCAGTGCCACCCCGTAAATATGACATTATAGTTAGCAATCCACCTTATGTAGATGCAGAAGATATGGCAGATTTGCCAGATGAATATTTACATGAGCCCGAGCTGGGGCTGGCTGCGGGTGATGATGGTCTTGAGCTGGTAATTCCTATGCTACAGCAGGCGCGTGATTTTCTAACCGATAGCGGTATTCTGGTTGTTGAAGTTGGAAATTCACATTATGCCCTGCAGGAGAAATTTCCTCATGTGCCTTTCTACTGGCTGGAATTTGAGCATGGTGGTAGCGGTGTGTTTTTATTGACCGCAGAACAGCTGGATGAGTTTTTTGCCTGACTGTTTTCAGAGTATTCAGGTTAATTTTAAAAGCTGTGTTTTATCAGCTATCACTGTTTTTATGATCTATACTTTTTAGCCATTATGAATGGATTTAAAGTTACCACCAGTGAAATACTGGACAAGCAAGTTTATCTGCTTTTTAGCAGTGCCAGTGCGGCCGGTGTGGCAAATGTTCTGTGTGCTGTACTTGTAGGTATTGCATTACAAAATAACCTTTCTATTGTTTCATTATTAATCACTATTTCTGTACTTTCTATTCTGCGTATATTTGTTTCAAAACGTTATCTTTCTTCTGTTCATCTTCATGTGAATCATGGTAATACTGAAAAAACGCTACATAAATATTTCTGGATTACATTACTAATGGGGTGTTGCTGGGGAGGGGTTGCCCTTATGCAGTATGCAACAACCAATAGTGATATTCGTAATCTGATACTTTTAATTAATTTTGGATTAATCTCAGGAAGTATTTTTACATCATCAACATGGTTTCCGGCTTTTCTGGCATTTATTATTCCTCAGATCATAGGTGTTTTCTTTGCATTGATTAATATAGAGGGAGTGTATAGCCAGTATCTCGGTATGGCAGTAATTGTATTTGCAGGTTTTATTGTTTATACGGCGGCAGGTATCAATAAAGCCAGGAAGCAGGAAATTCAGTTTCAGTTTGAAAATAAAAATCTTATCCAGGAGCTTAATGTTGAAATAGAACAACGAACACAGGTTCAGGAACAACTGGAAAAACACAGGCATCAATTAAAAGAAAAAGTTGAAGAGCGAACAAAAGAGTTAACATTAATTAACGCAAGCCTTAAAAAGGAAATTTCCGAAAGAGAATTAGCAGAAGAAAATTTACAGCACATTGCCTGGCATGATGAACTAACTGATTTACCCAATAAAAGCTTATTGCTGGATCGTATTCAGCATGCCGCTATTGCCTGTGGTCGTACAGGTATGCAAGTAGCTGTTTTATTTCTGGATCTTGATCGGTTTAAAAATATAAATGATAGCCTGGGTCATTCTATTGGCGATCTGTTATTACAGGAGGTATCTATCAGGTTGCTTCGTGGACTGAGAAGGGAAGATACAGTTGCTCGTAATGGAGGCGATGAATTTGTTGTTGTAATAGAGCAGGTGTTCGATAGCAAGAAAATCATCAAGATTGCCAAGAAAATTATTTTACTGCTATCGGAAACATTTGAAATTAAGTCTCACCAAATACATATAGGCTGTAGCATTGGCATCAGTCTTTATCCGTTTGATGCCACTGATCCCGTTGATCTGATAAGGAATGCAGATACTGCAATGTATAATGCGAAAAAAGCCGGTGGTAATCGTTTTTATTTTTATGATGAAAATATGTCAAACCAGTTACGTGATCGGCTTTTTCTGGAAAATCATTTACATACGGCGCTTGATAACCGTGAATTTTATATTGTCTACCAGCCTCAGGTTGATTGTGAGACAGGGAAAACTGTTGGTTTTGAGGCGTTGTTACGATGGAATAATTCAGAGTTGGGTCAGGTGTCTCCAGTTCAGTTTGTGCCTTTGCTGGAAGAAACAGGGCTAATTTATTCAGTTGGTAAATGGCTTATTTATGAAGTAGCTAAATTTATTCAGTCACTGGAATATTCTCATATAAGTGTTGCGGTGAATCTATCCGTATTGCAATGTAATAATCTGGATTTAATTAAATATATTCGTAAAGTAATAGATAAAACAGGTCTTAATCCGGCACAGCTGAAATTTGAAATAACAGAATCATTATTAATTAATGATTTTGAACAGACAAAGATTTTTCTGAGTGAGTTACAGTTAACGGGTTGTGCAATTGCGCTGGATGATTTTGGTACAGGTTATACGTCGATGAGTTATTTAACACAGCTTCCTATTGATATTATTAAAATTGATAGAGTGTTTGTTAAAGATATTGATAAAAACAAGGGGCTTGAAAGTATTGTCAATGCCATTGTTAATATGAGCAATAGCTTAGGTATAAACAATATTTTTGAAGGAGTAGAAACAGAAGAAGAACTTTCAAAAATAAAAGAAATGTCGGGTCGGATAATACAGGGTTACTTCTTTAGTAAACCGCTAGAGGAAGAAGATGTAAATAGCTGGTTAGAATCTACGGGTTAATATTGATTTTAATATTTTTCTAGTCTTCCAGATTTATTGTCTTTAATTTGAATTTAGGCAAAGAGAACCAGAAGGTAGTACCTTTATCTTCATTGTTGTAAGCACCAATTTCACCCTTATGTAATTCAATTAACTGTTTACAGATGGGTAGCCCCAGGCCGTTGCTTGGCTCACCATTAGTGGGCTTGTTGCTTAACTTAACATCTTTTTTAAATAGATCCTGCATGTCACTTTCTGTTAAGCCGGGGCCTGTGTCACTTACTTCAACAAAAACTTTATTATCTAACTGTTTAATTGCTAGTGTGACATGATCACCGGATGAACAAAACTTAATAGCATTGCCAACGCAGTTATCCAGTATCTGTGAAATCCGAGTGCGGTCAGCATCCACAATGAGTCGTTCAGATGAATGCTTGCTAACCAGCGTGATCTGTTTGCTATTGGCATGTTCGCGATTACGTTCCAGTACTTCATCAACCAGAGACTCAACATGCAAAGGTACTCTGGTCAGGCGTATCTGACCAAAACCTGATGCCTGCATATCAAGAACACATTCAGCAATACCCTGCATATAATTAGCAGACTTACTTATCAGCGTCATATCATCAAAGTATTCTTTCATGCTGTATTCCTGACCACTGGCCAGTTTATGTCGTGACTGATTTGCAACATCCTGAATAATGGTTAAAGGTTTACGTAAATCATGGCTGGCTGTTGCCAGAAATTCTGTATTCAGGGCGGAAAGTTGCTTTAGGCTCAACTGAGTTTGAAGGCGTGCTAATAGAATCGGAAAATTAATGGGTTTTGCAACATAATCACTTGCGCCAAGTTCTAATGCGCGAATAATGCGTTGGTCTTCATCAATGGCTGTAACCATAATAATAGGCAGTTCAACCATAGAGTAACTTTGACGCAGGGTATGAAGCACCTGAATGCCCATAATTTCTGGAAGCATAACATCCAGTAAGATTAGATCAGGTTTCTTTGCGGCCACCATGTCGAGCGCTTCCTGCCCATTAACTGCAAAGCGAATGTTGTAATTCTTGTTTTGAAAACGCCGCGCCATAATGTCACGGTTGAGTTCTTCATCTTCTACTATGAGGATGTCAGGTGTTGTAAATGTCATATTGTAATTCTAGTTATTTATCTTCCAGCTCATAATTGCCACTATATCGGTTTATGCACCCGACTGACAAGACGCTAGCCATGACTTTTGTTAATATCTTAGCTGAATTTTGTATGAGGTTATAAAACGTGTCTGGAAATACACTGGGTAAATTATTTACAGTGACTACAAGTGGTGAAAGCCATGGTCCTGCTTTACTGGCAATTGTGGACGGTTGTCCTCCTGGCCTGGAATTATCAGAAGCTGATTTGCAGCATGATCTTGATCGCCGTCGTCCGGGAACTTCACGGCATACGACTCAGCGCCGAGAGCCTGATCAGGTGAGAATTCTTTCAGGCATATTTGAAGGCAAAACCACAGGCACACCTATTGGTTTGATGATTGAAAATACTGATCAGCGATCTAAAGATTACGGCAATATTAAAAATACATTTCGTCCCGGTCATGCAGATTACACTTACAACCAGAAATACGGTTTTAGAGATTACCGTGGTGGAGGTCGCTCATCTGCACGTGAAACAGCTATGCGAGTAGCAGCGGGTGGCATTGCCAAAAAATACCTTAAAGATTTATATGGCATAAAAATTCGTGGTTATTTATCTCAGCTAGGCCCCATCAAAGCTGAAAAGCATGATTGGGATCAGGTGCATGAAAATCCTTTTTTCTGTGCCGATGCAGATAAAGTGGCTGAAATGGAAAGCTACATGGATGCTTTGCGTAAAGAAGGTAATTCAGTTGGTGCGCGCATTTCGGTGGTAGCAGAAGGCGTACCCCCGGGGTTAGGTGAACCCATTTTTGATCGTATGGATGCAGAAGTTTCTTATGCCATGATGAGCATTAATGCAGCCAAGGGCGTTGAAATTGGTGGTGGTTTTGGATGTGTGGAAGCAAAAGGCACAGAATTTCGTGATGAAATAACCCCGCAGGGTTTTTTATCAAACCATGCAGGAGGTATTCTGGGTGGTATTACGTCGGGTCAGAATATTGTTGTGCATACCGCATTTAAACCCACTTCAAGTTTGCGTTTGCCAGGTCGCAGTGTGGATATTAATGGTGAGCCAATGGAAGTCATTACGGAAGGCAGGCATGATCCCTGTGTCGGTATTCGAGCCACGCCTATTTGTGAAGCGATGCTGGCACTGGTGTTAATGGATCACATTATGCGATTTAAAGCACAATGCGGTGATGTAGAATGTAAAACGCCTATCATTCCTGCGGGTGAAGAATAGCTGATATTGTGTAAAAGAAAAAAGCAAAGCAAAAGAAAACGCAAATGAACGCAAATAAACGCAAATGGGTGCAGATAATAATTAAGGTTTGCAGAATTGCAGAGTGGGTAATACCCGCTCAGGTTGTTTTGTATGAAGATATGAATTCCCATGCGGTGGTATAGGAACCAGATATCATTGTTCTTTATTTGCGTTTATTGGCGTTGTTTGCGTTCATTTGCGTTTTCTTTTGCTTTTAAAGTTTCGATTTAAATGTCAACCAACTCCGTTCCCTACTGGCGACTCTCCGGTTTTTATTTCTTCTACTTTGCGTCTTTAGGCGCACTGGTTCCCTATTGGGGATTGTATTTACAGTCTTTAGAATTTGATGCGCGTGCCATTGGTGAATTGATGGCTATCATTATGGTTACCAAAATTGTTGCGCCTTATTTGTGGAGCTGGATGGCTGATCATACGGGCAGAAGTATGCTTATTATTCGTCTGGCTGCTGTTGCATCTGCTATTAGTTTTATCGGTGTTTTCTTTGATTCCAGTTTCTGGTGGCTGGCGCTGGTGATGGCTGTGTTTAGTTTTTTCTGGAATGCTTCCCTGCCTCAGTTTGAGGCTATCACTATGAATCATCTGGGTGACAATACAAATAAATACAGCGTTATTCGTTTATGGGGATCGCTGGGGTTTATATTATCTGTTGTTGTGCTTGGCCAGTATCTTGATAGCAAAGAATATTCTTTAGTGCCGCAGGTTGTTTTTGTTATTTATATTGGCATTGCGCTTATCAGTTTTATTGTTCCGCAAAGTCATCGTCAAAAACAAGAAACAGAGCATGTGAGTATTTTTCATGTTATTAAACAGCCCAAAGTCATAGCCCTGTTAGTGGTGTGTTTTCTTGCGCAAATGAGCCATGGGCCTTATTACACGTTTTATTCTATCTACTTAAAAGAACAGCTTTATGACAGCAGTACAATTGGCTTGTTATGGGCGCTGGGTGTTATGGCTGAAGTGCTGGTGTTTTTATATATGTATAAACTAATGCCAAAATTTGGTCCACGTGCATTATTAATGCTGGCATTGTCATTAACCGTAATACGCTGGCTTTTAATCGGCCATTTTGTGGATTTCTTTTCCATTATTTTATTTGCGCAGATACTGCATGCTGCAAGTTTTGGTTTATATCATGCGGTTGCCATAGATATGATTCATAAATTATTTAAAGGAAAATATCAGGGCAGGGGGCAGGCGCTTTATTCCAGTATTAGTTTTGGCGCAGGTGGTGCGGTAGGTAGTTATATGAGTGGCCGTTTCTGGGATCAGACGACACCGGATGTGATTTTTAATCTGGCTGCATTATCTGCCTTGTTTGCTTTTTTTATTACCTGGAAATTTGTAAAGATAGAAGAAAAAGTTTAACGGCTAAATTCTTTTAGCTTTTTTAAAAACATCTTTGCCGCATTCGATAAAGTGCGCTCCGCATGATAGGCAACACCTAATTGCCGTTCCATGCGAATGTTTTTTATATGGATACATTGAATATCATCCGTGATCATCGATTTAGGTAATACGCTCCAGCCTAATCCAATAGACACCATCATTTTAATGGTTTCAAGGTAATTGGTTTCCATTGCAATCTTCATTTTACGGCTATCCATCGTTAATGCTTTTTCCATTAGCCTGCGAGTAAATGTGCTTTGTGATGGCAGTATGGCTGGATATTCCAGTAATGTGTTTTGCTTTATATTTTTTCTGTTTGCTAATGGATGATCTTTGCTAACGGCAATGCATAATGGATCATGCCAGATAATTTTTGTGGTTAGATTATCCATAGGTTTTTCTGGCAGGGTAGCAATGGCCAGTTCCAGGTCGCCTTTGATAACTGCCTCGCAGGCATCTTCTGAATCCATAAAGTGAATATCCAGATCAACATCCGGGTATTGAGCGGTATAGGCGCGTAATGCCGGGGGGAGTCGGTGCAGGCCAATGTGGTGGCTGGTACCAAGACGCAATGGGCCATTAACCTTGCCGGTAAGATTGCTTATTACTCGACGGCTATTTTCCAGCTCGGCCAGTATGCGTTTTGCGCTGACCAGTAAAGCCAGTCCTGCTTCGGTTGTCTGTACCGATTTGCCAATGCGGTCAAACAGTTTTACACCAAGTTCCTGTTCCAGTGATGAGATGCGTTTGCTGACGGCGGGTTGAGTAATAAACAGTTTTTCAGCTGCTTTTGAAAATGAGCTGTTTTCACTGACGATAATAAAGGCTTGCAGGTTCTGAATATCCATAAAGCTGGATTTTAATCTATTCCTAAAAGGAATGCATACTATAAAAATAATGAATTTGTTTTATGGCTTGTTCGGGCATAAAATCAGTCTCAATTACAGGTCTAATGGTTGGAGAATGCTAAATGTCAGGCAAAACCCTTTACGATAAATTATTCGATTCTCATGTCGTGCGCACAGAAGATGGTGGTACGGCATTGCTATATATTGATCGTCATCTGGTGCATGAAGTCACTTCTCCACAGGCTTTTGAAGGTTTGCGTATAGCAGGCCGTGACGTGTGGCGAACAGATACAGCACTGGCTGTTCCTGATCATAACGTGCCTACCATTGATCGAGATAAAGGCATTACTGATCCCATTGCCTGTTTACAGGTTGAAACACTGGGTAGCAACTGCAAAGAATTTGGCATTACTGAATTCGATATGAATGATATTCGTCAGGGCATAGTGCATGTTATTGGCCCGGAGCAGGGCGCAACTTTGCCGGGCATGACGCTGGTCTGCGGTGATTCACATACTGCTACCCATGGTGCATTTGGTGCTATGGCATTTGGCATAGGCACATCGGAAGTTGAGCATGTTTTAGCAACCCAGTGTTTGTTGCAGAAAAAAATGAAAAATATGCGTATTAACATTGATGGCAAGCTGGGTGTGGGTGTAACAGCGAAAGATATAGTGCTGGCTGTTATTGGTGAGATAGGTACGGCGGGTGGCACAGGTTACGCGATTGAATTTGCGGGCAGTGCAATTCGAGATACCTCAATGGAAGGCCGCATGACAATATGCAATATGGCCATAGAAGCGGGCGCGCGAGTGGGGCTGGTGGCGGTTGATGACATCACCATTGAGTTTGTAAAAGGCCGACCTTATTCACCCCATGTGGATGTATGGGATAAAGCCGTTGCCGCATGGAAGGATCTGGTCAGTGATAGCGATGCTGTCTTTGATACTGAAATTACACTGGATGCGGCAGATATTAAGCCACAGGTGACCTGGGGAACTTCGCCTGAAATGGTGGTGTCCATTGATGATCGCGTTCCAGATCCTGCAAGCCAGGCAGATCAGGTTAAAGCCAGTGGCATGGAAAAAGCGCTGAATTATATGGGACTGAATGCGGGTGAGCCAATCAATCAGATTACTATTGATAAAGTCTTTATAGGCTCATGCACCAATTCACGTTTAGAAGATTTACAGCAGGCGGCCAAAGTGATTAAAGGACGAAAAATCGCTGAAAATGTGAAGCAGGCATTAATCGTTCCCGGCTCAGGTCTGATAAAACAGCAGGCGGAGAAAGAAGGACTCGATAAATTATTTATTGAAGCGGGTTTTGAATGGCGTGATCCTGGTTGTTCCATGTGTCTGGCGATGAATGCGGATCGTCTTGATTCAGGCGAGCGTTGTGCATCAACTTCAAATCGTAATTTTGAAGGTCGTCAGGGGCAGGGAGGTCGTACGCATTTAGTCAGCCCTGCTATGGCCGCTGCTGCGGCTATTGCGGGTCACTTTGTTGATGTTAGAAATTTTTGAGGAAATACGGTTATGAAAAAACTATTTGTTCTTATGTTGGTGTCAGGTTTTTTTTCAATTACGGCCTGTAATACGATTGAAGGCTTTGGAAAAGACCTGGAAGTTTTAGGGGAAAAAATCCAGAAAAATGACAAAGAGAATAATAAAGAATAATTGTCAGTGAGAAGAGCTAAAAATTAATCGAGATTGTTATGGAAAAATTTATAAAAGAAACCGGAATTGTTGCACCATTGGATCGACCCAATGTTGATACTGATGCGATTATTCCCAAGCAATATTTAAAATCAATTCAACGCAGTGGCTTTGGCCCCAATGCATTTGATGACTGGCGTTATCTTGATCCGGGTGAGCCCGGCATGGATAATTCTGCGCGTCGCATTAATAAAGATTTTATATTAAATCAGCAGCCTTATGATCAGGCGCGTATATTAATGGCTCGCGAGAATTTTGGTTGTGGCTCATCAAGAGAACATGCCGTTTGGGCATTAACCGATTTTGGTTTTCGTGCCGTAATTGCCCCCAGTTTTGCAGACATCTTTTTTAACAACAGCTTTAAAAATGGTTTGTTACCCATAGCACTTGAAGCCAGTGTGGTTGATGATTTATTTAACAGAGTAAAATCAAAAAAAGGTTATCAGTTAACGATTGATTTAGAATCGCAAAAAATTATCATAGAAGAAGGCGATAAAATAAATTTTGATGTTGATGAGTTTCGTAAATATTGTCTGCTAAATGGCCTGGATGATATTGGCCTGACTTTAAAACATGCGAATGATATTAAAGCGTATGAAGAACAACGAAAGCAATCAGCGCCCTGGTTATTTTGATTAATCTTGATGCAGAGGCAAAAGTTACTTACTTGAACATGATGAAAAGCAAAAGAAAACGCGAATAACGCAAATGAACGCCAATGCACGCAAATAAAAGCAAAGGCTAAGTAGGGTGTGGTACACCTTAGGTGCATAAACAAACATTCGCGTTTATTTCCGTTGTTTGCGTTCATTTGCGTTTTCTTTTGCTTTTATTTTATTAATTAATTCTCAGTGTCTTCATGACAAAAAAAGGTTTTAAACATGACACAAAAAATAGCAATTCTTCCCGGTGATGGTATAGGCCCAGAAATAGTTAATGAAGCGGTTAAGCTTATTAACTTTCTAAAAGATGATGGCTCATTAAATGTAGAGCTGGAAGAAGCACCTGTTGGTGGTGCAGGTTATGATGCAGCCGGTGATCCATTGCCTGAAGCTACTTTAAATCTGTGTAAAGCATCCGATGCGATTTTATTAGGTGCTGTGGGTGGTCCACAATATGAGTCACTACCCCGTGAAAAACGACCTGAAAAAGGTTTGCTAGGCCTGCGCTCCGAAATGACTCTATTTTCAAACTTACGTCCTGCTATTTTATATCCTCAACTGGCTGACGCATCCTCTTTAAAAGCAGAGATAGTGGCGGGTTTAGATATTATGATTGTGCGTGAATTAACTGGTGGCATTTATTTTGGTCAGCCTCGTGAAATTACTGAAAAAGATGGTGAGCGTTATGCTTATAACACCGCGGGTTATAAAGAAAGTGAAATTGATCGCATAGGTCGTTCCGCTTTTGATATTGCCATGAAGCGAGACAAACGTGTTTGCTCAGTAGATAAAGCCAATGTACTGGAAGTATCTGAACTGTGGCGAGACGTGATGGAGAATGTCGCCAAAGATTATCCGGAAGTAGAACTTAGCCATATGTATGTTGATAACGCAGCGATGCAGTTAGTTAAATGGCCGAAACAGTTTGATGTAATGGTGACCAGCAATTTATTTGGTGATGTTTTGTCAGATGCGGCAGCAATGTTAACCGGATCAATTGGTATGTTGCCATCGGCTTCACTAGATGCAAATGGTAAAGGCATGTATGAACCCATACATGGTTCAGCTCCGGATATTGCAGGTAAAGGTGTTGCCAATCCACTGGCGACTATTTTATCTGTTGCCATGATGTTGCGTTACAGTCTGGATAATGAAGCTGTGGCACAACGTATTGAAAATGCAGTCGGTAATGTTCTGGATAAAGGTTTGCGCACGCCAGATATTATGTCTGAAGGCTGTAAAGAAGTGGGTACTGCGGCAATGGGTGATGCAGTGATTGAAGCTTTAAAAGCTTAAAAAATTTGCCGCAGAGGCACAGAGCTATTAATTAACTTTAAAAATCTTTGTGTCCTCTGAGCCTCTGTGGCTAGCAATTTAAATATTAAGGGTAAAGTTATGAGTAAAACATATGATGTAGCAGTAGTCGGTGCCACAGGTGCTGTGGGTGAAACTATGTTATCTATTCTGGCAGAAAGAAACTTTCCAGTAGGTAAAGTTTATGCATTAGCGTCAGAGCGTTCTGCGGGTAAAAAAGTAGAATTTGGTGATAAATTATTAACAGTTGAAAATCTGGCAGATTTTGATTTTTCAAAAGTTCAGATTGGTTTGTTTTCTGCTGGTGGTTCTATTTCAAAAGAGTTTGCACCAAAAGCAGCTGCGGCAGGTTGTGTTGTTATTGATAACACTTCTGAGTTTCGTTATGTCGATGATATTCCTTTGGTTGTGCCAGAAGTTAATCCACATGCAATTGCTCGTTACAAAACCAAAGGCATTATTGCAAATCCAAACTGTTCAACTATTCAAATGTTAGTGGCGCTAAAACCGATTAAAGATGCAGTTGGTATTTCTCGCATTAATGTGTGTACCTATCAGGCTGTTTCTGGCACGGGTAAAGAAGCTATTGAAGAGCTGGCAGGGCAAACCGCAAAGTTGCTAAATGGTTTAGAAGTTGAATGTAATGTTTATCCCAAGCAAATAGCTTTTAATGTTTTACCGCATATAGATGTTTTTATGGATAACGGTTACACCAAAGAAGAAATGAAAATGGTGTGGGAAACCAAAAAAATTATGGAAGATGACAGCATCGTGGTAAATCCAACAGCGGTTCGTGTGCCTGTGTTCTATGGTCACTCTGAAGCACTGCATATTGAAACAAATGAAAAAATGACGGCGGATGAGTGCCGTGATCTGCTGTCAAAATCTGCGGGCATTAAAGTGATGGATGAGCGCAAAGATGGTGGCTATCCAACAGCTGTGACAGAAGGCGCAACCACCGACCCTACTTATGTTGGCAGGATTCGAGAAGATATTTCCCATGAAAAAGGCTTAAATTTGTGGGTTGTTGCCGATAATGTGCGAAAAGGTGCGGCATTAAATAGTGTGCAAATTGCAGAAATTTTGATAAAAGACTATTTATAACCTATAGTTACACCTAAATGCTAAAGCTCATTCTTAGCATGTTGACCGAAATGGGGGAGTTTCTATCCCTGTTTCATTATTTCGTATGTCTGAGGAATCGATTTTGAGGGGAAAAGCGGTGCGCAAACTGACATTAAGCATGGCTATTTTAGCTGCTTTAATGCCTGGACGAGGTTATCCTCTGGGGCTGGGAGAAATAGAACTGAATTCTGCGCTTAATCAGGAGCTGGATGCAGAAGTTGAAGTTTTATCTGCTGAGCCGGAAGATATTGAGCAACTTATTGTTAAGCTGGCATCCAGGGACGCTTTTTCTCGATCAGGCATTGATCGCCCTTATTTGCTACAACAACTTAAATTTAAGGCTTTTTTAAAGAACAATAAGCTTTATATAAGTATTAAAACCAAAAAACCTATTCGTGAACCTTTTCTAAGTTTTCTTGTAGAAATTGACTGGCCAGAAGGCCACATGTTACGTGAATATACCTTGTTATTAGACCCACCTGTTTATTCAGGATCTACTGCAAGTACATCTGCACCCGCACAGCCTGCTGCGGACAATGGTCGCCCTTTTATTGATCCGGCTGATTCAACTCAGGCTCAGCCGGCATCTCAAAAATCTTCGATACAACAACAGGGTGGTCGCCCAGCACAAAGTGCTTATGCCGCGCCACAGGCGATGCAGAGTACGCAAGTTGCGCCGGTAGCTGTTGTTGAATCGGAAAGCACTCAAAAACAGGTTACATATCAGCCTGTTCCTCAGTATCAGGAAGTGAGCGGAAGCTATCGAGTTCAGCAAAATGATACTTTGTGGAGTATGGCTAATCGTATGCGTCCAGATAATTCAGTCTCTGTTGAGCAGATGATGCTGGCACTGGTAAGAGAAAATCCTGAAGCTTTTATTAAAGAAAATATTAATGGTGTAAAACGTGGCTATATTTTGCGTATGCCAGATCGTGCATCAATAACATCATTGGGCAGGCAGGAAGCACTGGCACAGGCAAGAGAACACTCAGCACTGTGGCGTGAATACCGCCAGGCAATGAGCGGAGCAGTACCTGCCTCCTCATTAGAATCTGAATCTGAAAGTGGAGCGGGTGTTACTGATGGCAGTGTTGAAACAGGAGATGGCCAGCTATCTATTGTTAGCGCAAGCGACTCTGATGGTAGTGATACCGCTGCTTTAGCGCAGGATCCAGAAGCACAGCAGCTGCAAAAACTGCGCAATGAATTATCTCTGGCTCAGGAATCACTTGAATCTGAACGTCTGGAAAAAGAAGAATTACGCACTCGTCTGGCTGAACTTGAACAGAGAGTTCAAAATGTTCTGCAAATGGATGATGGTGAACTGGCTAAATTACAGCAGGATTTAGAAGGCGCTAAACCAGCAGCGATAGATGAAGCCGCGATAGATAAAACACTCACTGAAGAAGTGGCAACAGAAGAACAGCCTGTCGATGAATTAGCAACAGAAGAACCTGTCGCCGAAGAAAGTGAAGTTGCAGCATCCGCTGAAGACGCTCTTTTTGTTGATGAAACAACAGAAGTGACTGGTGAGGAAGTTGTTGCAGAGGAGCAGCCTGCCGTAGAAGAGCAGCCAGTTGTTCAGGCAGCAGATGTGCCTGCATTTGCGCAACAAAAGCCTAAAAGTTTTATAGAAAAACTGCTTGATGACCCTAATATGCTGGCAGCAATTGGTGCGGGCGTACTGGCTCTTCTTGCAACTATTGGCATGATTCTGCGTCGTCGTCGCATTAATAAAACTGAAAATGAAGAATGGACTGATCTTGATAGTTCAGGAATTGATGAGGTTGCAGATGAAGCGACCATTAAAACAGAAGCAATGGATCTGGATGCAACCGCAGAAATGCAGTCGCCCAGTGATGATGAAGTAGGAACAGAGCTTGGTTTTGGCGATACCCACTCTGATTTTGATGAAACACAGGTTGATGCTTCAAGCGGTGATGATATTTCTGCGGATCTGGAAGATACTGTTATCAGTCTTGCCGATGAAGAACCAGAAGACGAAGAAGAGCGTGATGATGTTATTGCCGAGGCAGATGTTTATTTAGCCTATGGCATTTATCAGCAGGCTGAAGAATTATTACGCAACGCAATTAATGAAAATCCGGATCGTGATGATTATCGGATGAAATTACTGGAAACGCATTTTGCAGGCAAAGATAGCGATGCCTTTGCCGCACTGGCAGAAGAAGTTAAACAGCGCAAAGGTGATAACAAAGGATATTGGGATCGTGTTGTTGCCATGGGACGTGAGTTATGCCCCAGCAATGCCATGTTTAATGAAGTCGGTAGTATTGCGCTGCCAGACTTTGATACTGATGATTTATTACCTAAAAAGCCGCAGACAACAGACCTTGAACTGGATGCGGAAGACGCTGAAGTTGCACCTGATCTGGATCTTGGTTTTGATGAGGAGCTGTCATCAGATGAAGCCGATGCTGATGCTACTCAGATATTAAATGAACCACTGGATCTGGAGGGATTAGATGATTCTGCTGATGAAGCAGACACGGTGGATGCTTCAGATTTAGAATTTGATCTGGGTGATTTCGAAGAAGAGCTGGAAGAAGCCAGTGACAGTATTGCAGAAGTCGATGATGATTCGGCATCTTTAGACATCGATGAAGATTTCTCTCTTGATTTTGATGCCTCAGACCTTGGTTTTGAAGAAGAAACAGAAGACGCTGCAACAGATGAAATATCTGTGGATGCTGATATGGATCTTGATTTAGCAGTAGATTTGGAAGACGACACTGCAGATGCAGACGATGAAATACCCCCCGTTTCAGATGAGACTATGGCGAATCTTGATGCCGGTCTTGAGATGGATGTGCCAGAAGATCTGGAAGTTGATCTGGATATGGGTACAGACAATGAAGTACCCCCTGTTTCAGATGAGACTATGGCCAGTCTCGATGCAGGTCTGGAAATAGAAATGTCAGAAGATCTGGAAGCTAATCTGGATGCAGATGCAGATACAGGTGAAGAAGCAGTTGAAGATTTAGAGATTAATCTGGATATGGATGATGATTCTGATGTAGAAGTCACATTAGATGATGATGACGATGATTTTGATATTTCAGAATTATCAGAGGATGTTGATGAAGTCGGTACTAAACTTGATCTTGCTAAAGCCTATATTGATATGGGTGATAATGAAGGTGCCAGGAGTATTCTGGAAGAAGTAAAAGCGGAAGGTAATGAGGAGCAGCAGCAGCAAGCAGAAGAGTTGCTCCAGAAGGCAAGTTAGTTTTTTTGTTATAACAGGTTTAAAAGCGGCATCAGATTAAAACTGATGCCGTTTTTTTATGTGCAAGAGTATTGTGTAAAATAAAAATAATTGATGCAGAGGTGTAAAATAAAAGCATCTTTAATGTGTTGCTACGCTTCAGATGTAGTAATTCAAGTAAACTTTGCGCCTTTGCGCCTTTGCGTCAAAGTTTTTGACTTTTTAAGCAGGCTTTAAAAAATGAAAATTGCATTAGGTATTGAATATGATGGCAGTCATTTTTCAGGCTGGCAAATGCAGCCCCATGGTATTCGTACTGTACAGGGTGAATTAGAAAAAGCATTATCAATTATTGCAAATGAAAAAATACAGGTCGTATGCGCAGGTCGTACTGATACGGGTGTGCATGCTACAGGTCAGGTCGTCCATTTTGAAACGCAGTCTATTCGTTCCGAAAAAGCCTGGGTTCAGGGTGTGAATGCGCATTTGCCTGATGATGTATCTTCACTTTGGTCATGTGAAGTGAATGAAGATTTTAGTGCGCGTTTTACTGCAACAGCAAGACAGTATCGTTATATTATTTTTAATCGTCGAGCTCGTCCTGCGATATTAAGCAAAAAAGCAACCTGGCGTTATGACTCAATTAATGTAGATGCCATGCATAAGGCAGCACAGGCATTAATTGGGGAACAGGACTTCTCATCGTTTAGATCATCATCATGTCAGGCAAAACATGCGCGGCGCAATGTACATTATGTAAACGTGCATCGCAGCAGAGATTTTATTTATATTGATATTAAAGCCAATGCTTTTTTGCATCACATGGTCAGGAATATAGTGGGTTCATTGCTGGAAGTGGGTATGGGAGAAAAATCGCCAGAATGGATTGCTGATTTATTAGTTTTGCAGGACAGAACAAAGGCCGGTATTACTGCGCCAGCCGATGGCCTGTATATGGTAAAGGTGACATATCCCGATGAATATAATCTCCCAGATTATTTTTATTTGCCGGATTTTATTTGATTATTAAAGGTTATTTCTTTAAAAATATACCCATTGATTTATATCAATGGCTCAATATTTACTAAAAATAGCATTAGCAATGACTTAAATACAAGTGTATAAGCTACTAAACAAATGAGACATTATGCAAATCTTACTCAAAAAGTTAGCTTGTTTACTTTTAACATTGGCCGTTGTTAATCTGTCAGTGCAGCTAGTTTATGCTTCGTCTCTGCATAATTGCGAGCAGCAAAAAATGACTGAGCAAGGTGCGGCTAATAATAGTCATTGCCAGCCCCAGAAAATAGAGCAGGTTTGCTCGTGTGATAATTGTGGCTGTGATATGCATATTACGGCACAGGCCAATATTCCTTCTGCTTCACAGGTGTTTCTGCATAACCTGCTTCTATCTGATATAGCCGTTGATGCGGCTCATCAATATTCTCAACATTTCTATAATCCATTGCTGCGACCTCCTATCGCCTGATTCTTACTGGCGGATCAAACTTCTTATTTTTTATTTAACTACCTCGTTTATGGTGGTTTCTGTTGAGTCATGTAATCAATAGATCTGCATGCCTTGACCAATATTATTAGTTTTGTCCGCCTGTTTTTTTTATTCATTTTATCTATTTTAAAAATTTATCTAATTTAAGGAGAATACTCATGAGTATTTCCAAATATGCGCTGAAAAAGACGTTATTGTCTCTGGCGATTGCTGCTGCATTTCCCGCACAATTATTAGCCGCTTCTGCTGATGAAGAAATCAGCGCGTTGTGGCAAACAGTAGAACAATTGCAGCAACAGGTTGCTGAAGCTGAAGAATGGAAGTCGCCTAATACCTTAATTCATATGGCCGGTTATGCCGATGTTAATTATGTTAATAGTGACTCTAATAAAAGTTTTTCTACGGGAACATTTGCTCCTATATTTCATTATCAGTATCAGGATCGAGTCATGTTAGGCACAGAACTGGCTTTTACTGTCAATGAGCTGGGTGAGACAGAAGTGGAAATGGAATATTTTACTATCGATTACTTTGTTAATGATTATGCCACATTAGTTATGGGGCGATTTTTAAGTCCATTAGGCCAGTTCCGCCAGAATATGCATCCATCGTGGATTAATAAATTGCCTTCAGCACCTATGGGCTTTGGTCATGGTGGAGCTGCACCTATTGCGGATGTTGGTTTACAGGTTCGTGGTGGTTTTAAAATCAAAATGGCTTCATCTATTAATGCCAATTATGCCGCTTATGTGGGCAATGGTGTTGCAGGAGAAATGAATACCGCAGGTGATGAACTGGAAGAAGCGCACTCACCTGGATTTAATGCCGATAAAGATGGTGTTAAAAACTACGGTGGACGTTTTGGTGTTTATCTGCCTGCCAGCAAACTGGATTTAGGTCTGTCATGGGCGACGGGTAAAGCAGCAGAAATTACGGGTGCTGCTGCCACTGATTTTACAGTGAAGCGTGACTGGGATTTTATTGGCACAGACTTTACCTGGCATTCAGGTGGTCTTGATTTACGTGGAGAATATTTAAAACAAACTTATGGTGACAGAGCTGATGGTACAAGTGACGGTGCTAAATTTGATGCTTACTATATTCAACTTGCTTACCGTTTTCCATCTACAAAATGGGAAGTTGTTGCGCGTACCAGCTCATATAACACCCCAGAAGATACGTTAGATCGTTCAACCACAGGTGTTAATTATATTTTTACCAGTAGCGTTATTGCAAAACTTGCTTATGAAAGTAACAGCAATAATGCCAACACGGCAGAAGATAAAATACTTGTTCAAATGGCCTACGGATTCTAAGGAGATAGTCACATGAAAATATTAACTAAAAGTATTTATGCCTTACTGGTAACCACAGGCTTAATGATAAATGTTACCGCTCAATCAGCAGAGTGGCCTCCTACAGGAAATGCTGCTAATGGTGCTAAAGTATGGTCTGACAATTGTGGGCGCTGCCATAATATCCGTGATGGAAAAGAACTACGTGACGATCAATGGATTAGTACCATATTTCATATGCGTGTACGCGCGGGTTTAACAGGTGAAGACGCGCGTGACATCCTTAGTTTTTTACAGGCATCAAATAATGCGGCCAGAAAAACAAGTAAGCGCAGCATTTCAACTAACAATGCTGCAACTGTGGGATTAACGGGGCAGGGAATCTATAGCCAAACCTGTATAGCCTGTCATGGAAGTGATGGCAGAGGTATTGTTCCTGGCACCCCTGATTTTACAGATAAAAATGGCCGTCTGAGCAAGTCTGATGATGAGTTAATGAATAGTCTGGTGAATGGTTTTCAGAGTCCGGGTTCACCTATGGCTATGCCAGCAAAAGGTGGTAATAGTGCTCTAACTCAGGGGGATCTAAAAAATGTTTTGAACTATTTAAGAAAAACATTTTAAATTTATCGGTCAATAAAATTACCTGATCAGATATTTAGCAAGTATAAAACCCACGTTGTAATCGTTATAACGTGGGTTTTTCTGTATATCAGAAAATCACATCTAATTTGAATTAACAGTTAAGCAACAAGATTTGAAGTTGCTCACTGATATCGATAATCTAAAATTAAAAACAGTTAATCCTGCGCTTATTTCTGTTAAAATCCCCGAATTATGCTAACTGGATATTTTCATTGAATCCACGCACCCGTGTTAAAATCTGTGGTATTACCCGGCCTGAAGATGGTATTGAGGCTGCTCGCCTGAGTGTGGATGCGATTGGTCTGGTTTTTTATGAAAAGAGTCCACGTAATGTCACTGTGCAACAGGCACAATCTGTTTGTGAATCTCTGCCAGGATTCGTTACAGTGGTGTCATTGTTTTTAAACCCAGAAGCGGAGCTGGTTGAGTCTGTTCTGGCGGAATGTCCCATTGACCTTATTCAGTTTCATGGCAAAGAATCAGCTGATTTTTGTCGTTCCTTTTCAAGGCCATATATAAAGGCTCTGGGAATGGCTGATAAAAATGAACTACTTGCTCAGGTGAATAACTATCATGATGCTAAAGGGATATTACTGGATAGTCATGAAACAGGTGCGGCAGGTGGCACGGGTGAGACTTTTAACTGGGATTTAATTCCTCATGAGTATCGTCAGTCCATTATTCTTGCCGGTGGTTTAAAACCAGATAATGTCGCTGATGCGATACGAAGTGTTCGCCCTTATGCGGTTGATTTAAGCTCCGGTGTCGAGTCAGAGCCGGGCATTAAAGATGCGGCGCTAATGGCGCAGTTAATGAATGAAGTTAGAAAAATCGATTGTGAGCAATAAATGAGTAAAATCGGAATGAGTAAGACCGAATGTAAAGATTATTATGCCATGCCCGATGATCGTGGGCATTTCGGTATTTATGGAGGCAAGTTTGTTGCCGAAACCTTGATGGAGCCGATTGAAGAATTACGTCAGGCCTATGAAAAGGTTAAAACCGACCCGGATTTTCAGGCTCAGTTTGATAAGGATCTTGCTGATTATGTGGGTCGTCCCAGTCCGCTCTATCATGCTGAACGATGGTCAAATGAATTAGGTGGTGCGCAGATTTATCTTAAGCGTGAAGACTTAAATCACACTGGCGCACATAAAATTAATAACACCATAGGTCAGGGTTTATTGGCCAAATACATGGGCAAAAAACGTATTATTGCTGAAACAGGTGCGGGTCAACATGGTGTTGCTTCTGCAACTGTTGCTGCTCGTTTTGGCATGGAATGTATTGTTTATATGGGTGAAGAAGATGTTAAACGTCAGGCTCCCAATGTGTATCGCATGAAATTACTGGGTGCTAAAGTTGTGCCTGTGACATCCGGCTCCAAAACCCTGAAAGATGCATTGAATGAAGCTATGCGCGATTGGGTAACTAATATTGACAGCACCTTTTATATTATTGGTACTGTTGCAGGGCCTCATCCTTATCCCGCAATGGTGCGTGACTTCCAGACCATTATTGGTCGTGAAGCGCGTCGCCAAATTCAGCAGCAGGCGGGGCGTTTACCTGATGCTCTGGTTGCCTGTGTGGGTGGTGGCTCTAATGCTATCGGTCTGTTCCATCCTTTTCTGGGTGATGAAAATGTTGAAATGTATGGTGTTGAAGGGGGTGGTGATGGTGTGGATTCAGGTCGCCATGCAGCACCTTTATGTGCGGGTGAGCCGGGCGTATTACACGGTAATCGCACCTATTTAATGGAAGATAAAAATGGCCAGATTATTGAAACTCATTCAATTTCAGCCGGTCTTGATTATCCGGGTGTAGGCCCTGAGCACGCCTGGTTAAAAGATTGTGGCCGCGCAAATTATGTTGCCATAACAGATAAAGAAGCACTGGCGGCATTTCATGAACTGACTCTCACTGAAGGTATTATTCCTGCCCTTGAATCCAGTCATGCACTGGCCTACGGCGCTAAGCTGGCAAAAACCATGGATAAGGATAAAATTATTATTATTAATTTATCGGGTCGTGGTGATAAAGATATAAATACCATTGCTGATATTGAAGGAATAAGCCTGTGAGTAGAATAGAAAAAACATTTTCAGAGCTTAAAAATAATCAACGCAAGGCGCTGATTCCTTTTATTACAGCAGGTGATCCACAGCCCTCAGTTACTGTCAATCTTATGCATGACATGGTAAAAGCCGGTGCAAATATTTTAGAACTGGGTGTGCCCTTTTCTGATCCCATGGCAGAAGGCCCAGTTATACAGGCGGCATGTGAACGCGCATTGGTACATAATGTGAGTTTGACGGATGTGCTTGGCATGGTAAAAGAATTTCGCCAGCAGGATAATGACACGCCCGTTGTTTTAATGGGCTATCTTAATCCTGTTGAAGTTATGGGTTATGAAAACTTTGCAGATGCGGCAGCAACAGCCGGTGTTGATGGCACTATTCTGGTTGATTTGCCGCCAGAAGAAGGTCAGGATTTAAATGTGGCTTTAAAAGCTAAAGGTATAGACCCCATATTTTTACTGGCACCAACCAGTACAGATGAGCGTATGGAATTAATATGTAAACAGGGCAGTGGCTTTGTTTATTATGTTTCATTAAAAGGTGTTACTGGTGCTGCTAATTTAGATGTAGATAGTGTGGTAGAAAAAGTAAATCAGATTCGCGGTCATACGGATATTTCAGTCTGCGTTGGTTTCGGTATTAGCAATGCAGAAACAGCAGCAAAAGTATCACAGGTATCAGATGGCGTTGTTGTGGGTAGCGCTATTGTTAAACGGGTTGCAGAAAATGCACAGGACCCGAAAAAGATTAGTGAAAGTGTTTGTAGTTTGATTGCCTCCATGCGTGAAGCAATGGATAAAGTATAAACTCGGATTAAAATTAGATAAAAGCTTTGATGCAAAGACGCTAAGGCGCAAAGTTTTTTAAAATAAAATAGCTTTGTATTAACTTCGCGACCTTGCGTCTTCGCGTGAATACTAAGGTAAGTCTTATGAACTGGTTTGAAAAATTAATGCCCTCGCGCATTCGCACTGAAGGCAATGATAAAAAAGGTTCTGTTCCAGAAGGTTTATGGACCAAATGTAACTCATGTAGTGCAGTGCTTTATCGTGCTGAGCTGGAACGCAGTCTTGATGTTTGTCCTAAATGCAATCATCACATGCGCATAGGCGCACGTAGACGATTAGACATATTTCTGGATGAATCATCAGGAGAAGAAATAGCAGCAAATCTTGAGCCGATTGATATGCTCAAATTTAAAGACACTAAAAAATATAAAGACCGCATTGTTCAGGCACAGAAAAACACGGATGAAAAAGATGTGCTAATTGTTATGAAAGGGCAGGTTAAATCTGTGCCTCTGGTTGCCGTTGCTTTTGAGTTTAAATTTATGGGTGGTTCAATGGGGTCTGTTGTTGGTGAAAAATTTGTGCGGGCTGCAAATGTTGCGCTTGAACATAATATTCCACTGGTGTGTTTTTCAGCATCAGGTGGCGCACGTATGCAGGAATCCCTGTTCTCATTAATGCAAATGGCAAAAACCAGTGCCGTATTACAACAGATGTCTAAACGTGGAATCCCCTTTATTTCCGTAATGACTGACCCAACCATGGGTGGTGTATCTGCAAGTCTGGCGATGCTGGGTGATATTAATATTGGTGAACCTAAAGCATTAATTGGTTTTGCAGGCCCTCGTGTTATTGAACAAACCGTACGTGAAACATTACCTGAAGGTTTTCAGCGCAGTGAGTTTTTATTAGAACACGGTGCGATTGATATGATTGTAGATCGTCGCGATATGCGTGATCGTATTGCCAGTATTTTAAGCATGATGCAGAATAAACCTGCTGCTTAGTAACTATTCAGCTCACCCCTGCATGGCTTCATAGCTGCGTTAAAAAATGATCATTTACATGTGTAAACTCACATTTTTTGCCTTGCTCTGAAACCATGCAGGGGCAACCTGAATAGCTACTTATTCCTAAAAAATAATAGATATGTTTTTTCTGCATCTTTGTGGCAAATAAAAAATGCGTTTTAATAATCTCCAACAATGGCTCACCTGGCAGGAAAGCCTGAACCCTAAAGAAATAGACTTAGGTCTTGATCGAGTTCAGCAGGTTCTTAAAAAACTAGAATTATCTTCACAGTTTATTTGTCCTGTTATTACCGTTGCAGGAACTAATGGTAAAGGATCAACCGTGGCTTTTTTAGAGTCTATTTTAAAAGCTGAAAATTATTCTGTTGGTTGTTATACATCACCTCATTTATTTTCTTATAACGAACGCATTCGTATCAATGGTAATAATATTGATGATATAACTTTATGCCATGCCTTTGAAATTATTGATCAGGCACGAGCTGATATCCCATTAACTTATTTTGAGTTTGGCACTTTGGCTGCACTGGTTGCTTTTGCACAGGCTAAACTGGATATTGTTATTTTAGAAGTGGGGTTGGGTGGGCGACTGGATGCGGTTAATGTTATTGATGCAGATGTTGCTATTATAACTTCAATCGATATTGATCATACCGACTGGTTAGGTGATGATATTGAAAGCATTGCCGTTGAAAAGGCGGGTATTTTTCGTGCTGATAAACCGGCGGTATACGGTAGCCTGAAAATGCCACAATCTATTTCTAATGTTGCCAGTGAAAAAAATACGCAATTATTAGTGGCAGGTAAAGATTATTTATATCAGGGAGTCGGTCAGAATTGCTGGCAAATAATGGCCCCGTCAATACGTTATACCGATCTACCTGTTCCGGCATTAAAAGGCGCTTATCAATTACAGAATGCGGCTGCTGCAATTATAGCCTTACAGCAGTTAGATCATTTAATAGAGATTGATGAAAAATACATTCATCAGGGGTTGCAGCAGGTTAAATTGCAGGGGCGTTATCAGTGCATACAACAGTCCCCCCAGATTATTGTTGATGTTGCCCATAATGCACAGGCGGCTAAAGCACTGGCTGAACTGCTATCAAATGATCCTGTCGAAGGTAAAACCTGTGCGCTTATTGCTATGTTGGCAGATAAGGCTGTAGATGAAGTGGTAAATATATTGTCTACTCAGATTGATGAGTGGTTTACTGCGGGGCTGGATGTGGGCAGAGGTCTTGAGGCAGATTTAATGGCAAAAGTTGTGAATGAACATCGTGCAGGTGCTAAACTTAACAGCCACAAAGATGTTGTCAGTGCCTGTAAAGATGCGCAGCAAAAGATGAGCGAAAAAGACCGTCTCATTGTCTTTGGGTCTTTTTATACAGTTGCTCAGGCGAGTATGTTTTTTAACG
Organism: uncultured Thiotrichaceae bacterium; assembly: GCA_964522445.1. Classification (GTDB taxonomy): domain Bacteria; phylum Pseudomonadota; class Gammaproteobacteria; order SZUA-229; family SZUA-229; genus CAZFUY01. Next base: position 26,699 of record CAZFUY010000004.1, on the reverse strand, counting down.
GATCAAACATTGGATAGAGCATTAAAACAACGTTTGTTAGGCGCGGCTATTCTAGCTGCACTGCTGGTTATTCTAGTGCCAGAATGGCTGGATGGTGCGGGGCATAGATCACGTTATCCCCAATATATTGATATTCCAGATAAGCCTGTGTTTACACCGATGACTGAGCTTATGAATAATCAAAAAGCTTTACCCTCAAGTCAGCAGAGCAAAAAGAATACTCGAAAACAGTCATCCATAAATGCCTGGGCTTTGCAGGTTGGTAGTTTTAAAGATAAAGCCAATGCTGACGTGTTGCGAGATAAATTAAGAGCCAAAGGTCATCCTGCTTATGTGGATGTATTGAGGTCGTCAGATAAAAAAACCTATCGTGTTCGCATTGGCCCAGAACTGGATCGCAGTCGTTTGAAGAAATTAAAAAGCAGGATGCTGAATGAAGAAAAAATTGAAGGCATGATTGTACAACATCCCTGAGAATAGTTGTTAGTTGTGCGATTTTATATAATCTATTTTGTCATCCCGAGCGTAGTCGAGGGATCTTACTACCTGGGTAACAAGATCCCTCGACTACGCTCGGGATGACAAACAGAAAAAACAAGTCAGACTTTAAATTAAAGACCAAAATTTCACAGTTCACCTCAAGTCTACAATTCTGATATCATTCACCTTTTAAAAATGGAATCCGTTGCATGACTCTGGTCGACTTTGGCATTATTCTTATAATCACTGTTTTACTTGTTCTGGGGCTTATCTGGGGCTTTGTTAAAATAGCTATTGCACTAGGCACGTGGCTGACGGCCAGCACATTATCATTTACATTTGCACCTAATCTGGCGGCAACTTTTTTAACATCAATAGAATCACCGGCTATGCGACTTTCAGTTGCCATGGGCTTATTGTTTGTTTTAACTATTATGCTCGGTGCACTGGTCAGCTTTTTAATACGTCAGGTGATTAATAAAACGGGTTTAAGTGCGCTTGATCGAGTATTAGGCATGGTTATTGGTGCATCACTGGGCTTAATTATTGTTGTGGGCCTGGTATTTGTTGCGGGGCTTACACCTGCGCCAGAATATGACTGGTGGAAGTCATCATTATTAATTGAGCGTTTTGAAACTTTAGCAGTATGGCTACAGGGTTATTTGCCAGATGATGTTGCAAAGTATTTTTCTTATTAGAATCCTGAGGTCTTTATGTGCGGTATAGTCGGAATATTTGGTTGTGGTCCAGTTAATCAGAAATTGTACGATAGCTTAACCTTATTGCAACATCGAGGCCAGGATGCGGCAGGCATAGTAACCTGTGACGGAAATAAATTTTATTTGCGTAAAAACAATGGACTGGTTAGCGATGTTTTTCGTGCTGAACACATGGCGCAGCTGATAGGAAATATGGGTATAGGTCATGTGCGTTACCCAACGGCAGGTTGTGCGTCTTCTGCTGAAGCTCAACCTTTCTATGTTAATTCGCCTTACGGTATTTCCATGGCGCACAATGGAAACTTAACCAATGCAGAAGAATTAAAAGCACAGTTATATAAAGATGATTTACGACACATTAATACTGAATCTGATTCTGAAATATTATTAAATATTTTTGCTCATGAATTACAGAGTCTTAATAAATTAAATGTAACAGCAGCAGAAGTTTTTACTGCTGTCTCAGCAGTGCATAAACGATGCCGTGGTGGCTATGCTGTTGTGGCCTCTATTGTGGGTAAGGGTATTTTAGCTTTCCGTGACCCGTTTGGTATTCGCCCCATTGTTTATGGAAAACGTGAAACTGAAAACGGCACTGAGTATATGGTTGCGTCAGAGAGTGTTGCACTGCATGCTTTAGGCTTTGAACTGATTAGAGATCTTTCTCCCGGCGAAGCTATTTTTATCGATATAGAGGGTAAATTGTATACTCAGCAATGTGCAGAAAACCCACAAAATTCACCCTGTATTTTTGAATATGTTTATTTTGCAAGACCGGATTCGATTATAGATAATGTGTCTGTCTATAAAGCCAGGTTACGAATGGGGCAGAACCTGGTTGCTAAAATACTCAGGCAGATGCCTGATCATGATATTGATGTGGTTATTCCCATACCCGATACCAGCCGAACGTCAGCACTGGAAGTGGCCTACCATCTGGGCGTTAAATATCGCGAAGGTTTTATTAAGAATCGATACATTGGTCGTACCTTTATTATGCCAGGGCAAAAACAGCGTAAAAAGTCAGTGCGTCAGAAACTGAATGCGATTGATCTTGAATTTAAAGGTAAAACAGTTTTATTAGTTGATGATTCAATCGTTCGCGGAACAACATCCAAACAAATTATACAAATGGCACGTGAAGCGGGAGCTAAAAAAGTTTATATGGCATCCGCTGCTCCTGCTGTACGTTATCCCAATGTATATGGTATTGATATGCCATCACCAAGAGAATTTATTGCGGATGGTCGCACGGATGAAGAAATAGCAAAAGAAATTGGTGCTGACTGGCTTGTTTATCAGGATATTGATGCCCTGATTGATGCGGTACACAAAGGCAATATCAGTATTAACAGTTATGACTGTTCCTGCTTTGATGGTAAATATATTACCAATGATGTAAATGAAGATTATCTTAGTCATCTTGATAAATTAAGATCAGACTCATCAAAAGAAAAGCGTGAGCATGCAGATAATCTGGCAGGTATTGATCTTTATAGTAATCAGTAATAATCCATGAATAAAAATAATAAGCATGTATTAATAAAAATTCTGTTTTGTTTATGGTTATTGCCTGTAATGGTATTTGCACAACAAAAATCTATAGATGATTTTTTATTATTTAAACACGCTGTTAACTTAACTGAAGACGGACGTTGGTCTGATGCTGCAATATTGTTTAAAGATATTGCAGCCAGAAATCCAGACTGGCCAGAGCCTAAAAATAATCTTGCTATTGCCCAGTTTAAACTGGGCAAAATTGAACAGGCACAACAGGCGATTGAAGCGGCTGTTATTAGCTTGCCCAGCTTTAAAGTTGCTCAGTCAAATAGAAAAAAACTTTATGATCATGCTGCTGCAATGGCCTATTACAAAGCTGTTGGCGTGTCTGAAAAACCTGAAAACCCAGAATTAGAAATATTAACAGAAATTAAAAAAGCTCCAGTAGTTAAATCTTCTGTTGTTGATAATAACAGCCAGGCTGCATCAACCGTTTTTAGTGATATTAGAAACAGTCTCTCAAAATGGTCAGAAGCATGGTCCGATAATAATATTGAACAGTATTTCTCAGTTTATTCAAATGATTTCACTCCATCGGGTTCAGCAAAGGACTATACTCAATGGCGTATGCTGCGAAGATCTAAATTTAAATATCTGAATAAGCTGGATATTAGATTAACCAATGTGCAGGTTTATTTGAGTGAAAATAATAGTCAGGCACTGGTGGAATTTATACAGGACTATAAATCTGAAAAATATCAGGACAGGGTTCAGAAGCAATTAAAAATGGTTTATGAGAATGAACGCTGGCTAATATTGTCAGAAAGAGTTTTAAAACAAATTAATTAATTTGTGTGGTTTATGATTAGATCTGTTTTTACATTGTTATTTTTTATATTCTCCCTGGTTGTTTCTCAATCTGGTTATACTGCCGCTCATCCCGAACAACGATTATTATTAGCATTAACGGCAATTCAATCGGCTGACTTATCTAAAGCTGAATCCTTATTAAAGTTATTAATACATGATGAGCCTGAATTTAAACTGGCTCATCTTTTATATGCAGATATTCTAAAAGCAAAGACGGGCACGCTTTATCAGGCTGGAATGGGCGTAAAAAATAATGAAAACTTGCAGCAATTATTAACAGAAGTAAAATCACGATGGCAGGCTAAAAATAATTTATTAATGGAAGCAAATAAAGTTCCTGCCGCATTAGCCTATTTAGATGGAAATTATTTGCACGCCATTGTAATTGATTTAGAAAAATCTCGTTTATTTGTTTTTGATAATTTTAATGGCTTCCCAAAACAGGTTGCTGATTACTATGTTTCTATGGGGCGTGGTGGCGCAAAAAAAGAAAAAGAAGGTGACTTAAAAACTCCTTTGGGGGTTTATTTTGTTCAGTCCTATATACCCGATAATAAATTAGCAGATAAATATGGTGCTGGCGCATACCCCATAAATTATCCAAATGCATGGGATTCATTTAATGGTAGAACCGGCAGTGGTATCTGGTTACATGGCACACGCAGTGGAACATATAATCGCTCGCCACTGGCATCTGAAGGCTGTGTGGTTTTACCGAATAATGATTTAATTGAAGTCGGCTCATATATAAGTCTGGGTCAAACTCCCGTTCTTATTGGTGAGAAAATAGAATGGCTAAGCACTGATCAGTGGCAGCAACAAAAGCTACAAACCAGAGCGCGTTTTAATAAATGGATTGATGACTGGCAGAGTATGAATACGGAAAATTATTTAAGCCATTATTCAGAAAAATTTAGCAATGGTAAAAAAGACTTTAATCACTGGGCTGCTCATAAACGAAGAATTGCTCAATATAAAAAACATATAAAAGTAGATGTAGAAGATGTTAGTCTTTTAATGCACCCAAATGAAGATGTTATGGTGGCAACTTTTCATCAAAATTACCAGAGTGATAATTTTATAAGTCAGTCATGGAAACGACAGTACTGGCATAAAGAAGAAGATGGTAAATGGCGAATTGTTTTTGAAGGTGAAATAAATCAGCCATCTATACCAACAGTGGCTAGTAATAAATAAGATAGTTAGAAATGACTTAAACTAGTCATAAGCAGTCATTTTTTTCTCTAGCATAAGGTCAAAAGCAAAAGAAAACGCTAACAACGCAAAAAACGCTAATAAACGCGAAGAGAACATTTTGTAATTAATAAAATTGTCACTCCAGCTAGAAGCATGCTGGAATGACGGGGTTTAGTTAAAGTTACTCCTACAGATTTAACTTTATTTGCGTACATTCGCGTTGTTAGCGTTCATTTGCGTTTTCTTTTGCTTCAAAATTTTTTGACTTAAAAGTTCAGCAACAGGATGATCTGAGTCATTTGTTTTTAGTTGATAATTGTTTATTCGGTACGTTCTTTTTTAGCCACGCTACAAGGTCAATCCATATTTTATTAATCTCTTTTTTACTGGGCATAATCCCCGCGTAGGGAAGCTCAACAGTGATCACAGGAATATTAAGTTGTATGCCGGCAAAATTGCCCAGTGATCCGGGGTAAGTACCTAGTAAGCGAAGATGTAAAGGGCCAAGATGTGTTGGTGGTTTTGGTGGTCCGTCAAAATCAACTATGCCATAGGGTGCATGAACGGCGATAATAGCATCGGGCTTGAATTCTTTAATTAACCGAGCCATCCACAGTGTTTCAACTTCACTCATGGGTTTTTTTCCAGGGTAGCGTCGTGGATCTTTCCAGGTGCGTTTTTTCCAGTATTTCAGGCTGGCATTTATATTTTCACCATTTTTAAAATTGCGATTAAGGTCAACGCCATTGGCATTGACACGCTGAGATTTTCTTTGTAATAAACCATCGGGGTTGACTAAAGGTGCAATTTTCCAGTGAAATAATCCGCTATGGTATTTATCCAGAATAGCCATCCATTTAAACATAATAGTGACAGAAGAATACTCATCACCATGAATGCCGCCCAGCATTAAAATACGTGCCTGAGCTTTACGATTTTCCAGAGGGGGATATTCTTTTAATATAAGTGGCGTCTGTTTTTTAGAGGTGTAACCTGAGTGAGAAAGCTGTCGCCCGAGACACTCATTAAGGTTTACACTGGATAGCTTTTTTGCAATACGCGAGCAGGTTTTGTGTACTGCGTCAGACGTGTCAGCAATAGAAGATGACGGTAAATTAATCAGGAATAAGAAAAATATCAGCTTTTTAAAATTCATGGAAAGCATAGTTATTTAAGTGTTAACAGCATATCATAGATGGTTGATTACTTAAGAATAAGATGAATTTCTTATGCCGCATAATGTCAGTATATTAATTAGAATATCTGAGCAAAAGCTGTATTTGCTGGATGAGCTTGAAGAAGTGATTCAGCAATACGCTGTATCGACATCAAAATATGGTGTGGGTAGTGAAGAAGGCAGTTATAAAACCCCAAAAGGCAAGCATTGTATTAGTGAAAAAATTGGTGAGACAGCGCCTCGAAATGAAGTGTTTATAGGTCGACAGGGGCAGGGAGTGCTTGGGGATTTGCAGGCACAGAAAATAGACCTGCCAGACGATATTATTACCAGCCGGATTTTATGGCTTGAGGGTCTGGAACAGGGGATTAATCAGGGTGATAATCTGGATACACATCAGCGCTACATTTATATACATGGAACACCCGAAGAAGATAAAATAGGCACAGCAGTTTCACACGGCTGTATTCGAATGTGCAATGATGATGTGATTGATCTTTTCGATCAGGTTGATGAAGGTTGTGAAGTAATTATTGAAGAATAATGCTGATCATTTTTGTAATCAGGAAAAAGCATTCACCAAAAATCTTTGTGGTTAAAAAAATATTTAATACTGTGGAATTATTATGACAAAATTTGATGAAACATTTGGTTTTGCAACACGCGCTGTTCGTGCCGGTCAGGTACGCACAGCTGAAGGCGAACACAGTGAACCGATATTTCCAACATCCAGTTATGTATTTGCTTCTGCAGCAGAGGCGGCAGCGCGTTTTTCTGGAGAAGAACCGGGAAATATTTATTCACGTTTTACCAATCCAACAGTAAGAACATTTGAAGACCGACTGGCGACTCTTGAAGGTGCTGAGTGTTGTGTTGCTACATCATCTGGAATGTCTGCCATTCTAGCAACCTGCATTGGCTTATTAAAAATGGGTGATCATATTGTTTCGTCACGCAGTATATTTGGCACAACAACTGTTTTGTTTACAAACTTTATGGCCAAACTGGGTATAGAAACAACATTTGTTGATTTGTCTGATCTGGAATCCTGGAAAGCAGCTGTGCGTCCTGAAACAAAATTATTTTTTCTGGAAACACCCTCTAATCCCTTAACTGAGATTGTGGATATAAAAGCATTATCTGTCATTGCCCATGAACATGATTGTTTGTTAGCAGTTGATAACTGTTTTTGCACGCCTGCATTGCAGCAGCCCTTAAAACTGGGGGCAGATATTGTTATTCATTCGGCTACTAAATTTCTTGATGGTCAGGGGCGTTGTGTCGGTGGTGCGGTACTAGGTACAAAAGAAATTGTGGGTACAGATGTGTATGGTTTTTTACGCACAGCAGGCCCTACTATGAGTGCCTTTAATGCCTGGGTATTTTTAAAAGGGCTGGAAACTTTATCACTTCGTATGAAAGCACACAGTGAAAATGCACTGCAACTGGCACGCTGGCTGGAGCAACAGGATGCGGTTGAGCGTGTTTATTATCCTGGTTTGGAAAGTCATGCGCAGCATGAGCTGGCAAAACAGCAACAATCTGGTTTTGGTGGTTTACTTTCATTTGAACTCAAAGGTGGAAAAAAGGCAGGCTGGAAACTAATTGATGCAACACAGTTTATTTCGATTACTGCCAATCTGGGTGACACTAAAACCACCATTACACATCCTGGAACGACAACGCATGGTCGTTTAACACCAGAGCAAAAGCAGGAAGCAGGCATAGCCGATGGTTTAATTAGAGTGGCTGTGGGTCTGGAAGATATTGAAGATTTAAAGAAAGACTTATCCAGAGGTATGTAGTTTCCTGTCACGTAAACTGAAAAATACGGACACACTTATTTGTTAAATCTGATTTTGAAATGAGCACCAATGATTAATAATCCACAAATGGAATTAGCCATAGCTGAACGTGAAACACCTTTATTATTGGCTGTTGATGATGATGTTGTTGTTCGCTCTATGCTTAAAAAAGCATTGCAACGACAGGGTTATGATGTGATTGAAGCACCTAATGGAGCTGAAGCTGTCGAGTTGTTTCAAAACCATCGCCCCGACATGGTTTTGCTCGATGTTATTATGCCAGTGATGAATGGTTTTGAAACCTGCGAAGCCATGCGTAAGCTGGATACAGAAAGTACAGTCCCAATTATTATGCTTACCGGTCTTGATGATGTTACATCTGTTGATCGTGCATTCGAATCAGGTGCAACAGATTTTATTACCAAGCCCATTAACTGGAGTTTATTTAGCCAGAGAGTTCGTTACTCCCTGCGAGCAAGAAATATGGATTTTGCTTTGCGAAAGAGCCAGCTTCGAGTTCGTCATGCATTGCAGGTTGCCATGTTAGGTTACTGGGACTGGGATCTGTTAAATGATAACTTTCAAATGCCCGACAATGTTTTAAAAATGTTAGGCATAGATATAAAAGAATTAAAAAATGTAGATGATTTTATAAAACTGGTGCCAAAGGAAGATAAAGATCGTGTAAAGCATGCGCTGTATGATGCTAAAGACAGGGGCACAAGATTTGAAATGGAACACCGAATTAAGGCGGCTGATAATACCGAACGTTATGTATATCAACACTGTGAAGTTGTCATGAGTGATGATGGAAAACCACTGCATGCGCTGGGTACTATTCAGGATATTACAGCACTTAAACGTGCGGAAGATATGATCTTACATCAGGCCTATCATGATCTGTTAACAGACCTGCCTAACCAGACTTTATATAAAGAAAGATTATTTCATGCCATTAAAGTGGCTGAACATGCAGGTCATCAGATTGCAATCATTATGATTGACATTGATCGTTTTCAGATGATTAATGAAAGTTTAGGGCATGATACGGGTAATGAATTATTGCTTGCGTTTGCAGGTTTTCTCAGTCGTTTTGTTCAGGAAGGTGATACTGTTTCAAGAATTAGTGGTGATGAGTTTGCCATTCTTTTAGAAAGCCCTCAGTCCACAGATGAAATCATGGATTTAATTCGAAGCATACGTACATCACTTAATGAAAATATTTTTGATTTAGCCAATGAACAGGTTTATCTGTCACTGAGTATCGGCGTGTCCGTTTATCCCGATGATGATTTTGATGCAGAAACTTTAATGCAGCAGGCTCATGCCGCTATGAGAAGAGCAAAAGCACAGGGAGGCGATCAGGAATGTTTTTATACGGCAGATATGAATCGTCGTGTACACGACAGACTCAGGTTAGAAACTGATTTACGTCAGGCCTTAGAAGAGAACAGCCTGGAACTTTATTATCAGCCACAGGTTGATGTAAAAACTCGAAAAATTATAGCCATGGAAGCCTTAATAAGATGGAATCATCCAGAGCATGGTTTTATACCCCCCTTTCGATTTGTGCCATTAGCAGAAGAGTCGGGTTTAATTCAGATATTAGGACAGTTTGTACTTAAAGAAGCCATTAGTCAGACAAAACAATGGCATAACCAGGGATATTTTTTACGCGTTGGTATTAACTTATCTGCCCGTCAGTTTATGTTAGATAATCTGGTTGAGCAGGTGGAAAGTTTATTGACTGAATATAAGCTCGATGCAAAATATATTGATCTTGAAATAACAGAAAGTATTGCCATGCAGGATGCAGAAAGCAGTATTCAAAAAATGCATCAACTAAAAAAACTGGGCGTGAATTTATCAATGGATGATTTTGGAACAGGTTATTCATCACTCAGTTATTTGCACCAGTTCCCGCTGGATGTTCTTAAAATAGATCGTTCTTTTATAAAAGATATAGAAGGAAAAGAAGGCGATGGTGCTATAGCGCTTGCTGTTATTGCAATGGCAAAAAGCATGAGCCTGGAAGTTATTGCTGAAGGCATTGAAACAGAAGAGCAGTATGATTTCTTAAATAAACATGATTGCCATATTATTCAGGGTTACCTTATTTCCAAACCTGTAGTGTCAGGTGAATTTGAAAAGCTTTTAGAAAAAGCATCGCTATGGAATAGCAGTACCTCAAGCCAGGTTTAAAAGTTAAAAGCCTCGACTACAGATAGATTCCTGTAATTTGTGTTTTATATAAATAAAAACTCTGTATTCTGTATGGTTATATTTTTTTATTAAATATCAACATAATTAAGTGAGTGCTTGGTGCAGTTTAGCCGGGCTTTCAATACCCTTTCTTTAAGTAATACCCTCACATATTAAAGTGATATAAAAAATTACTCATTATAAATGGTCATTTTCAAAAATAAATAGATTTTATTGTGAGGGTGCTCTATATAAAGGGTTGTGATAAATATCAAATATGTAAATATCACAATGTCTTTAGAATTTTTGTTGAGGTATCGCTTTTGAAACTAACAATTCAGAATAAGTTATTTTTAGGTTTTGGTTTGGTGTTAGTGATTGTTTTACTGATGTCAATTAATAATTTTATTAAAATGGATAGTGTTGAAAAAGTTGAGTATCGACTTATTGATATGCGTTTACCAACAGTAATGGCCGGGATGTCTCTAACGGATGGTATTCACCTTTCCCTTGCTGGGCTGCGTGGTTATATTATTCTGGGTAAAGATCCTGCTAAAGCTGAGAAATTTAAAGTGGAGCGACTGAGTGGCTGGAAGCAAATTGATCTTGCGGTGCAGCAAATGGATGATTTTTCCAGAAACTGGACCGATCCCAAAAACTTTGAAATGTTAAATGAAATAAAAGTTCATATAGAACAGTTTCGTAAGGCACAGCAGGAAATAGAAGATATTTCACACACATCAAAAAATATCCCCAGTGTTAACTTACTGCTAACAGAAGCCGCTCCGCGGGCGGCAAAAATTGTTGAAGCTATTACCATCATGATTGATGAGGAAGCCAGGTTAGAAGCAACGCCACAACATAAAAAACTATTAAAATTGCTGGCTGATAGTCGAGGTTCTTTTGCATTAGGTCTGGCTAATATCCGTGCTTATCTGCTTTCGGGTGATGAAAATTTTGTAAAAAAATTCAATGCCAGATGGGAGATTAATGAAACTCGTTATAAACAGATTTTAAGTATGACAGAGTTATTCAATAGTAAGCAGGATAAAGCGTGGTTAAATTATAAAACCTTACGAGCAGAGTTTTCTCCATTACCATCTAAAATGTTCAAATTGCGTTCAGCCAAAGACTGGAATCTTGCTAATTACTGGCTAGGCACTAAAGCAGCGCCTAAAGCCAGTGCCATTATGGAAATTTTAAAACAAATGCGTGAGTCTCAGGATCGACTGGCGGAGGTGGATAAAAAGTTACTGGAAAGTGAAATGGTAACAATGAAATTTGTTTTAATATTAGGCGCATTGCTTTCACTGGTTATAGGTGCATTTATCTCGGTTTATATTAGCCGCATGATTACAGTGCCATTAAGTGAAGTAGTGAGTCGTGCAAAAGCAATTGCCAGTGGTGATCTGACCGGAGATGAGCTGAAGGCAAAAGGAAATGATGAACTTACAGAATTAGCAGAATCTATTAATCATATGTCTGGTAGTTTAAATGAAGTTATTCAGCAAATTTCTGGCTCGGTACATCGAATAGCAAGTACTTCAGAAGAGCTATCTGCAACATCTGGAGAAACAAGTCAAAGCATTTATGAGCAGCAGGCTCAAACAGAGCAGGTAGCCACTGCAATGAATGAAATGAGTGCCACAGTTCAGGAAGTGAGCAGAAACATTACAGGTACTGCTCAGGCTGCTCAGGAAGCTAATTTAGAAACTGCGAATGGTCGCAGAGTTGTTGATGATGCGGTTAGTGCTATTCAGCATCTTGCCAGTCATCTTGATGGTACAGCAGATACTATTCATCAACTGGAACAGGACAGTGATAATATAAATGCTGTGCTGGATGTCATTAAAAGTGTCGCAGAGCAAACTAATCTGCTGGCATTAAATGCCGCTATTGAAGCGGCTCGAGCAGGAGAGCAGGGGCGTGGATTTGCGGTAGTTGCAGATGAAGTGAGGACGCTGGCCGGACGTACTCAGCAGTCCACAGAAGAAATTAATCAGGTTATCGAAAAACTGCAGGCAGGTTCGCGAAATGCGGTAGAGGCTATGAATAGAAGTCGTGAAGAAGCACAGTCTGTGGTTGAGCAGGCCACTAAAGCGGGATCATCTCTTTCAATTATTTCAACAGCCGTAGAACGCATTAATGATATGAGTACTCAGATAGCCAGTGCAGCAGAACAGCAAAGTGCTACAGCCGAAGAGATTAATCGAAATATAACAAATATTTCAGAAATTGCTAACGAGACCACAGCTGGCGCACAACAGACAACACTGGCCAGTGCAGATCTTGCGGAGTTGAGTTCGACGCTTCATGGGCTGGTGTCGAGATTTAAAGTTTAAAAATGTACTGCTAAAAAGCGCCTATCTATTAAAAGATTCGTAGCATAATTATTGAACTTTATTAAGGAAAGTAGTCTACCTGTTGTTAATTGAAAAATTAAAGCATCCATGCGATAGTGTGCCCGATGAAATCACCGATCCTTATAATGTTTGTTATACTAAATTTGCTGGCCGTTAATCTGGTCTCGGCAATGAATATATATAATGAGGACACAACGGAATCGCATCTTGTCCACTCACAAAATGATTCCGCTCATGAAACTGTGGCAGTAAGTTGTATTGATGAGTCCAGCTGCGATCATTTTTGCCATATTTCTTCTCATATGGTGGGGTTTATTAGTCAGACAATACAGCTATCTACAGTTGATACTGCAATAATCTTCCCTGTTCTCAATGAGCATTTTCATTCACTTATTCTTGCGCCACCTTTTCAACCGCCTCAGGCTTAATCCAGGGATACACTGATCAAGCCTGATTATTTTAAGCGGGCTAAAATGGCTTGTATTTACCCCGAAGTTCGTTGCAATAGAGCGACTATTTCGCCTCACTTCGTGAAAAATACAAACCATTTTTTCCCAGCCTAATTCTAACCATGCTTAATCAGCGTATCCCTGGAATTTCAAAATGTTGTGTTGTGATAACACAACGGCTTATCGTTTTTTATTTTTTAATCAGGAATTACACATGAAGATTTTAAATCCCCGGCAGCTTGCTGCGTGGATAATATTGCTTGCTGCTATTGCGTTAACCAATACTGCATTAGCAGAGCCAGCATCGGGTATTACAAAGGGTGCATCCCCAGCTTTAACAGGCTTTATAAAAAATAGCCTGACTGATCATCCCGATTTGCTTGCTGCAAAAGCAGAGATTCAGTCTGCCTATGCAAAGTTGCGGGCATCTGATCAGGCACTTTATAACCCGGAACTTGAATTTGACTATGAAGATACAGATGTCAAAACACAGAGCATAGGTATTAGTCAGACCATCGACTGGGGTGATCAGCAGGGCAGCCGCACTGCAATGGCAGAGGCTGAACTGCGTAAGATTATTGCCAGTTATAAAATGACAATGCAGTCGTTTATTAGTGGTCTGCTAACAGGTTTGGCAGAAAATCAGACAGAGAAAGAACTGGCTCAGCTGAGTAATGAAACACTCAAGCTGATGCAGGAGTTTAAACAAATTGCCGAGCGCCGTTATCAGGCGGGTGATTTGAATCAGGTGGAACTGAATCTGGCTCGACTGGCTTACAATCAGGCATTAATGGAGCAGGCTAATACTCTGTCCAATGCAGCGGAGGCACGCGAAAAACTTCGTGCCATACTGGGCACGCTGCCATCTTCTCTGCCGGCTTTGCCCGAACAGTTACCAGAGCCTGCTCTTAAAAAAGATCTGGATGCTTTTCTACAGCAATTACCTGTTATTCGTACACAGCTTGCAGAAGTGCAAGTTGCACGGCAGCAGGTTGCGTTGCGTAAAAGCGAAAAATCATGGGATCCGACTATTAGTGTTTCAGCGGGTACAGAAGGGGATGAAGACCTGATTGGTTTTAATCTCAGCATTCCTTTAAATATTCGCAATAGTTACAGTGCAGAGGTAGATGCGGCCCAGCAGGATTTGATTGTCAGTGAACAGCGGGCGCAACGGGCATACCGTGATGTGCGAGGCACGTTGATTATTACCACTGAACGTTATCGCAATTTATTGAAAGCCTGGAATAGCTGGCGCAAGCACAGCCGCTTTAGCGTTAATCAGCAATTAAAACTGATTAAACAGCTTTGGCAGGCGGGTGATATCAGTGCTGCTGATTATTTATTGCAGCTTAAGCAGGCGCTGGAAACACAGGCCACAGGTCTTGAATTACGCAACCATCTCTGGCAGGCCGCCTTCGACTGGATGAGCCTGACGGCCAGTATTGATAACTGGTTGAATATCGATTTACAGGAAAAGAATTAATTATGAATATTAAAAACTTATTTATGCTGATATTACTTGGCAGTTCTCTCTCTCACTTACCTCTGGTTGTGGCAGCGGATGATCATAATGATAATCATGAAGATACAGCAGAAGCATCTCATGACGAACACGGGGATGAACACGGGGATGAGCATGGCGGTGAACATGAAGAAGGTGTCACCAAACTAGGCACAGAGCAAATGAAAATAGCCGGTGTTGTTGTAAAACCTCTGCAACTGCAAAAAATTCAGTCAGTGATTAAAGCCCCCGGTGAAGTAAGGTTTAACACCTATAAAACAGCCTCTATTACGCCACGTATTTCTGCACAGTTGATTGAACGTCATGTTGTGCTGGGAGAAACCGTGCGCAAAGGCCAGCCCATTGTTACCTTATCCAGTGTAGAAATGGCAGAAGCACAGGGCAATGTTCTGGTGGTTGATCGTGAGTGGAAGCGTGTAAAAAAACTGGGGCGTAAAGTTGTATCTGAGCGTCGTTACACAGAAGCACGTGTTAACTGGGAACTGGCAAAAGCCAAAGTAAGAGCCTACGGTATGACGGAAGCTCAAATTAATGCACTCATTGATAGCAAAGATTTCTCCCGCGCCAATGGTCGCTTTGAACTGCTGGCGACTACTGATGGAACAGTATTAAAGGAAGGTTTTATTAAAGGGCAGCAGGTAGAGCCGGGTCAGGAGCTTAGCCTTATTACAGATGAATCCAGTTTATGGGTTATGGCCAATGTGACGCCTTCTATCGCTAGCCAGATTAGCATTGGCAATAATGCCAGTGTGCAATTTAATGGTCAGATTTTCCCTGCAAAGGTCTCTCAAATTTCACATGCGCTGGATGAAATTACGCGTACCACGGGTATTCGTCTGAGTGTCGAAAATAATAATGATGCATTGCACCCCGGTTTATTTGTTAATACCCAAATTGAAACTTTGGCTCAGGCGGATGCAGTCATGGCTCTGGCGCTACCAGAAGCTGCGGTTATGCGCAGCCCTGATGGTGACTGGCAAGTGCTGGTTGAGCAGGATGAAGCCGGTGAATTTAAGGGTGTAGAAGTTGAACTAATACGTGTCATCAATGGTAAGGCGATTATTGAAGGTCTGAAACCCGGTACGCCTGTTGTTGTTAAAGGGGCTTTTTTCGTGCAGTCAGAACTGGCGAAAAGCGGCTTTGAAGTTCACAACCACTAAAAGAATCTTAGAGAGAATGACATGTTAAATAAACTGATTGAAATATCAGTCCGCAGTCGCCTGTTAGTGGTTCTGGCTTTAATTGCCACGCTACTGGGTGCGGGTCTGATATTACCCAAACTTAATCTGGATGCGTTTCCAGATGTGTCCAATGTTCAGGTTACCATTAATACCGTAGCTGAGGGTCTGGCTTCAGAAGAAGTGGAACAGCTGATCACTTTCCCCGTTGAGGCGGTAATGTACAGTCTGCCTGATGTGAAAGAGGTGCGTTCTATTTCCAAAACCGGCCTGTCTATGGTGACGGTTGTGTTTAAGGAAGGTACAGATATCTACTTTGCTCGGTCACTGGTGTTTGAGCGTTTGCAGGCAGCAAAAGAGCAGGTGCCAGATGGCATAGGTACGCCCGAAATGGGGCCGAATGTTTCCGGTCTAAGCATGGTGTTCCAATATATTATCCGTGCAGAAGATCCGAAAAAATATGACATTATGACGCTGCGCAGTCTCAATGACTGGGTGGTTAAATTACTGCTGATGCCGGTTGAAGGTGTTACTGAAATCCTGTCTTTTGGTGGTGAAGTGCGCCAGTATCAGGTGCAGGTTGATCCTAAAAAGTTACTGGCGTATGACATTAGTATTGATGATATATCTGCCGCCATAGAAGCCAGCAACCGTAATGCAGGTGGCTGGTACATGGATAGAGGTCAGGAGCAGCTGGTCATTCGTGGTGTTGGCTGGTTGCGCTCTAATGAAGAGGGTTTGCGTGATATTGGCAATACGCCATTGAAAGAAGAAGATGGAATTGTTGTTTATGTGCGTGATGTGGCAAGTGTGGAATTTGGTGCAGAAATTCGACAGGGTGCGGTAACGCTATCGCGGCGTGATGCTGATGGTAACCCTGAATCACTGGGTGAAGTGATGACCGGCGTGGTATTAAAGCGCATGGGTGCGAACACCAAGTCAACCATTGATAGCATAAAATCGCGTCTGCCTTTAATTCAACAGGCTCTGCCAGACGGTGTCACTATTGATACGGTTTATGATCAGGCTGATCTGGTTGAAAAAGCTGTATCCACAGTGAGTAAAGCGCTACTGGAAGCTTTTGTGTTGATCGTTATTATTTTGATGGTCTTCCTGATGAATATTCGAGCGACTTTACTGGTGCTGTTGTCTGTACCTCTATCTATTGGTCTGGCTCTAATGGCTATGGCCTACTGGGGTGTTTCTGCCAATCTGATGTCATTAGGCGGGCTGGCGATAGCCATAGGTATGATGGTGGATGGTTCGGTGGTAATGATGGAACATATTTTCAGCCACCTTACTCACCCGGATCAACAGCATGAAAATGGTGACAGTGATGCCGAGCATGATAAACGTGGTATGCCTTTACGCATAATGGAATCGGCCAAGGAAGTGGGGCGTCCAGTGTTTTTTGCAGTGATGATTATTACCATTGTCTTTGCGCCTCTGTTTTCACTGGAAGGTGTTGAAGGCAAGCTGTTTCAGCCGATGGCTATATCTATTGTGCTGGCGATGCTGGCATCTTTGTTTGTGGCGCTTATGGTTGTTCCAGCAATGGCCTCTTATCTCTTTACTTCAGGGGTTAAGGAAAAACACAATCCGATTTTTGCCCCTGTTGAAAAAAGCTACCGAAAACTTCTTGGTATTGGGCTGGCGTGTAAATCTCGCGTGGTTATTGCTGCGGTTGGGCTATTTATTGGTTCACTGGTTCTGCTGCCTTTTCTGGGCACAGAATTTGTTCCAGAACTTGAAGAAGGCACGATTAATATTCGAGTCACGCTGGCACCTTCATCCAGTATGGATACATCACTTCAGGTTGCGGGTGAAATGGAACGTATATTAATGACATTCCCTGAAGTGGAATATGCAACCAGCCGAATTGGTCGTGCAGAAATTGGCGGTGACCCTGAACCCGTATCAAATGTAGAAATTTATGTGGGTACAAAGCCTGTTGATGAATGGACCAGCGCCAGTAATCGCAAGGAATTACAGGCATTAATGGAAGAAAAAATGTCGGTTATGCCGGGGCTGTTATTTTCCTTCTCTCAGCCTATTGCAACACGCGTAGATGAATTGCTGTCTGGTATTAAGGCGCAACTGGCGATTAAATTGTTTGGCCCTGATCTTGCCGTACTGGCGCAAAAAGGCAGTGAAATAGAAAAGCTGGTTAAAACCATCGAAGGCAGTGTGGGCATTGCTATGGAACCCATTGCGGGTGAAGCTCAGTTGGTGATTCGTCCAGATCGTGATCAACTGGCTCGACATGGTATACCAATGGATCAGGTGATGAGTCTGGTGGGTGATGCAATTGGTGGTCAGGTTGCTGGGCAGGTTATTAATGGTAATGAGCGTTATGATATTTATGTTCGTCTTGCCGAAGAATATCGTAATAATATTCAGGCCATTAAGGGATTAATATTACAGTCTGCCAGTGGATCATGGGTTCGTCTGGGTGATGTTGCAAATGTAGCGATTGAATCGGGGCCACCACAAATTCGTCGTGATGATGTACAACGTCGTGTAGTGATTCAGGCCAATGTAAAAGATCGGGATATGGGAGGCTTCGTTGCTGAAATAGATGAGCGCATTAAAAATGAAATTGATTTACCTGCGGGCTACTCAGTAGTTTATGGCGGTCAGTTTGAAAATCAGCAACGTGCGCAGGCTCGATTGATGATTGTTGTGCCCTTATCACTAGGCTTAATATTCCTGTTGCTGTACTTTGCATTTAGCTCAGTGGGGCAGGCCATGTTAATTATGCTGAACGTACCACTGGCATTAATTGGTGGTATAGCGGCACTGTATATTTCGGGACAGTATTTATCTGTGCCAGGTTCTATTGGTTTTATTGCTCTGTTTGGTGTTGCTGTGCTCAATGGTGTGGTTATGGTGAATGCTATTAACCAGCGCTTTGAAGGTGGGCTGGATATTAAACAGTCTGTATTTGAAGGCGCCTTATCACGTTTACGCCCGGTATTAATGACAGCATCTATTGCTGCACTGGGACTTATTCCTATGTTATTAGCAACTGGAGTGGGTTCAGAAATTCAGCGACCTCTGGCGACGGTGGTTGTCGGCGGTTTAATTAGTGCAACACTATTAACATTATTTGTTGTACCTGTTTTATATGAAACTTTTTCCAGAGGTAAATATGAGGAATAAATATTAATCCAGCTTTAAGATAATAAAAAACCACGTTCTAAGGACGTGGTTTTTTATTTGTTTTTAGTACAGGTATTTTAGCTATGTTTTAAATCTTTTTTATCCAGAGTTAGCCTGATGTATTTTGCCAGTTCAGATTTTCGATAAGGCTTGCTCAGTAAGTTATTATCAAACCTGTTGGGTTTATTACTATTTTTAGCTTTTGACGTAAAGCCAGAGGTCAGTAATATTTTTATATCTGGCCATAACTGTGTGACTTTTTCAGCCAGATCATAGCCATTCATTCCACCCGGCATAACAACATCGCTAAACAATAAATCAATTGATGAATCCTGTTTTAATATCTGTAAAGCCTGGTTTGCATTTTCAGCTATTTGAATATGATAACCCTGGTCAGTTAGATGTTTACTGGCAAGGTCTAATAAATCTTTTTCATCATCTACAATGAGTATGTTTTCATTACCTGTTGGTAATAAAATATCTTTCTGGTAATTATTATCGCTAATGATAGAGGATGTACTACGGGGCAGATACATACGAATAGTTGTGCCAATATTGGTTTCTGAGTAAAAGCGGATGCTGCCACCAATGCGGTTAACAAAGCCATAAACCATGGCAAGTCCCAGACCTGTGCCTTTGTCTTCAGATTTTGTAGTGAAGAAAGGTTCAAAAATATGTTCAAGTGTTTGTTTATCCATACCGTGGCCTGTATCACTAATTATTATTTGAACATAGTCACCAGCATCTATATTTAGCCTGTTATTTGCATTGTCTTTATCGAGACTTTTATTTGATGTTTCAAAAACTAATTTACCTCCGTTAGGCATTGCGTCGCGGGCATTGATAACTAAATTTAAAATGGCATCCTGAAATTCTCCGCAATCAATTTCTGTTAGCCATAGATTTTCATTTAAAAAATATTCAACTTCAACTTCGGGTGTTACTGTACGTGCAATCATTGTTTTTAATTCTTGCAGTAAATTATTAATATTTACAATGGACTTATCTGCTGATTTATTTCGTGAGAAAGCAAGAAGCTGGCGAGTCAGATCTATACAGCGTAGTGTGGCACGTGTGGAATTGCTTATCCATTTCAACTGTCTTTTATCTTCCAGGGAGTCCTGTAATATATCAAGATAACCGATAACAACGCCAAGCTGGTTATTAAAGTCGTGAGCAATTCCCCCTGCAAGTTGACCGATGGCATCCATTTTTTGTGTGCGCCGGAGAATTTCTTCCTGCTGTTTTCGCTGATTAATATCACGTCCTTCAGCAACTAGCTGAATTACTTTTCCATCTTCATTGATAACAGGGTGTACTGAAAATTCAAACCATAATAAGCCTTCTGGTGTTAATAGTTCAAAGTCATTAAATGTAATAGCACCTGTGGCCGCTTTTAGGCAGTCGCTTTTTATAGTTTGCTGTGTTTGGGTGTCATAATTAAAGAGGCTTAAATTCCATAATTTACTTCCAAGCACATCCTGTTGCTCTAAATTAATTAATTTTAGAGGCGTGTTATTAATGAATGTTAGTGTTCCATCAATATCCAGTATGGCTACAATGCTTTGCATACCATCAAAAATTCGCTGTAGTTTTCTGTTTTGTTCGCTTACCTGAGTGCGTAAAATATACTGTTCAGTAATGTCATTAAATACTAATACCATGCCCTGTATATTGTTTTTGGCATCACGAATTGGCGCGGCAGAATCAGCGATATGATATTCTTTTCCATCTTTTGAGATAAGTGTTGTATGGTTGCTCAGGTATACTGTTTCACCATTGCTCATTACTTTTTCAATTGGGTTTTCAATTGTTTTTCGAGTTGAAGCATCAATAATAGGGAATATTTTATTTACTGTTTTTCCAAGAGCTTTCTTAAATGTCCAGCCCGTGAGCTTCTCTGCAACAGGATTCATTCGAGTTATTAATCCATCGGCATCTGTGGCAATAACCGCATCACCAATGCTGTGCAGCATTATAGATAGATATTCTTCTCGTTCTTTTGTTGTGTCTAATAAGGCATCAATCTTTGAGTGGCTGTTATATAGTTCTTTGTCAGTTTTTTCTATAGCTAAAGCGAGCTTCTGATATTCGTCATAACGTCGATGGAGTTCCTTTATCTGTAATTCTCCACTACCTATTTTTGTTAATGACTCTTCGATTATTTTTAATGGTCTGCTAATCCAGTCGCCAAATAATATTCCTGTTATCAATATGAGTATTATAATAAATATGAAATATAGAATGAAGTTAACAATAAGCTGATGATTGAGCTTGTCGAATAATGATAGATCCAGTTGCAATATAATTAAGCCATCTGAATTGCCCTGATATATTGCATTGGCATATAGCCGTATGCATGTGTTTATATTATCTTTTGGAGTGGTTATTATTATCTTGTCTGAATTTATGGGCAGTATTTTGTGAGTTGGTGTGATACCAGTGTATTGTTTTTTAAGGGGGTGGGTAGCTGGTGAGCTATGAGCAAAAACATGATTGTTTTTATCTAATATTGCTATCTCGCTTATTTTAAATAAACCCCCCGTGTTAATTTGTTGCTGATTATTTTTTAGCTGGATATTAATTAACTGCCAGACTTCAAAATATTCTTCAAATAAAATGGATTTGGAAATAGATGTTCTAAGTGAAATAATTAATTGCTTTGCTAGTTGTTCTGTGCTTTTTTCGAGTTCTAATTTTTGTGTGTGGTAAAAATAAAATGCGGGCAATAATAAAGCTATGCTTAGCATCAAAACTAGCATTACACTGACCTGCCTGGATATCTTTTTTAAAAACCAGTTTTTAAGTGTAAATATTTTTATAGTTGTTAATCCCCTGTGCTTATATCAACATCTTTTAGCATGGATTCTATAGGATTATAAAATTCATGAGTTTTTCTTACAAAACCATCTAAATAAAGTTTCTTTAATAAGTTTCTTCCTTTGTTATCATTTTTCATATTGACTAATGCAGCTGTTAATTTTCTGATGTTCTGTTTTGTTACACCGCTACTTGCAACAATCGGTGTAAATGGATAAGGCCCCATCCGTTCTATTTCACGTAATGTATTTTTAGCATTAGGGTTATCTTTGAGATAAGCCAGCCATATATATTCATCTACAGCGGCAACGTCTGACAGGCCATTTAATAATGCCTCAATGCTTCCCTCATGATTGCCTGCGTTAAGTAACAGGCGAAAATGTGTATTTATATCAATGCCCTGTTTATAAAGTGCATGTTTGGGTGATAAAAAACCAGAGTTAGATCTGGGGTCAGAATAGGAGAGAATGCCATTTTTAAAATCAGCCAGTGTTTTTTCGTTACGGTCACTGCGAGTTAATACAATACTGTAATAGGTGGGTTGATGGTTAAAAGTGGGTACAGCAATGAGTTGCTGATTATACATATTATGATCCTGAACATAAGGAGCACCACAGGTCCAGCCAATGGCCAATGGGTTGTTTCGCATTTTTTGAGACAGATCTGTGTAGTTTGATGCAAATATGACTTTTAGAGGGTAGCCTGAATGTTGTGATAAATAGTTGCTGAAGTCTTCAAGTAGAGTGGAGTTGTTAGTGTTTTTTACCACCCCGGTTACTACAAATGGATTGATGCTTGTATCATGGTTCTTGTGAGCCTGAAGTATGCTGGGCAGGGCTAAAGAAATAACAGCAAATATCAAGAGGGGGAGCTTGTTTAAGTGCATATTTATGTTCTCAAATTAAGTATGAAATCTCTTTGAAATAGCCTTTTATAGTGAATAATTATAAAAATTGCTTATCAGCTCTATTTCATGAAATATTCAGTTTTAATCTAAAGTGGTTGCAGATTACACCATAGCATATTTCTATACTCAATAATTTAGTGGAAACTTCTTTAAAACGTTAATGATAATTGTTATCATTAACGTTTTGGCTCTATGGCTTCTGGAATCAACCTTGCTATGAACGTAATTGCTTATTTTTTACTGGCTCTATTTCTTGTTTTTTCTCGGCCATTAATGGCTGATACTCAGCAGTTATTGCAGTTAATTGACTATGTGGGGGTTGATTATCGTGGTGCTGTGGCTGATGGAAAAGTAATTAATAAAGCTGAATATGCTGAGATGCTGGATTTTTCTGCCGGGATTTCTCAGCAGCTTGGTGATTTGCCTGAGGCTAATACTCCGGAAAATCAGGTTAAATCTGAACTGGCAGAACATGCCAAAACATTATTTTTGTGGGTGCAGCAAAAAGAATCGGCTAAAAAAATAAGCCAGCTGACATCACAGATGCACCATATAATCATTACTGCTTATCAGATAATGGTTGTGCCACGAAAACAACCTGATCTTAAAAAAGCCAAACACCTTTATGCTGAGCAGTGCGCATCATGTCATGGTGTTGATGGTTTTGGTGATGGTCCGGCAGCAACGGGCATGGAGCCAGCACCGATTAATTTCCATGATGTAGAGCGTTATAAACAGCGTACATTATATGGTTTGCACAGCACCATTACACAGGGTGTTAATGATACTGCCATGCAGGCATATGATCAGTTGAGTGATGAAGATCGCTGGTCACTGGCTTTTTATGTGGGCAGTATGGCCGTTGATGTATCGGCTATTGAAATAACAAATATAGATATCAGTGATAGCCCATTATTAAATATTAACAAACTGACTATTACCACACCTGATCAGGCAGAAGATCTTTATGGTGAAAAGGGTGCTGGTATTATGGCCTATCTCCGTCATCATCCTGAGTTGTTTTATGACAATGAATCTAAACTGGCATTTGCAAAACAACGACTTGCTGATGCTGTTACAGCTTATAAAAATAATGAATATAAAAAATCTTATCAGTATGCCGTAGAAGCTTATCTTGAAGGGTTCGAGCTGGTTGAGCAAAACATCAATGCATTTGATAAGCCTTTGCGTCTTGAGATTGAAATTTTAATGACGGGGTTGCGCAATAAAATTCGCGCACATGAAAATGTTAGTGTTATTGAAAATGAAATTGCACTTATTAATGAAAAATTAACTCTTGCGGAAAACCTGCTGGATAATAGAAGCTTATCCGGCAGCGCTGCTTTTGCCAGTGCATTTTTTATTCTGTTACGAGAAGGATTAGAGGCGCTATTAATTGTTGCTGCACTGGCGGCTTTTCTGGTGCGCACTAAACGGCAGGATGGACTGGTGTATATTCATTTAGGATGGATCAGTGCGCTTCTGCTGGGCGTGCTTACCTGGTGGGCATCTTTTTCATTAATTAACATTTCCGGTGCATCGCGTGAAATTACTGAAGGCGTTGCCGCTATTGTTGCCACTTTAGTTTTACTTTATGTGGGGTTCTGGATGCACGATAAAGCCAGTGCTGCAAAGTGGAAAAAATTTATCGATGACAGTATGCACAAGGCATTAACATCGGGCACTTTATGGACCTTAACTGGCTTATCATTTATTGCTGTATATCGAGAAGCATTTGAAACCATTTTGTTTTATCAGGCGTTATGGGCACAAACTAATGAAGCAGGGCAGTCTATGGCTTTGAGTGGTTTTGTTTCAGCGGTTGTTGTACTGGCTGTGCTTGGCTGGTTAATTATGCGTTATAGTGTTCGTCTGCCATTGCGACAGTTTTTTGCTGTCACCGGCGGTTTAATGTTTGTGCTAGCTATTATATTTGCAGGCAAAGGTATTGCTGCACTACAGGAAGCTGGGGTTATTATATCCAGTCCGGTTAATTTTTTCCGTATAGATTTGCTGGGTGTGTATCCAAATTTGCAGGGCTTGCTGGTTCAATCTGGGTTAATTATTCTTGCAATATTTCTATGGAATAAAAAATCCATAAAATCCTGAGACTAAAAAGATGTCAGGCTGCGGTTGTGAAATTGAAGTAACAGATAAAGAACAGAAAGGTGTATTAATCAGTCTGCTGATTATTAATGCGTTTATGTTTGTATTTGAAATTAGTCTTGGCTGGTATGCACAGTCAACAGGTTTGATTGCTGATTCGCTTGATATGCTTGCAGATGCTATTGTTTATGGTATTGGTCTGTACGCTATTGGTAAAAGCATACAACATAAAGCAAATGCGGCATTGCTCAGTGGCTGGTTTCAAATTGTTCTTGGGCTAATGATTCTGCTGGATATTTTGCGCCGTGTTTTTATGGGTAGTGAACCTGTCTCTGCAATTATGATGGTGGTTGGTGTAATTGCACTTATAGCCAATATCTATTGTCTAAAATTAATAGAAAAACATAAAGACGGTGAAGTGCATATGCGTGCTAGCTGGATATTTTCTAAAAATGATGTCATTGCCAATAGCGGAGTCATTCTGGGCGGTTTGCTGGTCTGGCTACTGGATTCTCGATGGCCAGATCTAATTATTGGTAGTTTGATAGCGTTGGTTATTTTTAATGGGGCACGACACATTATTGTCGATGCTCAAAATGAACTCAGTGCAGGCCAAAATGGCTGCTCATAATCATCATCATCATCATGATGTCAGCTCCGAGCGTATTCGAGTCGCTTTTTTTCTAAACTTTGTTTTTACCATTATTGAATTTATTGGCGGCATGTTAACAAACAGTACTGCCATTATGGCTGATGCTGTTCATGATCTTGGCGATACATTGTCTATTGGCCTTGCCTGGCTGTTAAGTAAAATTAGTATTAAACATCCTGATGACGCTTTTACATATGGTTACTATCGCTTCTCTTTATTAGGTGCGCTAATTAATGGCATGGTGCTTATTATTGGTTCGATCTGGGTGTTATCAATGGCATTGCCCAGACTGCTTGAACCTGAAATGCCCCATGCTCAGGGAATGTTCTGGCTGGCTATTCTGGGTGTTGCTGTTAATGGCTTTGCTGCCTGGAAAATGAGCAAGGGCAAAACATTAAATGAACGTGTATTAAACTGGCATTTGCTGGAAGATGTGCTTGGTTGGGTTGCTGTACTTCTTGTAAGTATTGTTTTGACATTTTATGACTGGCCGATACTGGATCCAGTGTTATCGATTGCATTTACATTATTTATTCTGGTTAATGTTTTAAAAAATACCTACCAGACCATTAAAATATTTTTACAGTCTGTCCCAGATAATGAAATGCTGGATGAAATTCGTCATAAGCTTACATCACTTGATCATATCAATGCTGTTCATTATTTACATCTATGGTCACTGGATGGTGAGCGTCATGTTCTTACGGCGCACCTGGAAATTGATCATATGATTTCAGCCAATGATCAGAAATTAATTAAACAGGAAATAACTAAACGCCTCGCTCATTTTTCTCTTGCGCATACGACCATAGAATTTGAATTACCAGATGAAGCCTGTAGAGATAATTAAATTTGCTATTTATCTACATCTACAGGACAACATTGCTGATAACTGGCAATACCGCCACGGCTTTCATACCAGTGTTGCGTTGAATTTACTATGCGTACAGCAAATAGCATTACTGGCACTTCGATTAGAACACCAACGACAGTCGCCAGTGCTGCACCCGATTCAAAACCAAATAATGCAATTGCAGTAGCAACGGCCAGTTCAAAAAAATTACTGGCACCGATGAGTGCAGAAGGTCCGGCAATACAGTGAGGAGAACGTAGCGCTCTATTTAAAAAATAGGCGAGTCCTGAATTAAATAATACCTGTATTAAAATGGGTACAGCCAGTAATAGAATAATTACTGGCTGGCTAATAATCTGTTTGCCCTGAAAACCAAATAGAAGAACCAGTGTTGCTAATAGCGCCATCAATGACCATGGATGAATTACTTTTAGCGTGTGCTCCAGTTTTTGCTGGCCGTTACTGGCTGACAATAATTTGCGTCGCCACAGATTAGCAATAATCAAAGGCACAACTATATAGAGTAAAACAGAAAGTAATAAAGTATCCCAGGGCACATGAATGGATGACATGCCCAGCAATAAAGCGACGATGGGCGCAAAAGCAAACACCATAATAATATCATTCAGCGCTACCTGTGAAAGTGTAAAATGAGGTTCGCCTCGTGAAAGGTTACTCCACACAAACACCATAGCGGTGCAGGGTGCTGCGGCAAGTAAAATTAACCCCGCAATGTA
>CAZFUY010000003.1:61841-67304 GCA_964522445.1 uncultured Thiotrichaceae bacterium | reverse complement strand
GGGATGGATCGCGCTGTTTGCGCTCCGTCCCCGTTGTGATACCACTCAAGCTGTATACAGAGTCGTGATTACATAGTCACTTCGAGGGGGACAGAGCTCAAAAAATGAGGTCTGTCCCCAGGCATAATCAATCAAACGGTTTCTGCTTATGACTAATTTGTGACATTGCCAACTGCCAGATAAAACCTAAGCTACTACAGATAAGCTGACACCACTAAAACACATGCCGTGTTCCAAAACTAACGCGATAATCATCATTAGAAAAGCCATAACCCACATCTATTCTTAGATCGACTTTAACAAACGCTTTTATTTTCCAACGTATTCCAAAGCCCGCTCCTGTATTCAGGTTCTTATGCAAAACATCAGTAAGATCATTATAGGTATTACCTATATCGACAAAATAAACATAACGTAATGCAGGATAACCTCTATCTGGAGTCAGGTACTCAACATTAAGCAATAGTTTGGTGTTGCCTTCAAAACTACCGCTATCATACCCCCTGAGACCTTCATTACTGCCTAATGTATAGGCGTCATCACCCATAACATCATTAGTTGAATAGCCCAATAATGTTTGCACATTCAGGTTATCACCAGGACGTGATTTAAACTGATAATAACTTCTGTAAAATAATAAATGCTGAAAGAACTCAGAGTCACTACCCAGACTATTATGTGATATATCCAGGTTGTAACCAAACTCTTTGCCTCCACGATTGTATTCATATTGATGTACATTTTTAAAGCCATATTGCAGCTCTATAACAAATGCATCAAATTCATCATCTTCAAATAAACCCGATAATATTTTATTTTCACGAAAACGATAATCAAAACCCACGCCAGCAAACCAGCCTTTATTACGACCTCTTCTATTTAGCCATTTAAATAAAGCAACTCCCAGGTTCTGATCCTTTCTATTTATAAAACTTTTTATATCATCTTCATCAACATCATTCTGATTAGTCATTTTAAAGCTTAATGAAAAACGACTGCCATTTACATTCGGGTAATTATATTTAATACGTTGACGTTGCTTACTTACGCCCTCTTCTGTTCCTCTATCTTCAACCAGAAAACGCATTTGATGATTAAGGCCAAAAATATTATCCCAGCGAAGCTGAATCCCCAGGTTAGTTTCATCTTCATTAACTCTGGCGCGTGGAATAATTAACAAATAATATTTTTCCTCCAGCAAAAAAACCAGACGCACTTCATCCCCAGCCTTTTTCTGCTGAGTATAATCTTCAGAAATATAGTAGCTAACCGATTTAAACAGACCCAGATCCATTATTCCCTGTACTGATGCTTCTAGTTTTTTAAAATCAAGAACATCCCCTTCTTTAATATACATTTCTCTGAGTAATAGCGACTCTTTAGTAACAAAGTTACCCTCAAAACCAATACTTTTAATAATAGTATTAGCCATCAAGCCACCACTATAAAACAGTAATAAAAATACCAGACTAAATTTCTTTATTTTTTGATCCATATAAATCTTAGTAAAAAGTCACCCCATTGGTGCAACATTAACCCCATAATCACAAGAGCAGTTCCCAGGTAGATAAATAGTGAAATATTTTCCTGATTAAAGACATGCCCTAGCCACAGTGCGGTTATGGGTGTTAATAATGTAATTAAAGCCACAGTGGAAGCCTGCAACTTTGATAACAGGTAGTAATAGCAAACAAAACCAACAACAGATCCCATAACACCCAGATAAATAATAGACCAAACAGACTTCATCGGTAGCGCTGTTGGCAAAGTATCCGCAAAAATAAAATAAACCAGAAAAAACAGAGGTAATGAAAAAAGCAAACCACCCGTTGTCACAACCAGCGCAGGCAAATGAGTATTAATTTGTTTTATCCATACAGCGCTTATCGAATGTAAAACAACTGAAAGTAGAACTGCACTTATTCCCCAGGCTGCATCTTTACCCAATTGAAACTGCTCTGAAAATACAACGATTAAACCTGCAACACCTAACAGCCCACCCAATATTTTAACAACTGTCAAACTTTTCTCATTAAGCACTCTTGCTGCTAAAAATGCGGTAAAAATAGGTGTTAAACCAAAAACAATCGAAATAAGCACAGAAGAAATATACTGTGCTCCCCAGTAAACAGGCATCATAGCACCAAATATAGCCATTGCCGCAGCGCTATACACATGCAATGCTTTTGCAGACAGGGGCAATGTTTTATAGCGCATTATGGTTAAAACAAGTGCCAGTCCTCCACCAATAAACATGCGGCAGGTAATACCAAACAGGAATCCCACCCCTTCTCCACTCCATTTTATAGCCAGTGGTGTTGTTGACCATATAAGCACTACAGCCAGATAAGCCAGTATCACCATTGTTGCCTGATTTTTATTCACCACTTTCTACCAAAATCAATTAGGGATGTCGTATGCCAGAATGACAGCTCCTTGCCATCCATAGCACCACTGAATACCGCATATCCTATGCATAAAAAAAGCCACAGCTCTTTCGAATCTGTGGCTTTTTATTATTTCCTGAAATTAATTATCAATACATACATCGAGCACACAGATTATCAGTTAAATGCCAGCGCAGGCATACAACAATAATGACCAGATGCTTAAATGAGATCAATTTTTTCATGGCTTTAGATTGTGTTAATTAAAAACTTTTGTCAAGATACAAATACAGGGAAACCTCTATTAATTACAGACATATTAGGAATGAACAGAGCAACCCAAAATAATTTAAAAAACGGACGCGATAATGTTGATAAATAAAATATGTGTTTTAGGTGGTAGTGGGTTTGTTGGTACTCACATTATCAGTCAGTTATGTACAGCAAAAAAAAGCGTCGTTGTTCTTACCAAACGCAAAGAGCATTGCAGGAATTTACTTATTCTACCCAATATCCAGGTTATTGAAACTGATACCCATAATCAGAATGAGCTTAATACACACACTCAGGGCTGTGATGCCATTATTAATCTGGTCGGCATCTTGAATGAAAAAGAGCATAATGGCGATGGATTCAGGCAAGCTCATGTCGAACTACCCCGAAAAATACTTAATGCCTGCCACCACAATAAAATCTACCGCTTATTGCATATGAGCGCCTTAAATGCTAACGCTAACTCCAGTCCCAGCCGCTACTTACGCAGCAAGGGCGAAGGTGAAAATCATGTTCATTCTTTTGCCGGGAAAATTAATGTCACCAGCTTTCAACCTTCTGTTATTTTTGGTCACAATGATAGCTTCTTTAACCGGTTTGCAAATTTACTTAAAATCACGCCTCTGATATTTCCTTTAGCATGCCCAAATACACGCTTTGCTCCTGTATTTGTTAGCGATGTAGCTAGATGTTTTATCAATGCCCTTGAAGATTCTTCTACTTTTGGGCAACGTTATGAACTCTGCGGCCCCAAACAATACACATTAAAAGAACTGGTTGAATACACAGATAAAATACTGGACATGAATCACCGCATTATAGGTCTACCTGATTTTATTTCTCAGATTCAGGCCATTATCCTTGAATGGTTTCCCGGCAAGCCTTTTTCCATTGATAACTTTCAATCTTTACAGGTTGATAGCGTATGTAAAAGCGCAAATTCACAACCAACAACAATTGAATCAATAGTGCCTTATTACCTTGGGCAAAAGCAGCACCGAATACAACAGGACATTCAGCGCCAACAGGCTCAGCGTTAGCCTGAAATTACTTAAGTGGTAGTAGTAGTAGTAGTAGTAGTAGTAGTAGTAGTAGTAGTAGTAGTAAGTATAATTTTACAGAGACCTTGCCATGAATAAATTCAGAAACACAGAATTAATTCAATCACTAATACGTTTATGTATAGGTGTTTTAACCTATGCCTACATATCTTCAGGTATCAAAAGCGGCTACTTTGATGCCAATATGAACACTCTACACACATTTACCCTGGTATTTTTCTCTTTTAGTTTTATTGTTATGTTGACTCTAACATGGATGCCCACCTCCACATTTCGCCGTTATCTTGCCCTTTGTTTTGATGTTGGCAGTACAACTTTCTCTGCCTTTTTAACTGGCGGAATTAATAGTGTTTTTGTGCTTGTATATTTATGGATATACATTGGATACGGCACACGCTACGGTAAAAAGTTTTTAATGACAGCTGTAGTTTTAACACTAATTGGTTACAACATATTACTGATAACAGAAAATGCATGGTCTTTACTGACACTGGATGCCATGGCATTTTTATTATTAATAATTTCTCTACCACTCTATTTATATTCATTACAAAAACGATTACAAACAGCAGTTAAAGAAGCAGACCGAGCCAATGATGCAAAAACCGAATTCCTGTCAACTATGACACATCAAATCAGAACGCCTATTGGCGGTGTTGTTGGCATGATTGATTTACTCAATAAAACAAAACTGGATGGACAACAAAAACAATATTTACAGGCATTAAGCCAGTCAAGTAATGCGCTACAGGAAATCATTGAAGACATTGTTGATTTTTCACACATTGAGCAGGGCAATATTTTATTCAATCAACAAAGCTTTCAGCCAAGAACATTGCTTAACACCCTCATCCACAGTCTTGCTCCATTAGCACACGAAAAAAACATCAACCTGAATTATTATATTAACAAACAATTTCCTTATCACTGTTTTGGTGATGCTCAGCGATTACGTCAATTACTATCTAATCTCATTCGACATGCAATCGAACACTCAACAACTGATGGCATTTATATTGAGATACATGCGGGCGACATTAGCGCAGAGAATCATATCAACATAGACATAAAAATAAATTTTACTCAGGAATTAAATGCCGAACGTATTTATATAAATGATATACCATCCACTGACGAAGCACTTGCTTTACGTGTTGGATCTCAATTAACACGACTAATGGGTGGCAGTTTTGACATTAAATATAACAAAAATTCCAAACCTGCTTTTATATTAAATTTTAACTGGGAACTGGACAATAAAAAACAAGAAGAGACACCAGTAACTTTTGAAAACAGGCGTGTTTTAATTTTTGAGCCTGACAAAACCAATCGTGAAATCCTGGAAAAATATTGCACCCAACTAGACATAGACACTTATTCAACTGATGGAAAAGATAACCTTATTGCTCATATTTTATGGAGCAAAGAAAAGAACAATTTATTTGACACCATTATTTTATGCGAAACACTAAAACAAAATAATGCACAGGAACTAATTCAACGCATTCGTCATGAAGCAAGCTGCCAATCCCCCATACTATATGCAACTTATATAAAAAGCATTGAACTAACAGAAGCCGATATTATGCAGGACGCACAGAAATCAATAACTAAACCAATATCATTAGAAAGTCTTGCACAAAATTTAAATACATTATTTGCAGGAAGCGAAGAAACCATAAACTCAAGGCAGTCAGAACAACGACGAATTTTAATTGCCGAAGATAGCGAAATCAATGCCA
>CAZFUY010000003.1:54978-61741 GCA_964522445.1 uncultured Thiotrichaceae bacterium | reverse complement strand
ACTTCAGAAGATAAAAAACAGTGCATAAATGCAGGCATGAATGCTTTTTTAACCAAACCTGTTAACGCTGACCAACTGGCAAAAATTTTAGATAATTTTTTATAACTAAGAGATTCTTTCACGATACAAAGCATTTGAGACAATGCTTTTTATTTCTCTTTTAAGGTTTATAATAACCCCATGCAAATCTATCTAGTCGGCGGCGCAGTTCGCGATCAACTTTTAAATTACCCCTTTACAGAAAAAGACTGGCTCGTAGTTGGTGCTACTGCAGACGAAATGCTTAAGCTTAATTATCAACAGGTCGGCAAAGATTTTCCTGTTTTTCTTCATCCCATCACAAAAGAAGAGCATGCACTGGCACGCACAGAAAGAAAAACAGCACCTGGCTACACTGGCTTTGATATTCACGCCTCCCCCGAAATAACACTTGAAGAAGATTTACAACGTCGTGATTTAACCATTAATGCTATTGCTCAGGATAGTGATGGTAACATTATAGACCCATACAATGGTCAGGCTGATTTAAAAAATAAATTATTACGCCATGTTTCAGACGCTTTTTGCGAAGACCCTGTACGCATACTACGTGTAGCAAGATTTGCAGCACGCTATGCACATTTAGGTTTTACTATTGCAGAAGAAACCATGCAACTCATGAAAACCATGGTGCAGAAAAATGAAGTGGACGCACTGGTTGCAGAACGTGTCTGGCAGGAAATGCATAAAGCTTTAGGCGAAAAAAGCCCCCATGAATTTATTAAAGCACTTAAAGAGTGTGGCGCACTAAAACGCATACTGCCTGAAATTGATATTTTATTTGGCATCCCGCAACCAATAGAGTACCACCCCGAAATTGACACGGGCATACACACACTCATGGTACTACAGCAAGCCTGTTTATTAAGCGATGAAACAGTTGTACGTTTCGCTGCACTCTGCCATGACCTTGGCAAAGGCGTTACACCAGAAGACAAATGGCCCAGTCACCACGGCCATGAGCAACTGGGTGCAGATATCATTAAAAACATTTGCAGGCGACTAAAAATACCTAATGAATTTAAAGACCTTGCCGTTATTACTTCCAGATACCATTTGCATATACATAAAGCATTTGAACTAAAATCTAAAACCGTTATAAAAACTCTGGAGCGCATAGACGCATTCCGGAAACCAGGACGTTTTAATAAATTTTTACTGGTATGCCAGGCTGACATTCGCGGACGAAAAGGCTTTGAAGATAGAGAATATCCACAGGCAGAATTCATGAAGAAAGCATTAGCCGCTGCAAAGGGTATCGATATAAAACTACTAAAAGAAATGGGCCTAAAGGGACAGGATATGGCTGATGCTATACACAAAGCACGCATAACAACTATTTCAAAACTAAAAAAAGATGACTAAAATATTTTTATATTATTAGAAACCTTTACACGAGAGATACAGGCTATAAAAAAACCAACCACATTTTTGTCATTCCTGCATGTTTTTTAGCAGGACTCTAACTTTAAGACCACCGGCCCCCAGCTCAAAAGTATACCGGGATAACGGGATTTTGTTTCGTGAAAACATCTCTACTAATAATACACAGGAAAAATCAGGAAGGTTTTATTCTTGAAAAAATAATACCGTCAATATGATATAAAATCTCTGAAAAGCGAGTATAAGATAGTGCCCAGGCAATCACTACACCTAATCCATTAGCCAACATATCAAATACTTCAAAATATCGAACACCGCCCCATTCCTGCAAAAATTCAAGGCTGATACCCATACTGATAAAAAATATTCCTAAAAATAATTTAGCTTTATTCTGCTGATAAATCTGCACAAACCATCCCATCAGAATAAAATATCCAACCGTATGCATATATTTATCAGCCATAGGCACATCAATACTAACAGGGCTGGTCGTTAATGTTTCATAAACAACAAATAAAACCAGACCACAGCCAATAGATAACCATAACCATTTATAATTTAAATAAAATTTATGATTTTTCATTATCCTGACTTACACAAATACAATATATAAAAATATCGCCAGAACTAAACGATAAATAACAAATGGCATCATGCCAATGCGTTCAAGCAATATTAAAAAATAATGAATGCAGAAATAAGCGCTCACACCCGAAATTAATGCACCTAATAATAAGGGCTGCATATCATCAACATTGGCTTCTTTTAAATAATCCAGCGTTTCAAGGCCACCTGCCAAAACAATAACAGGGATAGACAATAAAAAAGAAAAGCGCGCTGCTGCCTGTCGACTTAAACCCAGCATTAAAGCCGCCGTCATGGTTGCGCCTGAACGTGAAGTGCCGGGTATTAATGCCATGGCTTGCGCAATACCTATAAACAGAACATCTTTCCAGCCAATTGAATACTCACTACGTTTGCCACGACCTTTTGTATCTGCCCACCATAATAATATTGCGAACACGATAGTTGCTGTAGCTAATACAAAAGCTGTTCTTAAATTTTCTTCGATAAAATCTTTAAATAATAAGCCGGCCAGTCCAACCGGAATAGTACCAAATAGCACTGCCCAGGCCAGTTTTGCATCATCACTAAAACCTTTTCCTGCAATTGATGCAAACCATGCAGTAGCCATCTGAATTATTTCTTTTCGAAAATATAAAGTAACGGCACTTAATGTTCCTACATGAACAGCAACATCAAAGGCCAGCCCCTGATCCTGCCAGCCCGTAAGAATTGGCACAAGTATAAGATGCGCCGAGCTGGACACTGGGAGAAATTCAGTTAATCCCTGTACTATTGCCAAAACAAATATCTGTAAAAAAT
The DNA here is from genome assembly GCA_964522445.1 of uncultured Thiotrichaceae bacterium. Classification (GTDB taxonomy): domain Bacteria; phylum Pseudomonadota; class Gammaproteobacteria; order SZUA-229; family SZUA-229; genus CAZFUY01. The sequence goes on along the minus strand of CAZFUY010000003.1, from coordinate 58,933 downwards.
CCATAAATATCTCTTTATTTTATATTACGCAGGAGCGATCAGCTAAACTGCTATCAAGGCTAAAGCCGCTCCTACAATTATTTGCACATTATAGGCTACAAACGATCTCGGGCATCTCTTAATTCAAATCCCGGCATTAATATTTCAAGATTCTTACTTAAGCCCATGACTTTAAAACGTTCCCCCATTTCACTGGGCAGTGTTAAAGTTTTCATCTGCTGCACCAGAGGCAGGTGTTTTTTTAGATCATCTGACATTTGCGACTCAACTAATTGAGGCAAACCTGTATTTAATAAAAAATTGGCCTGTGATGCAAAACCATTTACATCAAAACCAGCATCAAGCGCCGCTTCTGCTACAGCGGTAAAATCAACAAAAGCTGTTAAGTCCTGCAAGCCAGGATTCCACAGAACACTATCATGTGCTCTGTGTTTGTAATAACACATAAGTGTTCCCATATAACGTTCTGGCAAATAATACTCTGAACGTGGGTAACCATAATCAATTAAATAAACAGCTCCCTGCTGTAAAATCTGCTCAATCGATTGCAGCCAGGGTTTTATATTTAAATTAATTTCAGAGATATACCCCTGTTGCAATTCATTACCAGGATCTTTTTCAATATTTTTTACAGACTGGTTTAATTTATTACAAGCCTTTTTATTTTGCAGAACCAGAACACCATCCAAACAGCTAACGCCTAATGATTCAATTCCCATTTCTGTTTTTATAAAACGTTGCACAGGCATGGCATCTAAAACTTCATTTGCTAAAACGACGGCTTTAACTGGATTTTCTGGCAGTGAATCTAGCCAGATAATACGATCCATTAATTCTGGCAGCCGCTGCTCTATCATTTGTTTTTGTCGTTGTTTAAGTTCTGCACTCAACTCAACAATCAAATAATGCTCAGGTAATACATTTTTATTTTTTAGCGCCTGCAATAAATCTGCTGCCAGCACACCCGAACCTGCTCCAAACTCAATAACATCACCGCCGCCCATTGATTGCAATACCTGGCTAACAGGATTCGCTAATGTCTGTGCAAACAGTGGCGAAACTTCCGGTGCAGTTATAAAATCCCCCTGCTCTCCAAACTTTTGTGTGCCCGCACTGTAATAACCTGAACCAGGGGCATATAAAGCCAGTTCCATATATCGTGCAAAATCAATCCAGCCACCTGCGGCTTTTATTTCATCACAGATTAACTTAACCAGCTTCTGGCTATGCTGTTTTTCTTCCTGGCTCGGCTCTGGTAAATTCAGCTCTCTCATTGATGCTACACTAGATAAAAAAATCGATAGGCATTCTATCATGTTAAATAAAACAGCTTTAATTACCGGCGCAGCCAAACGTATTGGCGCTGAAATTTCCCGCATGCTTCACGCAGAAGGCATGAATATTGTTATTCATTACCGCTCTTCAGAAGATGAGGCTCAGACATTATGCAATGAGTTGAATGCACTTCGAGATCATTCTGCCATTATTCTACAGGCCGATTTATTACAAATAGCAGAAATAGATTCGCTGATTAAAAAATCTGCCGGCCAATGGGGTGAACTGGACGCACTTATCAATAATGCATCCACTTTTTATCCCACACCTGTCGGCAGCATTACTGAAAAACACTGGGATGATTTAATGGGCAGCAATTTAAAAGCGCCACTATTTTTATCTCAGGCAGCCACGCCTTATTTAAAAATAAGCAAAGGCAGTATTATTAATATTGTGGATATTCATGGCTTTCGGCCAATGAAAGAGCACCCTGTTTATTGTGCAGCCAAAGCAGGGCTGGCTATGCTTACACAGTCTCTGGCTCGTGAACTGGGGCCTGAAGTGAGGGTTAATGGTGTCGCACCGGGCGCAATTATGTGGCCAGAAAGCGGCCTTGAAGAGGATGCTGCAACACAGTCAATGATTTTGGAAAGAACAGCACTTAAACGTAAAGGAGAGCCTCGGGATATTGCCGCTACGGTTCGATTCTTAATTAAAGATTCAGACTATATTACTGGACAGGTTATTCCGGTATGTGGTGGCCGCAGTTTGAATATTTAAAGCCAGTTAGTCAAATCGAAAAGGCACAGGCTCTAGCGCTTCTTTACTTTTATCAAACGCCTGCCACAGGCTCGCATAACTTTTATTGGCCTGAGGATGCATTAAATCCGGGGCAATTTCCGCTAACGGCCACAATACAAAAGCTCGGCTTAAAATCTCATCCCGCGGTATTTGTAGCCCCTGCTCATTAATAATTAAGTCATCATAGAGCAATAAATCCAGATCCAGTGTTCTGGATGAGAATTTAGGCTGATCTCTGTCTCGCCCATTATCTTCTTCAATTTGTCTTAAATGGCTCGCCAGAGTAAAAACGTCTTCATTTGTTTCCAGACCAATGACCATATTATAAAAATTATCGCCATCGAATCCCACCGCCTCACTTTCATACACTGATGACAGCAGTAAACCTTTATATCGTTTACGCAGCGCATCTACACCCGTTTGCGTATTACTATCACGGTTAATATTAGTACCGAGGCTGATATAAATCCTTGCCACTATTTTTTCTCTCTCTCAATGATAACACCCACATCCTGAGACCCCGTTACAGCACCGGGCTTGCTTAAACGCAGCTTCATCCAGGGAACATTAAATTCATTCAATACAATCTCAGATATACGCTCAGCCATAGTCTCCACAAGCTGAAATTCGCTATTTTCAACAAACTCTATCAGATGTTTAGCCACTGATTTATAATCCAGCGTGTCATCAATATGGTCGGACTGGGCTGCTTTACTGATATCTGTACCCATTTCAAGATCCAGACTGACGGTTTGACGAATTTCACGTTCCCAGTCATATATTCCAATCACAGTTTCAATGCGTAAATCGCGTATATACACTATATCCATAGATTTCCTGATCATTTTTATTAGGGGGAAAAGCAGGGCTACTATACCCTCAAAGCAGGTTTCATCCAAAATCAGTGTTTTTTATACTGAAGAACTTGTCTCAACCCGGCTAATCCGTTATTATCACGCCCCTTTCGAACAAACAGAACAGAGCCTGTTGTGGCGGCATCTTTAAACAGAGCGACAACAGACACTTAAAATAGAGCATTTAACTGGAGTCACTCTTATGGCCAGAGTATGTCAGGTCACAGGCAAACGCCCAATGTCAGGCAACAACGTTTCACACGCGCACAACAAGACGCGTCGTCGTTTTTTGCCCAATTTACAAAACCATCGCTTTTGGGTAGAAAGTGAAAAACGTTATGTAAGATTACGTCTTTCTACTTCAGGTATGCGTCTTATTGACAAAAAAGGTATTGATACAGTTCTTGCAGAAATGCGAGCACGTGGTGAGAAGGTATAAGATTATGCGCGAAAAAATCAAACTTGTTTCATCTGCTGGCACAGGCCATTTTTACACAACGGACAAAAACAAACGTAATATGCCCGAAAAAATGGAAGTTAAAAAATACGACCCTGTTGTACGCAAGCATGTAATGTACAAAGAAGCTAAAATTAAATAATTAGCCTCTAACTAAATACAGATCTAAAGAACCCGCTAACGCGGGTTTTTTTATGGCTAAAATCCAGTATTTAGCCCCCTAACTGCTAAACTTAAGTCAATATCCCTCTGGAAAAAACAACTAAATGCTGGATCTCTATATCGCCAGGCAACCTATTTTTGACCATAAATTAAAGTTATTTGGTTATGAATTACTATATAGAGCGGGCAATGAACAACGAGCTGACGTACAGGATGCCAATCAGGCAACCGCACAGGTTATTACACTTGGATTAATTGAAATAGGACTGGAAAAACTGGTTGGAAACCACCGTGCCTTTATCAATCTGAGCCGTGATTATGTTCTGGGCAATCCTGAACTCCCCTTTCCCCCGGATAATGTCGTACTGGAAATACTGGAAGATATTGCCGTTGACGATGAAATAGT
>CAZFUY010000003.1:0-54878 GCA_964522445.1 uncultured Thiotrichaceae bacterium | reverse complement strand
CGGATAATGTCGTACTGGAAATACTGGAAGATATTGCCGTTGACGATGAAATAGTTGCCGCACTCAAACAACTTACCAAACGTGGATATATGATAGCCCTGGATGATCTTCATCCCACAGCAGAAGCATTAAAACTTTTACCCCTGGCCAGCATGGTTAAAGTTGATATGCTACTAACACCCGCTGATCAACTTGAAGGTTTCGTCAAACAGCTGCAGAAGTTTCCTGTAAAGTTACTTGCTGAGAAAGTCGAAGACGGCAGCCAGGTCAATGATTTACTGGAAATGGGCTTTGATTATTTACAGGGATTTTTCTTCAGCAAACCCATCCTCATGAAACATCGCCAGATGAGCACAAACCAGCTGGCTATATTACAACTATTATCCCTTGTTTATGATGATGAAATTGCTCCCGAGAAATTAGAAAATGTCATTTGCAATGATGTCACCTTAAGCTATCATTTATTACGCTATATCAATAGCGCATTTTTCAACCTGCCCAATAAAGTTGAATCTATACGCCAGGCAGTAGTTTACCTTGGCCGCAACGAACTAAGAACATGGACCACAGTTGTTTCTATGGCAGGAAACAGCGACAAGCCAGATGAACTAATGAACCTTGCTCTGGTGAGAGGAAAAACCTGCGAGTTACTGGCTAAAACATTAGGCATGAAAAACCTTGATGCTTTTTTCACAACGGGACTACTATCCGTGCTCGATGCAATGATGGATCAAACAATGGAATCCATTATTAAAAAGCTGCCTGTAAGTAAAGATATACAAAGTGCATTACTAAAACATGAGGGTATATTGGGCGAAGCACTATCCTGTAGCCAGGCTTATGAGCAGGGCTACTGGAAAAGCATTAAGTTTAAAGACCTGCCCACACAGGATATAAATAGTTATTATGTTGAAGCAATTGCATGGGCAAATGAAGCACTAAAAAATATTAACTAACAATAAAAAATTTAAGTGAAAAGATAATGTTAGAAATTTTTGTAGGTAGACAGCCTATTTATGACCGAGACCTGGAAACCTACGCCTATGAACTAATGTCTCGATCAAGCCGTTCAAACAGAGAAGAAGAACAGCTCGATGCTGATAAAGCAACATCTCAGGTTATTATCAATGCCTTTCTCGAAATAGGCATAGATAAACTGGTCAATAAGAATATTGCCTTTATTAAACTGGCGGAACGTTTTCTACGTACTGATGAAGAGCTACCCTTACCCGCTGATAAAGTTATTCTTAAAATTCCCGCTTATATTAAAGTTGATGATTCTATTATTGAAGGCGCTAAAAGACTTACTAAAGCAGGCTTTAAACTGGCCATTGATAATTATCTAATACACAAAGAATTACAGCCACTGGCTAATATGTCATACATGATTGATCTAAATATCGAAGACATGGAAAGAAGTGATTTACAATCACACATAAAAATACTCACAAAATTACATCCTATTTTATTAGCCGACCATATAAAAACACATGATGATTATGAATTTTGTCGTGATCTGGGCATTGATTATTTTCAGGGTTATTTCTTAAGCCGACCAAAAGTTATCGCCGGCAAGAGTCTGGCAGCAAACAGCATGAGTGTAATGACTCTATTAGCCACTCTGCACAATCCAGATACTGATATTGACACTATCGACGACGTTATTAGTAAAGACGTTTCGCTTAGCTACAGAATTCTAAAATTAATCAACTCAGCTTTTTTCTCTCGCGCCAGTAAAATCGAGTCTATCCATCACGCCATTGTTATGCTGGGTCGAAAACAACTATGCACATGGGCATCACTCATGGCTCTAACTGGCATGGATGACAAACCCAGAAGTCAGGTTCAGATTGCTATGATACGAGCAAAAACCTGTGAACTCCTGGCACAAAAAGCAAAACTAGAACCACTGGATTCCTATTTCACTATCGGCATGTTTTCAGCACTGGATTTATTAATGGATCACAGCCTGGAAGAACTGATCACACCCTTACCCCTGGCAGACAATATTATTGCTGCTCTACTTAACCGCGAAGGTGATCTGGGTGATGCATTAAATTGTGTGCTGGCACAGGAAACCACAGACTGGGTTAATATCCGTTTTAAAGATTTGCAGCCCAGTGATTTATCAGATGCCAGTATCGAAGCCATTAACTGGGCAGAAGAAATACTTAACGCCGTTTAAAAAAATTATAAATGAACTTTTAAGCTAATTAATAAACTAATTCGTATTATTAAAATACGGGTACGCGCATGCGAGTACGTTCAATATTTATGTTTTTATCAATTATAGCAAGCACATCACAGGCAGCCGACACAGAAAAACTCCCCTATTACAAAAGCGCCATTCTTGCCGGAGGCTGCTTCTGGTGTATCGAATCTGATTTTGAAAAACTCAATGGCGTAATAGATGTTGTATCGGGTTACACAGGAGGCCACACTAAAAATCCTACGTACAAACAGGTTTCTGCTGGCAAAAGCGGACATATTGAATCCGTTGAAATCACCTATGACCCCAATATTATTAGCTATAAAAAGATTCTAAACTATTTCTGGCACCACATTGATCCAACACGAAATGATGGACAGTTCTGCGACAAAGGCCAACAATATCGACCTGCAATTTTTTATAAAAACGAGGAGGAAAAACAACTCATACTCGAATCAGCCCGTAATATTGAAAAAATAAAACCGTTTAATGAACCACTAAAAGTAGAATACATTAAAGCCCAGACATTTTACCTTGCCGAAGATTACCATCAGAACTATTACAAAAAGAACCCACTGCGTTACAAGTATTACCGATACAGTTGTGGACGTGATGCACAAATTGAAAGCCTTTGGGGTGAAAATACAGATCATTAAGACAAGACCATAAACATCTACCCTCTCACATTTCATAAATGTATAATCTGACTTTTTAAAAAAACAACTAATCTATGGATCTATTAACACAGGGGCTGCTTGGTGCAGCCTTGGCTCAATCAGCCGCAAAAAAAGAAGAAACACGCACAGCAACCTGGGTTGGTTTTCTGGCGGGCTTACTGGCTGATGCAGATGTATTAATACGCTCTTCAGACGATCACTTATTAAACATTGAATTTCACCGCCATTTCAGCCATTCAATATTTTTTATTCCTCTAGGCGCACTCATTGCCGCATTAATCCTCTGGCCTTTTGCAAAAAACAAACTTAATTTCAAACGTTTATATATCTTTAGTTTACTGGGCTACAGTTTAAGTGGCGTATTAGATGCGTGTACCAGTTATGGCACTCATTTATTCTGGCCTGTTATAAATGAAAGAATCGCCTGGAATTTGATTTCCATAATAGATCCAGTATTTACTCTTACCTTAATGCTGGCTGTTATATTTTCATTTAGAAAATATAATTTTAAAATAGCACGGTGGGGTCTGTTGCTCGCAACTGTTTATATGTCAATTGGCTGGCTGCAATTGCAAAGAGCAGAAACGGCCTTATTTGAACTTGCAGAACAACGCCAGCACAGGATTGAGCGATTTATTGTAAAACCCACCATAAGCAATTTAATCTTATGGCGATCAATATACCAGGCTAATAACACGCTTTATGTTGACGGCATCCGAACAGGTTTATCCAACACCCAAATTTATACTGGAAATTCAGTAACACTATTTGATCCCGAAAAAGACATAAAGAACATTGATAAATCATCTGTTCTGTATAATGACATTCTCCGTTTTACAGAATTTTCTGATGGCTATGTAGCAATGTCACCAGACTATAAAAACATATTATCAGACGTTCGCTATTCAAATGAAACATTAGGCATTAACCCTCTGTGGGGCTTGGAAATAAACTCAGACAAGCCTGATCAACATGCAAAATTTAATTTTTATAGAATTTTTTCCAGCGAATACAAAGAACACTTTCTAAAAATGCTCCGGGGTGATTGATATTTAATATTCATCTATAGTTTAAGCAATAGATTACCCCAAACATCAATCTCACATTGCCAGTTATCTGCAATATAGGTGGTTGAAACTTTTTCTACAATCAAAGCCGGCCCTTCAATTTTCTGCCCTGCCAGAAGACGCTCTCTTTGAAACACATTAATTTTTTTATTTATGCCATATATTTTTAACTGACTGACAGGCCTGGCTTTTTCATTACTGCTTTCTAATTCAGGCAATAAAAATGAAGGTCTTTTCCCTTTAGCGCTTAGTCGCACATTCACTAATTCAACAGGAATATCCAGCGCATGACCATAGCGTTGCCTGTGTTTTTCATGAAAAGTTTTTTGTATATTTTTTAGTTCATGCTGTGACGATATATTCCATGAAACATTGAGAGTAAAGCTCTGACCTTTGTAACGTAAGTCTAGCGATAGAAATAAGTCTACCTGCTGCCCATTTAATTCATTTTTCATGTCATCTAATGCTTTCTGTTTTAGTGCACTAAATTCTTTTTTTAGATCTTCATAATCACAGTCATTAATTAATTTTGTAACAGTACGTGACATTTCACGCGAGGGTGCAGCCACTAGCATGCCCAGTGCAGACAAAACACCCGCCTGCACTGGCACAATTGCAGATGTCATTTCTAAAGTCTCTGCAAGAGCACACACATGCAATCCACCTGCACCCCCAAAAGAGGCCAGACTAAATTCTCGCGGGTCTATTCCTCGCTGAACTGATATAACACGTAATGCTCGCACCATATGCTCATTGGCAACTCGAATAATTCCTTCTGCCGCCTGCTCAATAGTTATATTCAGCAAATCAGCAATATTGGCCAGCGCATTTTTTGCAGCGTCTATATCCAGCATCATGCTGCCACCCAGGAATGCATCGGGCTGCAATCGCCCCAGAATCAGATTAGCATCTGTCACTGTGGCCTGCCTGCCACCCTGACCATAACAGGCAGGGCCTGGCTCAGCCCCTGCTGACTCAGGCCCTACTAATAACATCCCCCCCGCATCAACTCTGGCAATAGAGCCACCCCCTGCACCAATGGTATGCATATCAACCATTGGCACAGCAACAGGGTAATCACCGATATGCCCTTCCGATGTAAGACCAATATCGCCATCAATTAGCGCAACATCCGTTGATGTGCCGCCCATATCAAAGCTAAGTAGCTGCTGATATTCACTCAGCCCTGCAACAAACTGAATGCCTTTAAGCCCACCCGCAGGCCCCGACAATAATAAATGTACCGCATGATGCCCTGCCTGTTTAGCGCCAATTGTGCCACCGGCACTTTGCATTACCGACACAACTGCTCCATCTACACCCTGTTCCAGTCGCTGCAAATAGCCCTGCATTAATGGGCCAATATAGGCATTTAAACAGGTGGTGATACCTCTTTCATATTCTTTATATTCAGTCAGCACATCGGATGATCGGCTAATAAAAATACCATCAGGTATTGCAGCTTCAATTTGTTTTTCCTGCTTATCATCTAAAAATGAAAACAGTAAATTAATAGCAACAGCCTGTGGTTTTAACTGCTGGAGTTTTTCTACCAGTTTTTTTAATGCCTGCTCAGATAATGCAGTTAATAATTCACCCTGTGCAGATAAACGTGTATCTACCTCCAGACAATGATCTTTAGCGACTAAGCAGGGGAATGATTCTGGCTGCAAATTATAAAGCTCTTTTCGTGCCTGCCGACCAATCTGCAAAACATCTGCAAACCCCTGATTAGTGATATAGGCCGTGCGCACCCCCTTCCTTTCCAGCACTGCATTAGTTGCAACAGTAGAGCCATGTATTAATCGCAAGCCATTAGCATTAAGTTTTAAATCATCAATACCCTGCAGGATTGCTTTTTCTGGTGCAGATGGTGTTGATAAAACTTTGTGAATTTTTATCGATTTACCATCAAAAAAAACAAAGTCTGTAAATGTGCCGCCGGTATCAACGCCTAGCCAGGATGATGTCATTATGATTATTAATTCTGCAAAATAGTAATGATGGAGTAATAGAGATTAGGAGGCAAGAGGTAGTGCAACATATACAACTTGATCCCTGCCACTTTTCCTTTACTATTCATCCATGTCAAAAAATGCAGCCGCAAAAAATTTAATTATTGTTGAAGACCTGCACCGCTACTATGCAGAAACTCATGCGGTTCAGGGTATTAACTTTGAACTAAAACAGGGTGACATTTTAGGTTTCCTTGGTCCTAATGGTGCAGGCAAATCCACTTCAATGAAAATGCTTAGCGGCGTATTAGCACCCAGTGCTGGGCGCATTCTTATTAACGGCATTGATCTACTGGATAAACCCAGACAGGCCAAAAGTCAGCTTGGCTATTTACCAGAAAAGCCCCCTCTTTACCCCGAATTAACTGTAGATGAATACTTACGCTACAGCGCACAACTACGCCGCATTGCAAAAGCTGAAATTAATAATGCTGTCGCTCATGCAAAACAGCGCTGTGGTTTATCTGATGTGAGCCACCGCTTAATTGGCAATTTATCAAAAGGCTACCAGCAACGCACAGGTATTGCACAGGCCATTATTCACAATCCTGCGGTTGTTATTCTTGATGAACCCACCGTGGGTCTTGACCCCATTCAAATACGTGAAATACGTAATTTAATTAAGGAACTGGGCCAACAACATGGTGTAATTTTATCAACACATATTCTGCCTGAAGTTCAGGCTGTGTGTAATCGCGTACAAATTATTAATCAGGGTCAACTTGTATTTAGTAACGACATGGCTTCAATTAATCGGTCACTGAAAAGCAAATACATTGTGGTTTCTTTTGATCGCCCGCCACCTGCGGAGCAACTACTGGCTTTAGCTGGTATTTGCCATGTTGATAAATTAAACCCAGGGCGCTTTCGCTTACAAATAGAGGACTCTAATCCAATGGGTGAGCTTATTGTATCTGCCGCAGTTGCTCAGGACTGGGGGCTACAGGAATTAACGCCAGAAAAACAATCACTGGAGCAGATTTTTGTTGGGCTAACCTCAGGTGATTCAGATAATAAAGAGCAGGTCGCATGATTTTACATATTGCTTTACGTGAATTACGCAGCCTGTTTTTATCACCTCTGGCATGGGCAATTTTAGCTGTTATGCAGTTTGTGCTGGCGTGGGTTTTCTTTGTTCAAATGGAAACTTTTTTTGAACTACAACCGCAACTAATAAATATTACTCATGCACCTGGCGTTACCGATCTTGTTGTTGCACCCTTATTTAGTACAGCAAGTATTTTTTTACTTATGATCTGCCCATTATTAACCATGCGTCTGCTTAGTGAAGAACGCCGCAGCGGCACATTGCATCTTTTGTTATCATCACCTGTCTCTATGACTGAAATTGTTTTAGGAAAATATTTAGGCATTCTATTTTTTCTTTTATTACTTATTGCGATGATAAGTTTAATGCCTTTGTCTTTACTTATGGGCACTGATTTAGATATGGGAAAACTGGCTGCAGGCATATTAGCTGAAATTCTATTACTGGCTTCATTTGCAGCCGCGGGGCTTTATTTATCATCACTTACCACTAACCCGACTGTTGCTGCTATCAGCACTTTTGGGTTGCTGATTATGTTATGGATTATTGACGCAGCAGGAAATGGCAGCAATGAAGGCGGTAGTTTTTTTACATATATGTCTTTACTTAAACATAACATCCCCATGTTACGCGGCATTGTTAATAGCAGCGATATTGTTTACTACCTGCTATTTATAATCACCTTTATTGTATTAAGCATTCATCATATGGATGCTCAACGCTTACAGAAATAACCATGCACGTTACACAAAAATCCAGATTACAGTATCGCATTCAATACCTTATTTTTATTTTATTGTTTATAACAATAATTTCTGCACTTGCCTGGATTAGCGTAAAATATAATATTCGTAGTGACTGGACAGCAGGCAATCGAAACTCTTTAAGCAGTGATACAATAAAGCTTCTAAAAACTATAACTGGCCCGATCACCATTCGCAGTTATCAAACAGATGATCCATCCCTGCAAAAAGCAGTTACAGAAATACTTACTCGCTATCAATACCATAAAGATGATTTACAATTTCAGCTTGTTAACCCTGATCTGGCACTTGAACTAACCAAGGCAGACAGAATTAAAAAATATGGGCAAACTGTTATTAACTACAATAACAAAACAGAAATTATTGACTCATTAAGCGAGCAAAATATTAGCAATGCACTGCTAAGACTAAGCCGGAACAGAAAACCCCAGCTACTTTTCTTACAGGGTCATGGCGAAAGAGATCCATCCAATACAACTGTAATTGGCTACAACACATTAGCCAGTAAATTACTCAAGCAGGGTATTGAGCCTCATACAATAAACCTTTTAAAAGATAAACTAGATAATACTTCCACCACTTTATTAATCACACCTGCCAGCAATAAAATTCTGGCAGGCGAAATAGATAAAATAAAAAATCACCTTGAAAAGGGTGGCAACCTGTTATGGTTACAGGACCCTGGAGTAGCCAGCGAACTAAAACCCATTGCTGATTTTCTACAAATAAGTTTTACCCATGGTGTTGTTGTCGATAACGACAAAAACTTAAGACAGGTACTGGGCTTAAGCCATCCGGCTGTGTTGCCCATACTGGAATACAAGTTACACCCTATAACTGAGAAAATGAAATATTTCACATTGTTTGTTACTGCATCAGCTTTATCAGCAAACAAAGATAGCAAATGGAAAGTCACGCCTTTACTATTAACCCAGAAAACAAGCTGGTCTGAAACAGATGGTTTTATTCTTGATGTTAATTTCGAAAGAGATAAAGGAGACACCAAAGGCCCTCTCAGCATAGGCATCGCTCTTGAACGACAAGTCACAGATAAAAACAGCACAAAAAAACAGCGAATTGTAATTATTGGCGATAGTGATTTCTTATCAAACAATAATATTGGTCAGGGTGCAAATCTTACTTTTGCACTTAACACCATAAACTGGCTTAGCGAAGATGATAAGCTTATCTCAATTACTCCTAAAAATGCCCCCGATCTGCAACTCAATATGAATGATACAAAAATTGCTATTATTGGCTTTGGATTTTTAGTAATTATTCCTCTGGCTTTACTCGGCACAGGCATAGGCATCTGGCTTAAACGTCGCAAACAATAATGCAATCTCGATTTATTCTTAATTTAGGACTTCTGGCTTTTTTAATAGCACTGTCTGGCTTTATTTTTTTAAGCTCGGAAAACAATGAAAACACAAAACAGAAAATAACATCTTTAAATAAAACAGATATTAATAAAATAACTATACCACGAAAAACTGAGAACATTATTCTGACCAGGAAAGGCAATAAATGGTTTATGAAATCACCTCATGCTACACGCGCACACAGTTTCAGAATAAATAGTCTGCTAAATCTTGTTGAAATAGAAAGTGATAACATCTACAGCACTAAAAACCTTGATCTAAAAACATTTGGTCTTGATAAGCCCAGAGCCAGTATTATATTTAACAATACCTTAATTGAATTTGGAAAATCCAACCCGGTTAATCACCGACGCTATTTAAAATCTGGAGAAAATTTATTTTTAATTGATGACACTCTTTACCCATTAATTAGTTCTCAGCCAACCAGCTTTGTGGATTTAGCCCTTCTTTCTGAAACAGACAACATCCAGAAAATAACATTACCCGAGTTAACAGTTTTTAAAGACAGCAATAATATATGGAAGACCAAACCTGAAAATATTGCTAGCGCAGACAATATTCAAAATCTATTACAAAACTGGAAATTTGCTAAAGCATTTGCTGTACATGCTTATATGCCTAGAAAAAATCTAGGACAGATTGATATTACCGTAGAGAATAATAAAGTTATTTCTTTTAAAATTACCGACAATGAACCGTGGCTTATTCTGGCTCGCCCTGAATTAGACATTGAGTATCATCTGGATATTTCTAATAAAGATAAACTATTATCTATTCAGCCACACTAAAAAGTTAAATAAATGCCAGAATTACCCGAAGTCGAAACCAGTTGCCGAGGCATAGAACCCCACATAAAAAATCAGCGCGTAACAGATGTAATTATACGACAGAAGAAACTACGCTGGCCCATCCCCGACAGACTAAAAAAAGAATTAATTAACCAAACCATTGATACAGTCGAACGGCGGGCAAAATATATTTTATTAGGCACAAAAGCAGGCACAGTTATTATTCATTTAGGCATGTCGGGCAGTTTGCGCATCTCTAATAAAAAAGAAGCCGCAGAAAAACATGATCATATTGATATCTGTTTCACCAATAATAAAATACTCAGATTAAGAGACCCCAGACGCTTTGGCGCTGTATTATGGACAAAGAAAGATCCGTATCAACATAAGCTAATCAAATCATTAGGCCCAGAACCACTAAACAATATATTCGATGGACAATATTTATTTGATATTTCACGCAAACGAAAAATTGCTATTAAAGCATTAATTATGAATAGTCATATCGTTGTTGGCGTTGGCAATATATATGCCTGTGAATCTTTATTTCTGGCGGGCATTAACCCCAAACGTCAGGCAAATCGTATTTCTCTCAAACGCTACCAGTTGCTTGTAGATAGTATAAAAAGTGTTTTATCAAAAGCCATTAAGCAGGGAGGCACAACACTACGCGACTTTACACAACAAGATGGCAAGCCCGGTTATTTCCAGCAAAGCCTGAATGTTTATGGCAAAGCCACTAAACCCTGCCCCAGATGTGGCCAACCTGTCAGGCAAATCAAGCAGCAACAAAGATCAACTTACTATTGTTCTGCTTGCCAGTCATAAGTATTATTATAGATTGAGTTTTTTATACTAAACTTAATTGACTGGATATTAGCCAGGGCACGCACCCAGCTTCAGCATTGATACGACCATGGACAAAACAGGAGAGGTCATTATGGATATTAAACGTAGCTCATCCCCCCATATTTCAATTTTATGCGGCATTTTTCTGCTTACAGGCTCTGGCTCTTTTCCCGCTTTATCAAAAGCAAACCCAGACATCCGCACTTCAAAAAACACCATTATGCTAATAACATCTTTAGCTAGTTCTGGTCGGGCAGAGGCTCAATATACACTTGCCAGACTTTACCTTAGGGGGCAAGGTGTTAATCAGGATTATTCCAGAGCAATAGAATGGTTGCAACGCGCAGCCAGACAACAGCATGCTGATTCACAAAATCAACTGGGTATAATTTATACCAATGGACTGGGCACCGAGAAAAATTGCAAACAGGCAAAATACTGGTTTAATCAGATAGAGCCAGATAATTATGCCTTTAAACGAGCACAGAGTAACCTTGCCTGGGTACTCTCTACCTGCCCGCTTGCCAAAGAACGCAATGGTAAAAAAGCCGTACAAATTACTCAAAGCCTGCTTAATGAGCAGGAAAAATCCAGCCCCGAATTACTGGACACATTAGCTGCGGCCTACGCAGAAACTGGGCAGTTTAAACAGGCCACTCAGATCCAGCAACATGCCATTGCGCTATTGCCCACTGACGACAAAGATGCCTCACGCATGCAGCGATTCAAACAGCGACTGGAAAACTACCAGCAGAATAAGCCCTGGCATAACACGCTTTAAATCAGCTACACACCTTAAGAATCCGATATTTCACAGCTAACACTGCGAAATATCGGCTAATCACTTGAATTTACTGGTATTTAACATAGGCTTAGTTAAACCAGTAAGAATAATATAAATATAATGAAAAAAAGAAAAAACAGCCTGCGTAAAAGCTTAGGGAGAATTGTTGCCGCTACCTTCTGGATACTTGTCATAGTAGGGCTGGTTTTATTTAATATATATTACGACCCAAACAAGCAATATTCTAATAGCTTCTTTGATGATGTTTCTGAAACTATGAAATGGTAAAAAGATAGAAAAAGACAGAAAATGGCTTTAGATAAAAACCATTAAGAAGCGTAAGCCAAAGGCCAACTGACCCATGACTTACGATTTATAACTTAAAGCTTATCTGCTTCAGCAGATAGATATTCAGCAACACCATCAGGTGAAGCATTCATACCTTTATCACCCTGGCTCCAACCTGCAGGGCAAACTTCCCCATGCTCTTCAGTGAACTGTAATGCGTCAATCATACGTAACATTTCATCAATATTACGACCTAAAGGCAGATCATTTACAACCTGATGACGAACCATACTGTCTTTGTCAATAAGGAATGAACCACGGAAAGCCACAGCACCATCAGGTGTTTCTACATCATAATCTTTACAGATACTGTGTGTCATATCGGCAACCAGCGTATAACCAACCTGACCAATTCCACCCTCATTGATAGGTGTGTTACGCCATGCGTTATGTGCAAAATGTGAATCAATAGAGACACCGATCACTTCCACATTGCGTTTTTTAAATTCTTCCAGACGGTGATCAAAAGCAATCAACTCAGATGGGCACACAAAAGTAAAATCAAGAGGATAAAAGAAGATAACTGCATACTTACCACTTGTTGCATTTTTCAAATTAAAATCTTCAACAATTTCGCCATTACCCAGAACTGCTGCTGCAGTAAAATCAGGTGCTTCACGACCAACTAGTACACTCATTGCATACTCCTTATATAATTTAGCGAGGAGGGAAATAAGAAAGTTTTCTATATCCCGTAAAATTTATCTAATAGAGACGCTAAGATAAGGTTATTCAGTAAAAATACAAGCCAAAACACGCATTTATAACTTAAGTAATTTCAATCGCTTTGATAGAAAAAACCTATCATCTTTTTACACAAGCCAACAATTAAAGTTAAATTAAAATAATATCTATATAAATCATGAGCATACTAAAAAAATCTTTTTTTAATCACGATGCCTGCACAGTCGCCCGCAATTTATTGGGGAAAATTATCCGTAGAAATTATCAGGGCAATTGGCTGACTGCCAGAATTATTGAAACCGAAGCCTATTACCTGAATGATAAGGGCAGCCATGCATCGCTGGGTTTTACTAATAAACGAAAAGCACTGTTTATGCCCGCAGGTACAATTTATATGTATTATGCCAGAGGAAAAGATTCATTAAATGTCAGCACACAGGGTGAAGGCTGTGCCGTATTAATAAAATCAGCCATTGCTTTTAGTGATAAGTTAACTCATTCAGATGCTATTCAAATTATGCAATCACTTAATCCATTAGCTTCTGGCAAAAAACGCTCAGAGGAAAAATTATGCAGCGGGCAAACTTTATTATGCCAGTCACTGGCTCTAAAAGTTAACGACTGGGATCAACAACAGTTTGATAAACAGTGTTTCTATTTTGATGATACAGGCATAAAAGTGAGTAAAGCAATTCAAACAACTCGTCTGGGCATTCCTAAAGGCCGTGATGAGCATTTACATTACCGCTACATTGATTATGAATTTACAAAATACGCCACCAGTAACCCACTTACAAAACGTGGCTGGAAAGAGAATAAAGAATTCACCTTTATTCTGAAATAACTTAAAAACAAACAACATGCCCCCCATACTCTATTTTATTCTTTAGAGATATTTAAAAAGTTATTTTCCTGTGGATTTTTTAAAAAAATACAACATGCCTCTTACAATTTTGCCAGATGTATGCCAAAATTTTTCAAGCCTACTTTCTAATATAAGCAGTAAACCATCCATGATATAAGAACCAGCAATCTGGTCTTACAGGATATCTTAATTTAATTAATAAGAGTTAATCTGAATATACATCCACACTGGATAGTTATTATGTTATTTGTAGCAAAACAACAATAATGATTGGGAGTTTTTAATGGATAAGAGCGAGATCATCAAAAGAATCAGGGCAGCCAAACAGGCGCATCTAAGCTGGGTAATGAAAGCAGATGCATTAATTCATGGCATACCACTTGAAAAAGACCAGGTCCCCATTAACGGAACTGAATGTATATTTGGTAAATGGTATTATGGCGAAGGCCAAAACCTGAAAAGCCTACCTTCTTTTAAAGCTATTGAACAACCTCACTTTAATTTGCACTCTACATACGCAAGAATTTTTAAATTACTATTTGAAGAAACAAATGTTTCATTTCTGTCAAAACTTTTTGGCCGCTCCAAAAAACAAAATGAAAAAAACCTTATGGAGGCCAGAAATATATTCCCCATACTCAAAGGCCATTCAAAGGAAGTTGTTAAATACTTAGACAAACTGGAGCAAGAAGTTATTGCATTATCCAAATAACACTTAATTATTAAAAATAACGGGTGTCACGCAACGACACTCACAGCATCCAGTTATGTTTTCTTATTTTTACAAAAAGAGAAACAAAGAACTTACCTTCATTCAGAGGCAATTAGTATCTGAATACTATTAAATATATAATTAGATGAATATTACTCATCTAACCCTTTAATCCAGGTTTAAATAAGCGAGCAACTAATGAAACTTATTTCTTCTTTTATCACCATTGCAGTGATTGCTATCATAGCTCTACTGGTAACCGACTCAAAGGTTATGTTTTCTGAAGTTTTAGCTATTCCAGGACAGCATTATTTTGTTGACGAATATGGCGATCTGGGAAGACACAGACAGCCAACTTTGCATTGCAAATATTTCACCGGCAGAAAAATAATTAATCGAGTATTCTGGTACTCACCTAATAAACAATATGGTCGAGATAGCTGTCCTTTTTTAATTATGGAATAAATCTATTGCATTATTTTGCTTTAGGCCTGAATGCTTTAATAACATCTTCATTCGTTTCCAGAAAAGGGCCTTCAATTAAATCAACACAATAAGGCACTGCCGGAAATACAGCATCGAGACATTCACGAATCGATTTGGGTTTTCCTGGCAAATTAATAATTAATGATTTATTACGAATACCTGCTGTTTGCCGAGACAAAATGGCCGTAGGCACATATTGCAAACTAACCTGCCTCATTAATTCACCAAAACCTGGCATCATTTTATTACATACCTTTTCTGTTGCTTCAGGAACTAAATCTCGCGGCGCTGGCCCAGTCCCCCCTGTAGTAACAATAAGACAGCAATCCTCTTTATCAGCCAGTTCAATGAGAGCTTCTTCAACTACATGCTGGTCATCTGGAATAACACGATAAACCGGCTGCCACTCAGATATTAAATAATCTTTTAGCGTATCAATTATTGCCTGACCGGATAGATCTTCATAAACACCGGCACTGGCTCGATCCGATGCGGTCACTATACCTATATTAATTACTGACATGCATTACTCGCTTTATTAAAACATTTAAAGATTATACTCTCTCCATAAATTCACATGCAAAGTTTTAATTTTATGCTAAATTAAAATCATGGAGATAAAACAATGAGCAAACCTACAGAATTAGAACTTAAAATTGCATTACAAACAGCTGCAAAAATGAAAGAAGAAAATAATGACGATAGTTATTTAGCCAAGAGTTTACTCAATCATCATTACCGTATTGGCTATCTGCTTGAAGTATTAAAAGTTGCAGATCGATTTATGAATCACGGCATGTCAGAACAGGAGCGCATGCACCTGTTACGCGCTATTGAAAAAGCCAAGGATCTGGAATATAGAACAGGCGGTGAAGAACATGAGAATTTTGGACTGGAATAAATCAGTATTTCATTTAGAGATATCTCACTTAATATCAGGGGAGAATTATATATTCTCCTATTCCTCTTTTATCTGATGCCGCATCCATTGTTTGTTTTTCTCTATCCCAGATAACAAGCTGCATATTACCCCATGTATGCTCAGAAGATTTAAGCTTATGACCTTTTTTCTGTAACTGCTCTAGCGTCTTTTCGGTTAATGCATCCGTCTCATAAGAAATAACATCAGGTAAATACTGATGATGAAACCTTGGTAGATTAACGATATATTCAGCATTATTACCCTGCTGAAAGGCCAGTGCCCCTAGCAATACCATGGTAATAATTCGGCTGCCGCCGGGTGTACCAATAACTGCAATACGATTTTCTGTCTCCAGAAAAGTAGGCGACATGCTGGATAACATTCTTTTACCCGGCTCAATTGCATTTGCTTCTGCACCAACTAAACCATAAACATTAGGCTCACCGGGTTTGGAAGAAAAATCATCCATTTCATCATTTAATAAAATACCCGTTCCAGGCACTACAAAACCAGAACCAAAGGGATAATTTATAGATAAAGTCGCTGCAACTCGGTTGCCCTGATGATCTATAATTGAAAAGTGCGTTGTGTCCTGACCCGGATAGTTTTTCATAACACCGGGCAGCAATTCACTTGGGGTTGCTTTTTGTGGATGAATTGTTGCACTTAAACCTGCCGCATAATTTTTATTAATTAATTTTTCTACTGGCACATTTATAAAATCAGTATCTCCGAGATACTCCGCTCTATCTCTATAAGCTCTGCGCATCGCTTCAACAATGTGATGTGTAAATTGTGTTTCATCAAATTTTTCTAATGGATAGCCTGATAACTGATTTAATATTTCTACAATAGCTATGCCTCCTGATGATGGCGGCGCTACCGAAGTGATTTTCATATTATGATACTGACCACGAATGGTTTCACGTTCAACTATTTTGTAATCGGCTAAATCTTTTAATGACCAGATACCTCCTGCCTTCTGCACGCCATCAACAATTTTTTGTGCTAACTTTCCTTTATAAAAACCGTCACGCCCCTGCCGGGAAATCATCAATAAGGTTTCAGCCAGGTCAGGCTGCTTAATTAAAAAATCTTTTTCTGGTACTTTTAAATTATCCAGAAAGATATCTAGTGCCGCAGGTGATGACTGTAATGCTTTTAATCGAAAGCCGGCCATGCGCTGATAATGCGCATCAACAGCAAAACCTTTATGTGCATATTTAATAGCCGGCTTTAAACTTTGTGCTAATGGCAACTGACCATATTTTTCTGCCAGATGCACTATCGCTGCTGGAACACCAGGAATACCCGCAGCCAATGCACCATCAATGGATGCACCTTTAATCACATCTCCATTTATATCCAGATACATATCTCTGTGTGCTTTCAATGGTGCTTTTTCTCGGCCATCCAGCATCACATCTAAATTATCCTTTTCCCTGTGTAACAACCAGAAGCCACCACCACCTAAACCTGAGCTATAAGGTTCAACAACAGCCAATGCAGCCGTTACTGCTATTGCGGCATCAAAAGCATTGCCCCCTGCTTTTAATATCTCTTCTCCTGCCTGGGTTGCCAAAGGATGTGCGCTGGCAACAGCCGCAGGTTGACGCGCCTGTATGCTGCAACTAAAAACAAATAAAGAGATTATTAAAAAAAATTTCATTTTTATATCCAGTGTATGAATTTATTATCTACAACTTCGAGGCAATAAAAAAGCCCCAAAGATTTGGGGCTTTTTCTTTATTAAATTACAGACTAATAATTAAGCCGTTAATTTATTATATTTTTCCATTAACTCATCTTCTGATTCTTCATGATCCGGATCTTTAGGAATACAGTCCACCGGGCAAACTTCTACACACTGTGGTGTATCATAATGACCAATACATTCAGTGCATTTTTCTGGATCAATTTCATAAATTTCATCACCCGCTGTAATAGCCTCATTTGGACATTCGGGTTCACACACATCACAGTTGATGCATTCGTCAGTTATTATTAATGCCATCTTTTACTCCAGGCCCTTATTTTCTAAATTTTACTCATTATACCCAATTCAGCTACAACATTCTGATGAACAAACTCAGAAACATCGCCACCATGCTGAGCAATCTCTCTTACCAGTGAAGAAGAAATAAAACTATTTTTCTCCGATGGTGTTAAAAACAGTGTTTCAATATCCGTTGCCAGGTGTCGATTCATGCTGGCTAACTGCATTTCATATTCAAAATCTGAAACCGCACGCAATCCCCGTAAAATTACATTTGCCTGTTGATGATGCACAAAATCAACCAGTAATTCTGAAAAACCACAGACCTCCACATTGTCATAAGCGGCAAGCACAGTTTCTGCCATATTTACTCTGCGCTCAAGATCAAATAACGGTGTTTTTCCCGGATTTGCCGCAATTGCCACTATAACTTTATCAAACAGGCCAGAAGCACGTTCAACCAGATCACTATGCCCATTAGTAATGGGGTCAAATGTTCCTGGATAAACAGCGATTACGGACACTCTTCTATTTCCTGTGATTTATATATTGCTAAATAATAACCTACCTGACCCGCTTTTTTATCACGAATTACCTGCCAGTTTACTGGCAATGGAGGCAGCCCTTTCTGGCTGGGATATTCGATATAAATTTTAGCTTCATCAGCCAGGCATGGATTCTGCTCTAAAAGACGAAAGCTCTCATCCAGCAAATCACTTTCATAGGGAGGATCAAGAAAGACCACATCAAACCTGTCCTCACAATTTTGCAACCACTGAAGCGCATCCTGCTGAATGCATTTTATATTATTCGTCCTGTCTTTGTTAGCCGACTGCAAAGTCTGACTATTCGCCACCAGCACTTTATAGGCCGCCGCCTGCAGCTCAAGCATAACCACTTTTGCAGCACCACGTGAAGCCGCCTCAAAACCTAAAGCACCGCTGCCAGCAAATAAATCCAGACACTGCGCATTGGCAATATCTGTCTGCAACCAGTTAAATAGCGTTTCTCGCACTCTATCCGGTGTTGGCCTCAGACCCGGCTGATCAATAACAGGCAAGATTCGGCTGCGCCACTGACCACCAATAATTCTCAGCTTGCCCTGCTTCTGGGCTTCGGCATTTTTAGCCTTATTTTTGCGCGGCATAAGAATACATAAATTTGATATATAACAATTTGATATAAAACAAGAGCA
Organism: uncultured Thiotrichaceae bacterium; assembly: GCA_964522445.1. Taxonomy (GTDB): domain Bacteria; phylum Pseudomonadota; class Gammaproteobacteria; order SZUA-229; family SZUA-229; genus CAZFUY01. Next base: position 36,087 of record CAZFUY010000003.1, on the reverse strand, counting down.
CTTAACCGTGAAAATTAGAAAAAGTCAAAAGACTCAAAACTTTAAAGCCTCGAAGCAAAAGAAAACGCTAATAACGCTAATATACGCAAATAAAGACAAAAGCTTTAGTAAGTTGTAGTGCGCCGCAGGCGCACAAACAAATATTTGCGTTGTTCGCGTTCATTTGCGTTATTAGCGTTTTCTTTTGCTTTTAAATTTCATTCAAGAAATAACAATTCTACTGAGAACCCACAATAACTGTAAGTAATTTATCCGGGTGAACTCGTCGTTTTAAAGCATCTTTTATCGCAGCCCGATCAATCGCTTTAATTTTATCATTAAAGGTATTCAAATGATCCAACGGTAATTCATAAAAACCAATCATTGATAAATATTCTACCAGCTTGCTATTGCTATCAACTTTCAAAGGAAAACCGCCGGTAATATTTTTTACACTGGCTTCCAGCTCATTTGCCGTAGGACCTTCATTTACATAACGGCGTAGCTCTTTATTTATAAGATTAAGAGCCTGTTCAGCCTGATCATTTTTAGTCTGTAATCCCAGTTGAAACGGGCCATATTCACGCATCGGTGAAAAATAACTGTACACGCTGTATGCGAGCCCGCGTTTTTCACGCACTTCATCAACCAGTCGTGATGCAAAGCCACTGCCTCCAAATGGATGATTAGCCAGATACAAAGTAAAGTAATCTGCATCACCTCGTTTTGTACCTAACTGCCCCACCAGAATATGGCTTTGTCGAGAGGGGAAATCAATGCGAATAGTTTTTGATTCAGTCAGCGGTTTAACCTCTGGTAATTTTTCTGCTCGATTACCGGCAGGTAAATCCATTATTAAGTCATTAACTATTTTTTCAGCCTGCTGGCGAGTCAACTGACCTACAACTGAAACCACTGCATTTTTTGCTACATAATATTTTTTATAATGCACCTTAATATTTGAAAGTTTTAAAATCTTTAAACTTTCTTCTGTACCACCACTGGGCAAGGCATAGGGATGATCACCATATAAAGCCTTAAAAAAAGTTTCACTGGCAATTGAGCTGGGCGACTGCTTGCGCGACTTAAGTGAAATTTTCATTCGGCTTAATTCACGATTAAATGCAGATTCTGGAAAATCAGGTTTAATTAAAATATTTTTTAAGTTTTTTAACGCGGGTTGCAAATAGCGATCTTCACGTAAACTGCGCAGGCTTAATATAGCCATGTCTTTTAATGAGCTATTACTAAACTGTGCGCCCACAGCTTCAAATTTTTCTGCCAGTTGTTGCGCCGTTTCTCCTGCTGCACCTTCAGACAATAATCCATTGGTTAATGAAGCAACACCCGACTTACCATTATCATGCGCACTACCCGCATCAAAAACAATACGCACATCCACCATAGGTATACCCATTGCTGGCAGGAAATAAACACGCGCACCATTTTTAGTTTGCCAGTGCTGTATTTCAGGAACAGCCCAGGTGTTTTGTGAAAATAAAAACAGACATATAAAAATTAGTTTATAAAAATTCTTAACGGCCATGTCGAGAGCCTCCTTTAGATGCTGATACACGACGACCTTCTACAGGCAGTGGATCAAGTACTGCAACTGTCAGTTGATTATCAGTTAAATATTTTTTAGCCACTGCCTGAACCTGCTCAGGCGTTACCGACTGTATTTTTTTCAAATATTCCTGTTTGCGTTGCCAGCCAAGCCCTACTGTTTCCAATATACCCAACTGCATGGCCTGATAAAAACTGGAATCCTGTTCATAAACAGCAGAAGCCATTACCTGTGCTTTTACTCTGTCTAATTCATCTTCACTGGGCCGTTGTTTTTTTATTTTTTCAACTTCATTAATTAAAGATTGCTCCAGTTTTTTCATAGAGCTTTTTTTAGTAGGCGTACCTTCCAGTAAAAACAGACTGCCCTGGCGAGAGTACATGTCGTAACCTGCACCCGCAGATGATGCAATTTCTTTATTGCGAACCAGCTCTGAAGTTAAACGACTACTGTCTCCACCATCAAGAACACCGGCAAGCACTTCAAGCGCATAGGCTTCCCATTCATCTTCTACTGTATTTAATACAGGCGTTTTATAACCCATAATTAAATAAGGTACTTTTGCAGGCGCTTTTACAGTGATGCGGCGTTCACCCTGCTGTTTTACTTCAATGCGTGACTTAAGCGGAGGAATAACCGATGGTTTTAATGGCGCAAAATATTTCTCTGCCAGTTTAAAAACCTGTTTACTATTCACATCACCGGAGATAACAAGTGTTGCGTTATTGGGCGCATACCATGTTTTATACCATTGACGTAAATCATCAATGGTCATGGTATTTAAATCCTGCATCCAGCCGATAATGGGCTGGTGATAAGATGAGTTGAGATAGGCAACTGCATTGAATCGCTCATAGGTTAAAGACGTAGGTTTATCATCTGTGCGCATACGACGCTCTTCTTTGATGACTTCTATTTCTTTTTTGAACTCACCTTCATTCAGAATCAAATTGCGCATACGATCTGCTTCCAACTCCAGGCAAAGCTCTAAACGATCACTGGCTATACGCTGAAAATAGGCGGTGTAATCTTTACTGGTAAACGCATTTTCACTGCCACCGTTAGCCGCAATAATATCGGAAAATTCACCCGCTTTATGCTTTGCCGTGCCTTTAAACATCATATGTTCCAGCGCATGAGATACACCCGTGATGCCAGCATATTCATAACTGCCACCTACTTTGTACCAGACCTGCGACACCACAACGGGCGAACGATGATCTTCCTGCACCAGTATCTTCATACCATTATCAAGCACATGGGATTGCACCCTGGCATCTGGATCTAATTTAAAATCATGAGTTGCTTTAACATTTTGCTGACAGGCAACCAGACCCTGAGTCATCAGAGCAACGCCCAACAATGCGAGTAATCGCATACTTCCTCCTAAAATTTACTATCTCAACCAAATTTACGATGTGATCTTACACACTTATTAACGAAAGATCGCAATTACGACTTTATCTACACCGTAAAAGTTTCACCTGAACACCAGCGATGATAGGATAAGCCTCTCCTGATATACAACCCATTTGATAATTATGTTTGGTTTCTTACGCCGCGATAAAAAAAATACTGAAGCTACGCCAGAGCCTGTTGATGAAACAGATAAAAACATAGCCGAAACATCAAAACCTGCCATTAAGTCAGGCGCATCTTTTACTCCTGCCGCATTGCGCTCACCCGTAGATGAACCGGCTATTGAACAACCTGCAGAAACCAGTGAGGTCATTGTAGAACAAACAGATAACTCAGCTGATGCTGACACTGTTGCAGAAACAACTGAAGCCGTAAAATCCGGCGCATCTTTTACCGCACCTACCACTGAGGACTGGTCCGAGGCAGATAATGACTGGGCACTTAAGCAACTGCGCAAAGGCCTGAGCAAAACACGTCATGGCCTGACTGACGGCATGGCCGATCTAGTTCTCGGCAAAAAAATAATTGATGATGATTTACTGGAAGAACTGGAAACGCGCCTGTTAATGGCCGACGTAGGTGTTGATGCCACCAATAAAATTATTACCGACCTTACAAGACGCATCTCCCGTAAAGAATTAAATGAACCTGTGGCTTTATTCGAAGCACTTTGCGATGACATGGAAGCCATTCTTAAAACCTGTGACCAGCCACTGGTAATTGATAAAACCAGATCGCCCTTCGTTATTTTAATTATTGGCATTAATGGCGCGGGTAAAACCACCACCATAGGCAAACTGGCCAAGCGCTTTCAGGAGCAGGGTTTATCCGTCATGCTAGCGGCTGGAGATACCTTTAGAGCCGCAGCGGTTGAGCAATTACAAACCTGGGGTGAGCGCAATGATATCCCCGTTGTTTCCCAGGGCACGGGAGCTGATTCTGCATCCGTTATTTATGATGCTATTGAATCTGCCCGCGCAAAAAATGTCGATATAGTAATTGCAGATACAGCTGGTCGTTTGCACACTCAATCTCATTTAATGGATGAACTCATCAAGATTAAACGGGTCATGAAAAAACTTGATGTCGATGCACCTCATGAAACACTTCTGGTGATGGATGCAGGTTTTGGTCAAAATGGATTAATACAGGCACAGGAATTTAATGACGCAATGGGCGTTAGCGGTTTAATTCTAACTAAACTGGACGGCACAGCTAAAGGCGGTATTTTATTTGCCATTGCTGAGAAACTGGGCATACCTATTCGCTTTATTGGCGTGGGCGAAAGTATTGGTGATTTACGGGAATTTAATGGTCATGATTTTGTGGATGCATTGTTAGACAGGCAAGATTAGACTAAAAAAATTCGCCACAGAGGCGCAGAGAACACAGAGATTTTTATAGGTGCAGATTCATGCATGCTTATCCCGAGCGTAGCCGAGGAATCTTATTATGCTCGGGCAGCAAGATTCCTCGGCTACGCTCGGAATGACAGTGAAATGATTAAAATAGCTTAATTAAAAACCTCTGTATTCTCTGCGCCTCTGCGGCAAAGCTTTTAAGTTATTTCTTTAATTAAACATTTTTATTTTATCACTTGCCATAATCAGCCGATACGGCACAATACCTCCCCATGATTCGTTTTGATAATGTAAACAAACGCTACCCCGGTGGACATGAGGCACTGTCTAATCTCAGCTGTCATTTACCTCGCGGTGTCATGGCCTATCTCACCGGCCACTCGGGCGCGGGTAAAAGCACTTTATTAAAACTTATCGCTTTAATTGAACGCCCTAGCCGCGGTAATATTTTTCTGGATGGTATAAATCTTAGTCAGGTTCGTAATAGCAAAATCCCTTATATTCGCCGCAACATCGGTATTATTTTTCAGAACCATCACCTGTTATATGATCGAACTGTTTTTGACAATGTTGCCATGCCTTTAATTATTGCGGGTTACCAGCATAAAGAAACAGGCAAACGCGTACGCGCAGCTCTTGATCAGGTGGGCTTGTTAAATAAAGAGAAAGCAGCACCCATTACATTATCTGGCGGTGAACAACAGCGTGTTGGCATCGCTCGCGCCATTGTCCATAAACCCTCTTTACTATTGGCAGATGAGCCAACAGGCAACCTGGACCCCGAATTATCCAAAGAAATCATGCAGCTATTTGAACGCTTTAATCAGGTAGGCGTTACCGTACTGATTGCAAGCCATGATCTTGATTTAATCAAACAGACAGGCAAACCCGTAATCAGCCTGAACAATGGCATGCTGGTACATGATGATTTAAGAGAGGCGGCTGATGTCGAAATCTGAAGTCTCAAATAAAAAAGCCCGCAATGCCCCGGTCAAAGCTTATTTTATACACCATGTCCGCACATTAATTGCCAGTCTGGGTGTATTGTCCCGCAACCCTTTATCTTCTTTTATGACCATCGCTGTTATTGCCATTGCTTTAGCCTTGCCCGCGGGCATGTATGCCAGCCTTAATAATTTGAGCAACGTTAGTGTCGGCTGGGACGACAGTGCTCAAATTTCATTATTTCTCAAAATGAATGTGTCTGAAAAACAGGCTCTATCACTGGCCAATAAAATAAGCCTGTATAGCAATATTGAAAAAGTGCAGTTTATTCATAAAGACAAGGCGCTGGTCGAATTCCAGAAAGCCTCTGGTTTTAGCGATGCCATTGATGCCCTGGGCAAAAATCCCCTGCCTCATGTTTTAACCGTACAACCTGTGGTTGATAAACAAAGGCCTGACAAAATTAATCATCTGATAAAGCAGCTTCGCAAACTAAAACAGGTTGATATTGCACAGCTGGATCTACAATGGGTAAAACGTTTGTATGCCATGCTGGAAATCGCTCATAAAGCTATCTGGGTCATATCACTGCTGCTGGGTATCGCTGTATTACTGGTTATTGGCAACACCATTCGCCTGGATATTCAAAATAGGCGTGATGAAATAGTGGTGATAAAACTGATTGGCGCAACCAACGCCTTTATTCGCAGACCTTTTCTCTATACTGGCATCTGGTATGGATTGAGTGGCGGTATAATGGCATGGATACTAACCAGCCTGTCTATTAGCCTGCTAGAGGGGTCAGTCGCAAAGCTTGCTATGCTTTATCACAGCGACTTCCAGCTAAGCGGCCTGCAATTTAATGAAGCTCTATCACTTATCCTGTTCAGCACATTACTGGGGGTATTGGGATCATGGATTGCCGTCAGCCGACATTTACATGAAATAGAGCCCTCTTAGCTCTGCATCACACCCTGAATCACTGTAATTAGATAAAATGCTATGTTTTCAGGACAGCCTGACTTTAGTATCAAGCTAAATTATGGCAAGTTTAATTTTAATAATTTAGCCGCAAAAAGAAACCAGCAACAACATAAATTATTAAAACTTATTAAATATTTGAAAACGATATGTCTCAAACTCAACGTGTTTTATTAATAGATCACTCTAGCACCGCATTAGCCATTATTACCAAGCTGATTAAAAAAAATATCAGTGATGTTGTAGTGGATATTGCAAATTCTGCTAATGAAGCCCTGAGCCTTTTAAAAGACAACAAATACGCGCTGATTACCATGTCACGCAACTTACCGGGCATTGACTGCCATGATCTGGTAAGAAAAATCAGAATCGATCTTAATGTGCGCCGCACACCCCTTATCATTGTTTCTGGCGAAACACTTGGCATATTAGAGGAAAAGCTGATCTGCCAATATGTAAATGGCTACTTCAATAAAAAACTAGGGCAACAAAAACTGGTATCTTACATCCAGTCATTCTTAAGCACAGAAATACCCAAACCTGCTTTAACTGGTAATATTCTTTATGTAGAAGACAGCCCCACTGTGGCACAGGTGGTAAAAAACTTTCTAACCAAGAATGACCATAATTACCTTTTTGCTACTGATGCAGAACATGCTTTACAACATATTCAACACTCCTTTTCTGGTAACCATATACAACCATTCGACCTGCTATTAACAGATATAGAACTGGAAGGTCACATGTCTGGCCGTGATTTAATTCGTGAAATTCGCCATGGTCTGGGGCTGGATTACGAGCAATTACCCATTCTGGTTACCACATCCAGCAACCATGATGCCGATCCTAAAAATCTCAACCGTATCTTTTCAGCAGGGGCAAACGATATTATTGAAAAACCCGTTAGAGAGCCATTGCTCATCGCACGCATCGATACCTTACTAAGACTTCGCCAGCAATATTTACTGTTAAATCAAACAGATATCCTTGCTGCAAACCTTTAATACATAAAAAAGCCCACACCCCTTTTTATTTAAATAAGCTTGAACTAATATATTGATTAGCACTCTAACTTTAAGAGTGCTAATATATTTACACAAATATTGTGGAGCTAATATGTCAAACGAACTAATTCTCGCAACCAGTCATCTACCCATTGCCAGTGGCAGTCTGGATCAATACATCCAGCGCGCCCACGCAATTCCTATGCTTAGCGCAGAAGAGGAATATGATTTAGGTACACGTTTGCAGGAAAACGGCGACCTTGATGCAGCACAAAAATTGATCATGCCTCATTTGCGTTTTGTTATTCGCATTGCCCGTGGCTACCAGGGCTACGGACTTCCACTTGCAGACCTGATTCAGGAAGGCAATGTCGGCTTAATGAAAGCCGTAAAACGCTTTAAAACAGATCATCAGGTTCGCCTGGTCTCTTTTGCCGTTCACTGGATTCGTGCTGAGATTCATGAATTTGTATTGAAAAACTGGCGCATTGTTAAAATTGCCACAACCAAAGCTCAACGAAAATTATTCTTTAATCTGCGCAGCTCCAAAAAACGTCTGGGCTGGTTTAGTCAGGAAGAAATTGAAGGCGTAGCAAAAGATCTGGGTGTCAAACCAGAAACCGTAGTACAAATGGAAGCCCGCTTAAGCAACTATGATGTTGCTTTCGATGCTGCCACAGATGATGACGATGAAAAGCATATCTCGCCTGCAACCTATGTAGCCAGCCCATTAAATGATCCAGCAAAACAACTGGAACAGGACGACTGGAAAGGCCAGCAACTGCAAGCTTTAAGTGAATCACTTAACTCACTTGATGAACGTAGTCGTGATATTCTAATGTCTCGCTGGCTGGATGATGAAAACAAGGCAACGCTGCACCAGTTAGCAGATAAATATCAGGTCTCAGCAGAGCGCATTCGACAACTTGAAAAGAATGCGATGAAAAAGATGAAAGCATCATTTGAAGCTTAATTTTTTTTAAACACTTTTAAGAAGCGGCTCATTTCATTAGCCGCTTTTTTTATGCCTGTAATTTATCTGGGATGGGGTTGTTGTTTAAATTTGATTTAATGTAACTTGATAGATTATTGTTTTTTTTGCTTTGTGATTTCGCCTGTATGGCGACTCACTTTCTTGTCTACAGCAACAAGAAAGTAAGCAAAGAAATGCCGCCCCAGGTCACAAGCCCTCATAAAAAGCAATGAGGGCTTGTGACCTGGGGCGCATTTTCTTTGGTTCGGTTTCTTTTGTGCGAGCAAAAGAAATGAACTCGCCATAAAGGCGAAACCACAAAGCCAAAAAAAACCAAACTCTAAACACTGGATTCCAGCTAGAAGCATGCTGGAATGACGATGTTTTTAAATTTTTATCTTAATCTTAAAAAATAACGCTAAGGCCTTACACTAAAGCGCATAGTTTTTACTAGCATTTTGGGACAATAAACAAAACGACACTGACCACCCTGACGAGCACAGTCAAATAGTTTTTATTGGTATTGAAAACGCTTCACCAATAACTTCTTTTTTATTACTTTCTTCTGCCTTCCACGCATGCCCATAAACAATTTCAAAACTGGCCGGCAGAATGTCGTTTACTCTAAAAGCTTCATAAGCATCAATTACTCGCTGAAACTTTCTCGGCGTTATTAACCCCCTGGATTTATTATTTATCAGTGTATTTGCACCAATATTTTTTAAATCTATCATCACTTCTTTTGCATGCGAGTAGGTGAGAGTAATCATATCCATATCCAGTACTGGCTCAGCAAAACCAGACAGTAAAAGCTCATCACCTAAATCATGCATATCGACAAAATCATTTACATGAAGATTGTTGTCAACCTGTGCCCAGCTATAACGTAATTCTTTTAATGTATCAGGGCCAAAACTTGAAAACATTAACAGGCCGCCCGGTTTTAATATGCGTTTAAATTCTGCAAATACTTTTTTTGCATCACACCATTGCAACATTAAGCTGGAAAAAATTAGGTCAACAGAATTATCTGCTATTGGCAAAAACTCTGCATCCGCACAAAGTAAACTCGGTTTATGAAACCAGCCACCTTTTGCTTTACTCTGCTTTAGCATAGATAAAGACAAATCCAGCGCAATGACATTTGCTGATGAATATTTTTCCATTAAACCCTGCACACCCCAACCTGTGCCCGCACCTGCATCTAATATTTTTAGTGGTTTTAAGGTAACTAAATTTAATCGTTCGAGCATTCGATCACACACTTCTTTCTGCAATACCGCAGACGACTCATAACAATCTGCTTTAGCATCAAAATGTTTTTGAATACAATTTTTTCTGGAACTAACAGGTAAGGTCATATGAAACTATTCAACAAAATTATATGAGTTTTTTTACAAACTCGGTTAACTGTTTATTAAACTCAGGCAAGTGAGATAAAAACGGAGCGTGTGCCGCCTGATTAAAAATATTAACTTCTGCATCTGGCATTAAGCTTTCAAGTTCAGTTGCTAATGAAGCTTTAACTAAACCATCACATTCACCTAACAACCAGCTGACGGGCATTTCTAATTGCAAAAGCTGGTGACGTAAATCTACCGTTTTCAGTAAATTCAAACCTGATCTTAAAGATTCAATATTTGCAGCAGGTTGGGCTAATACTTCTTTGCGTAAGCTGCGCAATATTTCTCGCCCACCTGTTGATCCCCGCACCTGCAAAGATAAAAAACGACGGATTGTACCTGAAAAATCATTTTCAAGTTCTTTTGCAAAATCATCAAACACATCGGCTTTCATGCCCGATGACCAGTCCTGCTTTTGTACAAAACAGGGTGAGCTGGACACTAATATCATCGCCTGAACTTTTTTGGGCTTTTGCAAAGCCAGCTGTATAGCTGCCAGACCACCCAGTGACCAGGCAATCCATATAGCGGGTTCTTTTACTGACTGATCTAAAGCCTGAACTAAATCATCCAGTGTTTCAAAGCTTTTATCTGCCTGCGAACCATGCCCCGGCAGATCAATAGCAGCGGGTTCTATCCAGTCAGGTAGCATTTCTAATACAGGCCGCCAAATGGCCTTATTCATTCCCCAGCCGTGAACAAAAACACATTTTATTTTTTTAGATTTCATACATTACCTTTACCAGAACCCCTTCACAGTGGTAACGTTCGCATTTTTTAAGAGCCAAAGAAGATACTCTCTGTGGATGCGCTACAACAACCCATTATACTGATACTTGCTTTTGCCCTGTTTGGCTATTTGCTGGGTTCTGTATCCACTTCAATTGTTACCTGCAAAATTATGGGCCTGCCAGACCCTCGAACCGTTGGATCAAATAATCCCGGTGCAACCAATGTTCTGCGCTCAGGGGGTAAAAAAGCAGCCGCAATTACCCTTATTGGCGACATGCTAAAAGGCCTGATCCCGGTATTTATTGCTACCTCTATTAATGCACCCGATGAAGCTATAGCCGGAGCAGGGCTGGCTGCATTTTTAGGCCACTTATATCCTGTTTATTATGGCTTTTCTGGCGGCAAGGGTGTAGCTACATTATTAGGCATACTGATTGGCATTCAATGGATGGTAGGACTTGGCACAATTAGCATCTGGCTGGCTATGGCCTTTATCTTTAAATATTCATCCCTTGCCGCTCTGGTTGCTGCTTTATTTGCGCCTTTGCTAATTTGGCTAATAACTGGCTCAAATATTATCACTATTAGCGCGGTCATCATGTCTGCCCTTCTTTACTGGCGACACCGGAGTAATATTGCAAATTTACTGGCGGGTAAAGAAGGGAAAATTGGTTCTAAAAAAAGCTAAATTGCCTTTAGCTCATCAATAGGCCATCTCGCCTTCGCATTAATTACCAAAGGCTCTATCTGCCCAGCCATTAATCGTAGGCACCCTACATACGCAATCATTGCACCATTGTCGGTACAAAACTCAACTCGCGGATAAAATAACTGCCCCTGTTCTTTTTCCATCATTGACTGAAGCGATGCCCTTAAGCGCAAATTAGCACCAACCCCTCCAGCAATAACCAGCGTTTTTATAGCCGTTTGTTTAATAGCTCGGCGACATTTAATCATTAAGGTATCAACAACGGCATCTTCAAATGCACGTGCAATATTGGCCTTCGTCTGTTCATTCTGACTGGCTTTTTGCCAGGTTGTCAGGGTAAAGGTTTTTAAGCCACTAAAGCTAAAATCCAGTCCTGGACGATCTGTCATGGGTCGCGGAAATTTATATTCACTGGCATCACCCTGTTCTGCTAATTTAGCGAGAATGGGGCCACCGGGATAACCTAATCCCAGCATCTTGGCCGTTTTATCAAATGCCTCACCAGCGGCATCATCCAGACTTTCACCCAGAATTTTATATTGCCCAACGCCCTGCACTTCAGCTAACAGGGTATGCCCACCAGAAACCAGTAGTGCAATAAAGGGAAATTCTGGCACAGAATCTTCCAGCATAGGCGCTAAAAGATGCCCTTCCATATGATGTACACCAATGGCAGGCACATCCAGCGCCATGGCCAGCGCACGCCCGGCTGACACACCCACCATTAATGCACCCACCAGCCCTGGACCTGATGTGAAGGCTATACCATCAATTTCCTGTTTTGTTAGTCCTGCCTGTTGCAGAACCTGTTCTATAAGTGGCAGCAGATAACGAACATGATCGCGAGATGCCAGCTCAGGCACTACGCCACCATACTCGGCATGTAGCTTGATCTGGGAATGCAGAACATGCGCCAGCAGGCCTTTTTCAGAGTCATATATTGCAATACCTGTTTCATCACAGGAAGATTCAATGCCTAAAACAATCATAATTAACCAATATTCCCCAATCTATTGTTTGGTAATTCAAAAAAAACTGATATAATCCCGCGGCTCTAAAGCACTCGATCCTGTTTTGGGTCGAATTGTAGAACATAGTAAACAGAAAAACACTGTAACTATTCAGATTAACTCTGCTATCTGGATTAAGAACTGGCTAGTTACAAACATTAGTGAGAAATCAATGCCACAAGTAAAAGTTAAAGATAACGAACCGTTTGATGTCGCACTTCGCCGCTTCAAGCGCTCTTGCGAAAAAGCAGGCGTATTAACTGAAATCCGCCGCCGTGAAGCTTATGAAAAGCCCACAACTGAACGCAAGCGTAAAGCTGCTGCTGCTGTTAAGCGCAATATGAAGAAGCTTTCTAAAGAGAGAGAACGTTTAACTCGTAATCCTCATCGTCGCCGTTAATTTGTTGACGTCATGAGTACAGCTCCACTCAAGCAACGCCTCACGGATGAAATGAAAGCTGCTATGAAAGGCGGCGATAAAAAACGCCTGGGCGTTATTCGTCTCGTTCTGTCTGCCATAAAGCAAATTGAAGTAGACGAGCGAATTGAGCTGGATGATGATCGTATTATTGCTGTGCTTGATAAAATGACAAAGCAGCGTCGTGAGTCTGCCAGCCAGTATAAAGACGCGGGGCGTGACGATCTGCTTGAGCAGGAAATATACGAGATTGAAATATTAAAGGACTACCTGCCCTCTGCTCTCAGTGACGAAGAAATCGAGTCAATGATTAATGACGCTATTTCCAGCACAGGTGCCAGCTCTATTAAAGACATGGGTAAAGTGATGGGGCAGCTCAAGCCTAAAATGCAGGGCCGAGCCGATATGGGTAGCGTTAGCGGTAAAATTAAAGCGCGCCTTAACGCCGCATAATCTAATTTAGAAACCCGGGTTAGCTTTTCTACTTCTAACCTTGCTATTCATACCGCACAATTAAATCCGCACACATAAAAAAGCAACAACATGACTGAATTAAAAAACGACCGTTTTCTACGTGCTTTATTAAAGCAACCTGTTGATCGCACGCCTATCTGGATTATGCGCCAGGCAGGACGTTATCTTCCAGAATACCGCGCCATTCGTGAAAAAGCCGGTGACTTCATGACACTTTGCTCAACACCCGATCTTGCCTGTGAAGTAACGCTTCAGCCATTAGAACGCTTTGATCTTGACGCAGCTATTTTATTTTCAGATATCCTTACTGTTCCCGATGCCATGGGTTTAGGTCTGTATTTTGAAGAAGGCGAAGGCCCAAAATTTAAAACACCCATTCGCACAAAACAACAGATTAAAAACCTGCCTGTACCCGATCCAGAAGACGAACTTAAATATGTTATGGATGCTGTACGCACTATACGCCGTGAATTAGATGGCCGCGTACCTTTAATTGGTTTTTCTGGCAGCCCCTGGACACTAGCCACTTATATGATTGAAGGTGGCAGCAGCAAAACATTTAGCAAATCAAAAGCCATGCTTTTTGATCAACCTGAAATAGCTCATATGCTACTAAGCAAAATTGCAGACTCTGTGGTTGCTTATCTCAATGCACAAATTGCAGCCGGCGCACAGGCTGTAATGATTTTTGATACCTGGGGCGGCAGTTTATCTCCCAATATGTACAGAGAATTCTCATTAAAATACATGTCAGAAATTGTTTCAAAACTGACTCGCGAAAAAGACGGCCAGAAAGTTCCTGTTATTTTATTCACCAAAGGCGGCGGCATGTGGCTAAATGATTTAGCCAATTCAGGCTGTGACGCTCTGGGACTGGACTGGACAACAGATATTGCACTGGCAAGACAACAGGTCGGTGATCGTGTTGCATTACAGGGCAATATGGACCCAACAACACTTTACGCCTCACCTGAAACAATTAAAGAAGAAGCAGGAAAAATTCTGCAGGCTTATGGAAAGGGCAGCGGCCACGTATTTAATTTAGGTCACGGCGTAACGCCTGATGTAAACCCTGACCATGTAGCCGCACTGGTTGAAACAGTGCATGAACTAAGCAAACCTTATCATCTTTAATATTGAAATAAATATCTGCTTACATCCTGTTGCAGACCTTAAGATCAATAAATTTTAAACCTGATTTGCCTGGGGATGGATCGCGCTGTTTGCGCTCCGTCCCCGTTGTGATACCACTCAAGCTGTACGGAGTTGTGATTACATAGTCACTTCGAGGGGGACAGAGCTCAAAAAGCGAGGTCTGTCCCCATGTATAATCAATCAACCGATATCTGCTTATAACCAACTCAAAACACTACCGTTGTGATACCACTCAGGTCGTACGAAGCCACTCCTACAAAAAACACAGCTTTTCTTTAAAACAATTGCTCAGGTATAACCCGCTGGTTATCAGATTCATTAGATATATTCGGAGCTGCTTTTGCCCTGGGTGCGCGCTCAGCACGAAAGATTTCAAAAATAGCATTCTTATCATTTGCTCTGGCCAGCTCACCCGTTTCGGGATTAATTTTAACACTTACCAGATTTTCCGGGCGCGGCATCATATCTTCTGGCACACCCTGTAACGCTGTACGCATAAAATCAATCCACATAGGCAATGCCGCTTTTGAGCCAGTTTCATAATTACCCAGTGAACGTGTCTGCTGATCAAAACCGACCCATACTGTAGCAACTAATGAGCGATTAAAGCCATTAAACCAGGCATCCTTCTGGTCATTGGTTGTTCCTGTTTTACCATGCAGATCATGGCGACCCAGCGCTCTAGCTCGGCGGCCTGTGCCTCTCTTTATTACATCCTGCAAGATTGTTCCCATAATATAGATAACACGTTTATCTACAGCAAGCTCAGCTTGCCTGGGTAACTTTGAATCAATGTTTTCGTCAATAACCAGTTCTTCTTCAGCCACAGCATCACCTGAAACAGAGTCCGGTTGTAGCTGAGATTTAGCAGGCAAAGCAATACCCCTGGCTTTTAATACACAACTCACACAGGCCACTTCTGGATCAGCTTCAAATAGTATCTTGCCAGACATGTCTTCTATACGCTGAATAAAATATGTCTTAATACGGTATCCTCCATTTGCAAAAACAGAAAATCCTGTCGATAAATCAAGCGGGCTTAATTCGCCACTACCCAGAGCCAACGAAAGATCATGCGGCAATAGATTAGGGTTAAATCCAAATCTTGCAGCGAACTGTGTAGCATAACGAACACCTATTGATCTCAATATCCTGATAGAGACCAGATTTCTGGATTTAACCAGTGCTTCACGTAAACGCGTTGGGCCATAAAACTTTCCACTGTAATTTTCTGGCCGCCATGTACCCTCCAGCGCAGGATCATGAAACACTACGGGCGCATCATTGATAATGGATGCAGCTGTAAATTTCTTCTCCAGAGCAGCACTATAAATAAAGGGCTTAAAACTGGAACCTGCCTGACGCCGAGCCTGAACAGCACGATTAAATTTACTCTGATGAAAATCAAAACCACCCACCAGCGCTTTAATCGCTCCATCATTAGGTACAACAGATGTTAAAGCACCCTGCACTTCTGGAATCTGACCTAATTTCCAGTGACCATTTATGTCTCTATATATGCGTATAAGGTCACCAACTTTTAGTATATCCGCCACTTTTTCTGGCGCTTTTCCCTGACGGTTAACATCAATATAAGGTTTAGCCCAGGAAAGCCCCGCCCAGTCCAGATTAATTAACCGCCCCCCTTTTAAATAGACTCTGGCATCCTGCTCACCTACCGCCGTTACAAATGCCGCCAGTAATTTGCCATGATTAGTAACACCTTCTAATGCCTCTTCCCAGGCATCTTCTGCAATTTCACCAACATTAAAGTCTATATGCTGTTCCGGCCCTCTATAACCATGACGCTGATCATAAGCCAGCAAAGCATGTTGAACACTTTTATTAGCCGCATCCTGAAGACGCTTATCAATGGTGGTATAAACTTTTAGGCCTTTGTTATATGCCTCTTCACCAAACTGACGAGAAATCTCTGCACGTACCATCTCGGCCACATATGATGCCGAAACTTCTACAGGGGAATCATGCAGCCCCGCACTGGCAGGTTGAGCTTTGGCCCAACGAGCATCCGCCTCAGAAACAAAATCTAGCTCAACCATGCGCTTAAGCACATAGTTACGTCGTGTCAGGGCACGCTGAGGATTAATAATAGGGTTATAACGAGAGGGTGCTTTAGGCAGGCCTGCGATCATGGCTATTTGCGCCAGATCCAGATTTTTCATTTGCTTGCCGTAATAAACACGACTTGCAGCAGCAACACCATAAGCTCGATTACCCAGATATATCTTATTGAGATATAGCTCTAAAATATTATCCTTAGTTAATTGCTGCTCTATTTTTAATGCTAAAAATATCTCATTTAATTTACGAGCATAGGTTTTTTCTCGACTCAAATAAAAGTTACGCGCCAACTGCATAGTAATCGTACTACCACCCTGACCACGTTCACCTGTTTTTATTAAATGAACCACTGCGCGTAAAATGCCCTGATAATCTACTCCGGGATGATGGTAGAAGCGGTCATCCTCTGCGGCTAAAAATGCCTGCCGTAATTTCTCAGGAATTTCTTTTATCTTTTTTGGTGTCCTTCTTTTTTCACCATATTCAGCCATTAAAGCGCCATCTGCACTGTAAACACGCAAGGGCACCTGCAACTGAACATCACTCAAACCTTCAATTGATGGCAGTTTTGGCTCTAAATACAAATACAGACCAATAAGACCTGCAAAGCCAACAACCAGGCCAGAGAAGAAAATCTTGAAACTAATTCGAAGAAATTTCAGAAATTTTTGCATATTATTAAGTTATCCATATTTATAGAGCTGACTATAATTTTCCAGGTATTTTCAGCATTCAGGTACATTTTAGCTATACTTTTCTCAGGTAATCGCATGAAAATTTAAGAAAATGCCACCACCAAGTGACAGCCCCCTTAATAAATGACTGCATAACTAGAGTAAAAACTAGTGAAATTATAGTCTCTGAATTCAAATCAGGCGACATGATTTTGAAAATAGACTAGTATTATTCGATACTTGCAGCTAATATTTAATGCAAATACACACAAAAGTGCTATAACTACTTAAAACATCAACGGAATAAGAGGACGGCAAGTGTTTCAACTGAAACGCAAAAAACCACCCATACTGGGCATAGACATCAGTTCAACATCTATAAAACTTGTTGAATTGTCTAAAACTGATAAGGGCTACCGAGTCGAAAGTCTGGCCGTTGAGCCGCTACCCGCCAATGCTGTTGTTGAAAAAAACATTCAGGATATTGAAGCGGTAGGCGAAACACTGCAAAAAGCATTAAAACGTGCCGGCACAAAGTGCAAACAGGTTGCCGTAGCAGTAGCCGGCTCTGCCGTTATTACCAAAGTCATCACCATGCCAGCAGCACTTTCTGAAGATGACATGGAAGTGCAAATTGAAATGGAAGCCGATCAGTATATCCCCTATCCATTAGAAGAAATCAACCTGGATTTCCAGATTCTGGGCGAAACAAAAAACAACCCTGAAACAGTAGACGTGTTATTAGCCGCATCACGAAGTGAAAATGTAGAATTACGTACCGCCGCCACAGAAATTGCCGGATTAACATCCAAAATTGTCGATGTTGAAGCCTACTCAATTGAAAACGCATCAAAACTGCTTGTTCCGGAAAAAGACAATTCAAAGGATGACGATGATGACGAACCTTTTGTAATAGCCGTATTAGATGTTGGCGCAACCATGACCAGCCTGAACGTCATCGAAGACAATGAGCTTATCTACACGCGTGAACAGGCTTTTGGCGGTAAACAGCTAACCGAAGAAATCATGCGCCGATATGGCCTGGCCTACGAAGAAGCAGGCCGCCTGAAAAAAATAGGTGGTTTACCTGATAATTATATTCCAGAAGTTTTAGAACCTTTTAAAGAAACTATGGCACAACAGGTCAGCCGCTTTCTACAATTTTTTTATACCGCAGGACAACACAACTCTGTCGATATGATTGCACTTGCTGGCGGTTGCGCATCTATCCCTGGCATTGATGAACTTATTGAAGCCCAACTGGGCACAAAAACCATTTTGGCCAATCCTTTTGTTAATATGGAACTATCTAATAAAGTTAATGCACAGGCACTCAGTAATGATGCTCCGGCATTAATGATTGCCTGCGGTCTTGCGCTAAGGAGCTTTGACTAATGGCTCATATTAATCTACTGCCCTGGCGCGAAGAACGTCGCACTGAACAAACACGACAATTCATTTCTTTATTAATTATGTCTGTAGCTTTTGCAGCAGCAATTATTTTTTTAGTTCATGTCAATATTGGAAAAATGATTGATCACCAGAATTATAGAAATGACATCCTGACAAAAGAAATAACAAAATTAGAAGCTCAGTTAAAAGAAATCCAGAATCTCGAAGAGACTAAAGAGCGTTTACTGGCTCGCATGGAAATTATTCAATCCTTACAACAGCGTCGCCCACAAATCGTGCATGTTTTTGATGAGATTGTGCGCACTATGCCAGAAGGCATTTACCTTAAAAAAATAAAACAAAGTGCAGACAGTTTTGAATTCACGGGTATTTCAGAATCCAATGGCCGCGTTTCAGCATATATGCGCAATATAGACGCATCAGAATGGCTTAAAAAGCCAAAACTAAAAGTTATTGAAAGCAAAAGAAAAGATGGTAGGGGCAGCGAATTCATTCTTGAGCTAGCCCAAAGCATGCCAAAATCAGCTGAGGATAAAGAACAATGAAACTATCTGAAATTGATATTGGTGAAATAATTGAAAGCATTAACAATCTGGATGCTGAAGATCTTAAAAAAATTGGCTCTGCTCCCGCCGGTGCAAAAATTGCTGTTATTGCTTTCCTGAGCATTATCGTTTTAGGCGTTGGCTTATGGTTTGACACAGAGCCACAATTAACAACACTTGAAAGTGCAGAGAAAAAAGAAATAGAACTTAGAAGCGCATTTGACCAAAAACAAAGTAAAGCCGCAAATCTAGAGGCCTACAAACAACAACTAATCGAAATGGAGCGTACATTTGGCGCACTGTTAAGACAACTTCCCAATAAAACAGAAATTGAAACATTGCTTACAGATATATCTCAGACAGGTATAGCCAGTGGCCTCGAAATTGATTTTTTCAAACCCGAAGGTCTTAGCCCAAAAGAGTTTTATGCAGAATATCCTATAAAATTACGCGTTACTGGCCGCTATCACCAGTTTGCCCGATTTATCAGCGGTGTTGCCGCATTACCACGAATAGTCACCTTACAGGATATTTCTATTCAACACCCTAGCGGTAAAAAAGGGGTTCGCCTGGTTATGGAGCTTACTGCTGTTACATACCAGTATCTGGATGAAGATGAAGACAATGGGGATAATAGCTAATGTTTTTTGCACATAAAAAAAGCATTATTACCTCTTTACTGGTAGCCGTTCTAACCAGTGGCTGTAGCAATGACGTAACAGACTTAAACGAATTTATAAGCCAGACAAAACTAAAACACCTGGGCAGCGTACAACCTTTACCCCAGTTTAAGCCGTATCAAAATTTTATATATTCAGCAACAGATCTAAGAGATCCTTTCGAAGCTACATTTGAAGCAGAAGCTGAATCAGCCGATGAAAACAACTCTATTCAAAAAGAACAAAGACCCAAAGAGCCGCTGGAAAGTTTCCCTCTGGACACACTCCGCATGGTTGGGCTTCTTGAGCAAAACAAGCAAGTATGGGGACTCATTAAAGATCCCCAAAATCTGGTGCACCGAGTACAGACAGGAAACTATGCAGGTCAAAACGAAGGCCAGATAGTTTCTGTTACAGAAGATAAAATCGAATTAATTGAAATTATTCCTGACGGCTTGGGCGGCTATGTAGAGCGAAGCGCAAGCCTTGGTATAAGTGATGACTAAACGGGATACATACATGAACTATTTTTCTCAAAAAAACAATATATTAAAAAACATTGCGCTGTGTTTTGTTTTAGCCATTACCTGCTCACCAATATTTGTGCAAGCCGCAACAAATGAAATCACTGCCGTCAGATACTCCGCCCTGCCAGGCAACCGTATACAAATTATTGTAGACTTATCTTCAACACCCAAAAAACCTTTAAGTTTTACTATTGATAACCCTGCTCGTATAGCTTTTGATTTTGAAGATACCGTTAGTAAACTTGAAAAAAGAAACCAGCCTATAGGTTTAGGTATAGCTGATTCAATTACAACAATTACTGCAAAAAACAAAACCCGTATGATTTTAAATCTTACTGAGGTTGTACCTTACAATGTGCAGGTTTCAAATAATCAGCTCACTATTACTCTTGATAGTGACAAAAGCGAAACAGTTTTTGCTGAACAATCAAACAATTCATCATCAAGATTTGAACACACCGCTCGTGGTGTTAGTAATATTGACTTCAGGCGTGGTGAAAAAGGTGAAGGTCGTGTCATTATTCATATGACAGATGCTAATATCCCAATGGATATTAGCGAACAGGCGGGAAAAGTTATTGTTAGATTTATTGGTGCAAGTTTGCCTGAAAAATTAACACAAAGATTAGATGTCACTGATTTTGCAACACCTGTTAAATCCATTGACAGCTTTATTTTAGATAATGCAGCAAGACTTGAAATCACGCCTGTTAACCGTAACTATGAACACCTGGCTTATCAAACAGATAAAACCTTTACTATCGAATTTAAGCCTATATCAAAAGAAGATAAGGAAGAGGCAAAGAAAGCTAAATTTGGCTATGTTGGCGAGCGTTTATCACTCAACTTCCAGGACATCCCTATCCGTGCAGTCTTACAGTTAATTGCAGACTTTACAGGGCTTAATATTGTCGTTAGCGACTCAGTTGATGGCAACCTGACACTGCGATTAAAAAATGTTCCCTGGGATCAGGCTCTGGATATTATTCTAAAAGCAAAAGGACTGGGCAAACGTGAAAATGGCAATGTAGTACTGGTTGCACCATCAGAAGAAATTGCCGCACAGGAAAAACTGGAACTGGAAGCTAAAAAACAGGTTGTTGATTTAGCGCCTATACGTACCGCATATTTTCAGATAAATTTTGCCAAAGTTACTGACCTTGAAAAATTATTTGGCGGAGGCGAAGGCGGCAGCGAAGGTAATGGCCTGCTTTCTGAACGTGGCCAGGTAATTATTGATGAACGCACCAACTCCATACTTATTAAAGATACCGATGATGTTATTTCAGAAATCCGTCGTATTTTAAACAAACTGGATGTTCCTGTGCGACAGGTATTAATTGAATCACGTATTGTTATTGCAACTGATGACTTTGTGAAAGAACTGGGTGTCCGCTTTGGTGCAACTTATGCGTCTACTAGCGGCTCTAATTTCAGCACCAGCAGTGGTACATTCCAGGGCACAAATGATATGGTTAGTGCAACAGGCGCACAGCCATTTGGTCAAACCACCGCAGTTACTGTTCCTAATGACTCACTGGCCGGAGGCGGAGCACTTGGTTCTGACAGGTTAAATGTCAATATGCCCGCATCTTCAGCCACAGGCTCTATTGCCTTCGCCATCCTTAGTGGCAGCAATCTAATTGATCTGGAATTATCTGCCAGAGAAGCTGAAAAGACATCTGAAATTGTTGCCAGCCCCAGGGTCGTCACCGCTGACAGAAATGAAGCCTTTATTGAATCGGGTGTAGAAATACCTTACGAACAGGCTTCATCAAGTGGCGCTACAACAATTGCTTTCAAAAAAGCAGTGCTAAGTATAAAAGTAACACCACAAATCACACCCGATGATCGCGTTATTCTTGATCTTGCAATTAATAAAGACGCCATTGGCGAAGTTTTTGCTGGAATCCCCAGTATTGATACTCGCGAAATACAAACTCAGGTGCTAGTTAATAATGGAGATACCGTTGTTCTTGGTGGTATATATGAAAGCGATTCCTCAAATCAGGAAGATAAAGTACCCGTTTTAGGAGACTTACCTTTAATAGGCGCTCTATTTAGACACAGCCTTGAAGTTGATAATAAAGCAGAACTACTGATTTTTGTAACACCAAAGATTCTTAAAGATTCTTTATCGCTGTAGGCTGGAAAATATAGGCAACATTATGAAATATTTAGTTAAGACTCTTTGTATATTTATAACAATACCCATTCTATTTGCCTGTGGCAGTGGTAATAGTGGATTTGAAGCCACCTCTTCTACAACATCAACAAGTAGTAGCACAACGACAACAGATATTGTAAGTCAAAAAGGTCTGGTGCTACTTTTTTCTGATGCTTCACCTAGTTTATGGGATAGTAACGGTATTCCTGGCACACAAACAACTATTGATGTTTCTGTTTCCCTTTCAGACCGAAATAACATTAATATTTCTGGTACTCACACAGTAAATTTTAGAACTGAGTGGGGATCTTTTAATACAAATTCATGTGTAACATCAAATGGGACATGCAGTGTTAAATGGACTTCTGGAAACCCAGCTGAAGCACCAAATGACTATCGAATCTATTTTATTGCTTACACATTAGGAGAAGAAGAATTTAGTGATACAAATGGCAATGGTTTTTTTGATGATGGTGATAGTTTCACAACCACTGTTGATGATTTACCAGAACCTTTTATTGACTGTAACCATAATGGCACATATGAATCTACAGCCGTAGGTGCTGTACCTGCAGATCAAATTATTGATGTTCAGACAATAAATGGCACGCATGATTTTGCTGACGGTCTGTGGAATGGAGACGGATGTCAGCATTCCACCTTATGCAGTGGCACAACCCTAATACAAATATGGAACTCCGGCTTCATTGATGGTAATGGAGATACTGCCAACCCGACCATTTCTTCATACACATGCTCTAATTAATAAAGCGCAATGGGACAGTAATAAACAACTATTTATTTCCATTAATTAAGAAATGAATAAAAACCAATACTGCCTATAAAGCAATTTTTATACGATGCTTATCTATTTGCCACCTATAAAACATCTATAAACAATAATCATTATTTATTTCAGCCACTCCACCATAAGAACTATAAAGCACTATTGTTTATTAACTTAATTATTCACTTTATACTTCACTGTATGCTAAAAATTAAAATTAAGTTCATCAAACAACCATCCAAAGACCAGAACCAGTGAACCGGATATTTCTTATAGGCCCCATGGGTGCTGGCAAAACCACCATGGGGCGTCAGCTTGCCAAACGTCTTAATCTGGAATTCATTGATAGCGACCATGCTATCGAAGATCGCACCGGAGCAGACATTCCTCTAATTTTTGAAAAAGAAGGTGAAGACGGTTTTCGAAAACGCGAGCAGGATGTAATCAATGAACTCACTCAAAGAAAAGATCTGGTTCTGGCAACTGGCGGCGGCGCAGTACTTAGCTCTGAAAATAGAAAAAATTTAAAGTCTCGTGGTACAGTAATTTATTTGCACAGTGATGTTAAATACCTGATAAAACGTACCCGTCATGATAAAAACCGCCCTCTTTTACAAACAGCAGATCCAGCTGCTAAACTCCGAGAATTAATGATAGTGCGTGAACCTCTTTACCGAGAAACCGCCGATATTGTGATAAATACCAGTGAAAAGTCGATTCGTTCTGTAATAAACGCTATCCTTGAGAAATTGAAACAATATAACAAAACATAGTAAGGTCTTTACTCAACACAAAGGCCTCATAGTATTATCAGGAAAATTCATTTACATGATCT
This sequence comes from uncultured Thiotrichaceae bacterium, assembly GCA_964522445.1. GTDB lineage: Bacteria > Pseudomonadota > Gammaproteobacteria > SZUA-229 > SZUA-229 > CAZFUY01. The sequence continues at coordinate 12,268 of CAZFUY010000003.1, read as the reverse complement.
CATTGAAAGTTAATCTGGACGAGCGCAGCTATCCTATCTGCATTGGTAGCAACCTGCTTGATAGCCATGAATTGCTCACACAATATATCCAGGGCAATAGCGCTCTTATAGTCAGCAATGAAACCGTTGCGCCTTTATATATAGATAAAGTGACGGCAGCACTAGATGGTATTAAATACCAGGCTCTCATTCTGCCTGATGGCGAAAAATATAAAAACCAGGAAATTCTTAACTCAATATATGATTGTCTGCTAAGCAATCATTTTGATCGCAACACAACATTAATTGCTTTAGGCGGTGGTGTAATTGGTGACATTACCGGCTTTGCAGCAGCCAGTTATCAGCGCGGCGTGCATTTAATCCAGATTCCCACTACTCTGCTATCACAGGTCGATTCATCCGTGGGGGGTAAAACGGCAATTAATCACCCTTTAGGCAAAAATATGATTGGTGCTTTTTACCAGCCCAAAGTTGTTATTGCCGACACCAACACACTGGAAACTTTAGAGGATAGAGAACTCAGCTCAGGCATAGCCGAAGTCATAAAATATGGCCTTATTCGTGACCTGGAATTTCTTGACTGGTTAGAAGATTATATTGACGACCTGACCAATCGCGACCCTGTCGCCCTTGCCTATGCTATTGAACGATCCTGCCGTAATAAAGCAGAAGTAGTTGCAGCAGATGAAAGAGAAAGCGGTCAACGTGCCTTACTTAATCTGGGCCACACCTTTGGTCACGCCATTGAAACAGGTATGGGATATGGCAACTGGTTACACGGTGAAGCCGTTGCCAGTGGAACGGTAATGGCTGCACGCCTGTCTGAAAAAATGGGCTGGATTTCTGCCTCCGACGTAGAGCGCGTTATCGATATTCTGGAGCGTGCCCACCTACCTATAAAAGCACCCGACAAAATGACAGCTAATCGATTTATTGAATTAATGGCTCTGGATAAAAAAGTACATGATGGCGTGCTGAATCTTGTATTGTTTAAATCTATAGGCAATGCCATTGTCACCAGTAATTACAAACAGGAAATGTTGCTTGAAGCTATTTCTGAAAGCTACTAAAAATAGTTATTAACTATTATGGAAAACAATAATTATCCACATAATTTAGCCTCTTATGCATGTAGTGATAAAACTTCACGGGGCCGCATTCACTCAGAACCATCACCTGAGCATCGCAATAATTACCAGAGAGACCGTGACAGAATTATTCATTCTGCGGCCTTTCGCAGACTTGAATATAAAACTCAGGTTTTTGTAAATCATGAAGGCGATTTATTTCGCACACGCTTAACTCATTCACTCGAAGTTTCACAGATTGCCCGTTCTATTTCACGCGAACTTAATTTACATGAAGATTTAACTGAAACCATTGCACTTTCTCATGACCTTGGCCACGCCCCTTTTGGTCATGCAGGACAGGATGCTTTAAACCACTGCATGAAAAACTACGGCGGTTTCGAGCACAATTTACAGTCACTTCGTGTTGTTGATAAGTTAGAGGAAAAATATGCCGATTTCCGAGGACTAAATTTAACCTTTGAGTCAAGAGAAGGAATACTCAAACACTGCTCAGCCAAAGACGCAAAAAATCTGGGCGAACTGGGCGAACGTTTTTTAGAAAAAAACCAGTCAAGTCTTGAAGCTCAGGCATGCGATCTTGCAGACGAAATCGCCTACAACAATCATGATGTTGATGATGGTCTACGCTATGGTTTAATAAATATTGAACAGCTTTTGGAAATACAGTTATTCCGTGAACAATATGATAATGTGAATCAGCTTTATCCAAAATTAAATGAACGCCGCCAAATCCATGAAGTTATCCGTCGCGTAATAAACCGCATGGTAGTCGATTTAATTGAAACCAGTAAAAGCAGGTTGTACTCACTTGATTTACAGCATCCTGACGAAGCAAGACAACAGGATAACTATTTAATAAGCTTCAGTGATGAAATAAAAAAACAGAACCTTGAACTTAAACGTTTTCTTCGAGACAAACTGTATCATCATTACCGCGTCACTCGCATGACAAAAAAAGCAGAAAATGTACTCAATGCATTATTTGAGGCATTTATGAACGACACCGGCATTTTGCCACCCGATGCAAAAACACATTGCGAAGCACTAAAACAAAAACAGGGTGATAGCGGCATCGCTCGCGGCATTGCAGATTATATTGCAGGCATGACAGATCGCTATGCTATTGTAGAATATGAAAGAATTTTTAATCCACGACAATTATCTTTTGTTAACCTGATTCCATAAAAATGCCAGCAAAAAATACAACCGATGCTTTAACTCTCAGCACACTGGCCATGAGCCAGCTTGGCCTGAGCAAGCAACCATTCGAAGCACAAGTTCTTTCTAATGACGGTATTTTTACCGATGCCATTATTAATCAACTCATTGATACAACAATACATCATCTTCAATTTAGTGATTTACTGCTTATTATTGAAGGCTCACATGGCAGTGGAAAAACAACATTATTTCGCCTTATCTCACAAAGCAACATTTCAAATATCTGTCTACTACCTGTTAATGCAGAAGCGACTGACACACTGGAACAGCTACAACAAAAAATATCACTTCATCTTAAAGACCAGGGTGAAGCAAATAAACTCAATGACAAACTAAAAAATTTACAGACATTTGATCAACAACCCGTTCTGATTATTAACGATGCTCATGTATTAAGCAATATCACGTTGCAGGAATTGTTAGGCTATCAGAAACAACTGGAAAAAGATCTGCAAATAAAATTAAAATTCTTACTACTTGCCAATAAAGGCATGGCCAGTACTTTAGAAAAGATCAGTGATATTCAACACAATCAACTGTATGTGCAGGAAATGCCTGAATACACATCCAAACAGGTTCAGGCATTTATACAGCATAAAATAAAAATAGCCGGCTATACCGGCGAGTCAATTTTTGAAAATGATGACATTCAATCTATCTTCAAAAAAAGTAATGGCACACCACTATCAATTATGGAGCAAACAGTTGCTCATATAGAAAAACAGGCCAGAAAAAAAATAAAAACATCTGGCTTTCATTTAAAGCCCGCTATTTTATTAGTAAGCAGTATCGCATTACTTTGTATTGCAGGCTTTATTAAATATTATTTAAACCAGATACCCTCGGTAGAAACACCAACTGAAACAATACCTGCTCCTGTTGAGCAAACACAAACTAAAGACACAATCGAAATAGAAAAAGTTATTTCTCAGAAAAAAAATACAATTATTGAAAATAAAAAAATTGAATCAATAGAATCACATGAAGAGCCACGGGTCAAAATAGAAGCTCCCACAGAAACTATTGAAGACAATACTTCTGATATTAAAACAGTTCAGTCCACAGCTAAACCCAATACCATAAAACAAACTGAAGAAACACATAACACAGAAGTTGCAACTGTTGCAGCCCTACCAACAGACAGACCTGCCGAAGAAATAAAAACCAGAGACTTCACTGCTGATAAACAAACAGAACCTTCTATTACTGTTAAAGAAAAAGCAGCTATTATTGAAACCAATACATTACCCCCATCTTTACAGCAGCTTAACCAGTTAGGCCTACATGATAAAAACTGGATTATGCAGCAGGACTCAAACTACTGGAGCTTACAGATAACAGGCGCACGCGACCCCAACACGCTACTGTATATCGCAAAACGCTATAAGCTGGCTGACAATAGCGCATGGTACAAAACACAATTAACAGGCAAGCCCTGGTATGTACTTATTTATGGTCTTTACACCAATAAAGACACCGCAAACAGGGCAAAGCAATTCCTGCCAGGTGATTTAAAATCTAAAAAACCTTTTGCAAAGAGCTTTAATTCCATTCAGCCCACTATTCAATAACCTTAAAGATAGCCTGTTATTTAATATCAATAAAAACCATAACCGATTGATTTAAATAGAGTTTACTTAAATATATAATACAGAAGCACAGAGATGCAGCATTTTTTAACTTAAAATTTCTCTGCACCTCTGTGTCTCTATATCAAACACTTTTAATCTAGCTTTTTTTTAGTCCCAGCTTCCGCTAAAATAGCCGACCCTGTTCGCCCGCACGATAGCAGAATATACACATGTATCTGAGTCAGAACTCAGATATTCAGAGGCAAGTATGAGCAATAAAAACACAGTCTTTAACCAATATGGCTTACCCGATAAAAAGGGTCTGTATGACCCAGCTAATGAAACCGAGAACTGTGGAGTCGGCTTTGTTGCCCATATTAAAGGCGAACCCAGCCATCAGATAATTGAAGATGCAGACCATATTCTTCGTCGCATGGAACACCGTGGTGCATGTGGCTGTGAAACTAATACTGGTGATGGCGCGGGCATCTTAACTAGCCTGCCCTACGCATTTCTGAACCGTGTTGCTAAAGAAGAATTTAATATTGATCTGCCTGAGAAAGGCCAGTATGCCGCAGGTAATGTATTTTTACCTGTTGATGAAACAGAACGCGCGACCTGCAAGAAACTGGTTAACGAACTAATTGAAAAATCAGGCCAGACATTAATTGGCTGGCGCGAATTGCCCGTTGATCCAATTAAAGCCGATATTGGCGCTACTGCTCGCCATGCCATGCCGCATATGGAACAGCTATTTGTTGCTGCCGCAAATGGCATTAATTCCGATGAATTTGAGCGCAAACTCTACATCCTGCGTAAAGACAGCACGCACACTGTTCGCAGCAATAAAAACCTGAAACAGGCTGAACTATTCTATTACTGTTCGCTATCAACCAAAGTCATTGTCTACAAAGGCATGTTAAACCCTGATCAGATGATGCCGTTTTACCCTGATTTAACGGCTGATGACTTTACTGCGCATTTAGCCATGGTGCACTCTCGTTTCTCTACTAATACTTTCCCATCATGGGATCGCGCTCAGCCAAAACGTTTTATGAGCCACAATGGTGAAATCAATACTCGTCTGGGCAATGCCAACTGGATGACTGCACGTGAAGGCACAGCAGAAAGTCATCTATTTGGTGATGATATTAAGCGCATATTACCCGTTATCGAACCCGATGTATCTGACTCAGGCAGTTTTGATAATGTGCTGGAATTCCTGCTTATGGGTGGCCGTAGCCTGCAGGAAGCAGTAATGATGATGGTGCCTGAAGCCTGGCAAAATGATGTCTGCATGTCAGAAGAAAAACGTGCTTTTTATGAATACCAGTCCGCTTTAATGGAACCCTGGGATGGTCCTGCATCAATTGTATTTACCGATGGACGCTATATTGGCGCAACACTGGATCGTAATGGTCTGCGCCCAAGCCGTTATTATCTGACCCACGATGACCGCGTTATTATGGCATCAGAAGTGGGTGTTTTACCGATAGATTCAGATAACGTTAAATTAAAAGGCCGATTACAACCCGGCAAAATGTTCCTTATCGATTTTGATAAAGGCCGCATGATTCCCGATGAAGAACTGAAACACGAATTTGCATCTAAGCAGCCTTACCATCAATGGCTGTCTAATCAGCGTATTGCCCTGTCACAACTGGAACCTAATCAGGAACCCCACGGTTTCAATCCAGACACATTACTACCACGCATGCGCGCCTTTGGTTATACCTCTGAAACCATGCAGTTCATGTTATTGCCATTAGTTAAAGATGGTCGTGACCCTGTAGGCTCTATGGGCAATGATGCCGCACTGGCCTGCATGTCTGATAAATCACGTATGATTTATGACTACTTCAAACAACTGTTTGCACAGGTAACCAACCCTGCTATCGATTCCATTCGTGAAGAAGTGGTTATGTCTCTGCAATGTTACATTGGCCCAGAAAAGAATCTTCTGGAATCAACAGAGCAACACGCCCACCGCCTGTTAATTCCGCACCCCATAATTACCAATGAAGAGCTGGCCGCGCTGAAACATATGGATTTCCGTAGCTGGACGACCCAGACTATTGATATCACCTACAACAAATCAGAAGGCACATCAGGTCTTGCTAAAGCACTGGATCGTATCTGCAAAGAAGCCACTCAGGCAATTACTGATGGTCACAGTCTTATTGTTATGTCAGACCGCAATGTCAGTGCCGAACGCATACCTGTCAGCGCTTTGCTAGCCACAGGCGCAGTACATCAACATTTAGTTAAAAAACACCTGCGCACTCGTATCGGCCTGGTACTGGAATCGGCGGAAGCACGTGAAGTTCATCACCACTGTTTATTAACAGGTTACGGTATTGATGCAATCAACCCTTACCTTGCTTTTGAAGCATTATGGGATGCCCAACGTAAAGGCCTGCTGGATGCAAATAAATACGATACCGATGATAAAATTGTTGAAGGTTATCGCAAGTCTGTTGGCAAAGGCATGTTCAAAGTATTTGCCAAAATGGGCATATCAACATTGCAGTCATACAAAGCCGCTCAAATTTTTGAAGCTGTTGGACTGGCCGATGATGTTATTAGCCGCTGCTTTGAAGGCACAGCCAGTCGTATCCAGGGCGTAAGTCTTGAAGTGCTCGCAGAAGAATCCATGCGCCGTCATGCACTGGGTTATGCAGAGCGAGAAGCTAATGTCACATTACTGCCTAACCAGGGCGACATGCACTGGCGCGCTAATGGCGACAGGCACATGTGGAATCCTCAAAGCATTTCCAATCTACAACAGGCTGCCCGCTCAGGTGATAAAAATGCATATGAACGCTTCTCAAAATTAGCTAACGAAGATACTAAAAAATGCACACTCAGAGGCATGCTTGATTTTAAATCGGACGTTAATGGCGGCTCAATAGATATTAACGAAGTTGAGCCTGCTAAAGAAATTGTCAAACGTTTTGCAACAGGCGCCATGAGTTTCGGCTCTATTTCTCCCGAATCTCACGAATCTTTAGCCATTGCAATGAACCGCATGGGCGGAAAATCCAATACAGGCGAAGGCGGCGAAGATGCTGCTCGCTGGACACCAGAAGAAAACGGCGACTCACGCCGCTCTGCTATTAAACAGATAGCCTCTGGTCGTTTTGGTGTCACCATTAGTTATCTGACTAATGCAGACGAACTACAGATTAAAGTTTCACAGGGTGCAAAACCGGGTGAAGGTGGAGAGCTACCCGGCACTAAAGTCGATGACCTGATTGCTCGTCTGCGTCATTCAACACCGGGTGTTGGTTTAATCAGCCCACCACCACATCACGATATTTATTCTATCGAAGATTTAGCTCAGCTTATTCATGATTTAAAAAATGCCAATAGAGCCGCTCGCATCTCAGTGAAACTGGTTGCAGAAAATGGCGTTGGCACAATTGCATCGGGCGTAACCAAAGCTCATGCAGATCACATTGTTATTGCAGGGCATGATGGCGGTACGGGTGCATCACCTATCACCTCAATTAAACATGCCGGTCTACCCTGGGAATTAGGCGTTGCTGAAACACATCAGACACTGGTCATGAATGACCTGCGTTCACGTGTTGTTATTCAAACAGACGGGCAGATGAAAACAGGCCGTGATGTTGCCATCGCTGCATTACTAGGCGCAGAAGAATACGGTTTTGCAACCGCGCCATTAATTACGCTGGGCTGTGTGATGATGCGGAAATGTCATCTTAATACCTGCCCTGTCGGTATAGCTACTCAGGATAAAGAGCTGCGTAAGAAATTTAGTGGCAAACCAGAACACATAGTGAACTATCTGTTTATGGTTGCTGAAGATATGCGCCAGTACATGGCTGAGTTAGGCTTCCGCACCGTGAATGAAATGATCGGCAGAGTTGATTGCCTGGAACCGGCTACTGATTCAGAACACTGGAAACAAAGTGGCATTGATTTAACGATGCTGCTAACCCCCGCAGAAAAACCGCATGAGAATGTTGAAGTTCATCAAACGATTAAACAGGATCATGGCCTTGAAGATGCGCTGGATAATCAGTTAATAGAATTATCAAAAGACGCGCTTGAAAATGGCACACAGGTAAATATTGAATTACCTGTTATCAATATCAACCGTGTTGTGGGGACTATGCTGTCCAATGAAGTCGCCAAAAAATACGGCTCTGATTTATTAGCAGACGGCACAATCAATATTAAATTAAATGGTTCAGCCGGTCAGTCATTAGGTGCTTTTCTTGCAAAAGGTATTACCATTGAAGTCGAGGGCGATGCCAATGACTATGTAGGCAAGGGCTTAAGTGGTGGCCGCGTTATTGTTTATCCTGCAAAAAACAGCACATTTGTGGCTGAAGAAAATATTCTTGTTGGTAATGTTTGTTTATATGGCGCAACCTCTGGCGAAGCTTATTTCCGTGGCATAGCCGCCGAACGTTTCTGCGTACGTAACAGTGGCGCACATGCTGTTGTTGAAGGCATTGGTGATCATGGCTGCGAATACATGACAGGTGGTCGTGTTGCAGTACTGGGATCTATAGGTCGTAACTTTGCAGCAGGCATGAGTGGTGGCGTCGCTTATATCTGGGATCATCAGGGCGACCTGACAACTAAATGTAATATGGGCATGGTGGAACTCGAAACAGTTTCTGCCGATGAAGACATTGCCGAATTAAAAGGCATGATTGAAAATCATCTTAAATACACCGGCTCTGAAGTTGCTCAACGAATGCTTAATGACTGGGATGGCACATTAAGCCAGTTTGTAAAAGTTATGCCAACAGATTACAAACGTGTACTGGAAGAGCAGAAAGCTAAAGCGAATGCAGCTTAAGTTTTATTGAAAAATATTAAATTATAAGCAAAAGAAAATACGAATAACGCAACATACTTTATTACTGTCATCCTGAGCGTAGCCGAAGGATGACAAAATCTATAAAATATTTTCGTTAAATCTTTTTTTTGAAAAAAGGCTAGTTAAGAAAACATGGGCAAGATCACAGGCTTTAAAGAATTTGAACGTAAAACAGAACCTTATCGTGACGTTACCGAACGTCTAAAAGATTTTGGTGAAATTTACACCGCACATGAAGAAGAGCATCTAAGCATTCAGGGTGCGCGCTGCATGGATTGCGGTATTCCATTCTGCCAGTCAGAAACAGGTTGCCCGGTTGATAATCTTATTCCTGAATGGAACGATCTGGTTTATAACAACCGCTGGCCGGAAGCTAACGCGCGCTTACATCTTACCAATAATTTTCCTGAGTTTACTGGGCGTGTTTGTCCTGCTCCCTGTGAAGGCGCTTGCGTATTAGGTGCAACAGAACCTGCCGTTACTATTAAAAATATTGAATGCTCTATTATTGATCGTGCATTTGATGAGGGCTGGGTTAAAACTAAAACACCTGTTACTCACACAGGCAAAAAAGTTTCTATTATTGGTTCTGGCCCAGCAGGTCTGGCCGCCGCTGAACAATTAAATGAAATGGGTCATGAAGTTACTGTTTACGAACGTGCAGATCGTATTGGTGGCCTGCTGATGTACGGCATTCCAAATATGAAACTGGAAAAAAACATTATTAATCGCCGAGTCCAGTTAATGCGCGATGCGGGCATTAAATTTAAAACCAATGCTGACGTGGGTAATAACGTTGACGCTAAAGAACTCATGCAAAATAACGATGCATTATTACTGGCAACCGGCGCAACTACACCTCGTGACTTGCCTGTCAAAGGTCGTGACCTCAATGGCATTCACTTTGCGATGGATTTTTTAACCGCCAACACAAAAAGCTTACTGGACTCTAATTTAGAAGACGGCAACTACATTTCTGCAAAAGATAAAAATGTAATTGTCATAGGCGGTGGTGATACAGGCACTGACTGTATCGGCACATCATTACGTCACGGTTGTAAATCTGTAGTTAATTTTGAGTTAATGCCTGCACCTCCTGAACAACGTGCAGAAAATAATCCATGGCCCGCATGGCCACATATCTTCCGCGTTGATTATGGGCACGCAGAAGCCACACAGGTACAGGGCAAAGACCCTCGAACTTATTGCATCTTAAGCAAACATTTTTCCGGCGATGATCAGGGCAACCTTACAGCGGTCACTTCTATTGAAGTTGAATGGCAAAGTGACGAAGAAACCGGAAAATGGAATATGAAAGAAATCCCCGGCTCTGAAAAAGAATGGCCGGCTGATTTAGTATTTCTGGCGATGGGCTTTCTAGGGCCAGAACATTACATCAGCGATGCACTGGGCATTGAACATGATGAGCGCTCAAACTATCAGGCAGAATATGGCAACTATGCAACCAGCATCAAAGGCGTTTATGCCGCTGGCGATTGCCGCCGCGGACAGTCATTGGTCGTCTGGGGCATTAATGAAGGCCGTGGCGCTGCCGAACAGATTGATCAGTTTTTGATGAATACCTAATGCAAAATTTGCCACAGAGGCACAGAGAAACAAAAAACACTTTTCACCTCTGTGCTCTCTTTGCCTCTGTTGCAAGATAGATTTATGGCAGGCCGCATCCCTCAGCACTTTATCGACGACTTAATTAATAAAGTTGATATTGTTGATGTCGTTGACTCACGCGTTGCCTTAAAAAAACGCGGCAAAGAACATATTGCCTGCTGCCCTTTCCATAACGAAAAATCCCCTTCTTTTACAGTTAGTCAAAGCAAACAGTTTTATCATTGTTTCGGTTGTGGTGCTCACGGCACTGCCATTGGATTTATTATGGAGTATGAGCGACTGGATTTTGTTGATGCCATTGAAGCACTGGCCGCTGATTACCATATTGAAGTACCACGAGATCAAAGCCATTTTGATCCACAGAAAAGTGATGAAAAGAAAAATATTTATCATGTCTTAGAAAAAGCCAGTGAATTTTATCAACAGGAATTAAAGAAAAATCAGCGCGCTATAAATTATTTAAAAAAACGCGGCTTATCAGGTGAAATAGCCAAAACATTTGGTATGGGCTACGTCCCTGATAGCTGGGATTTTATTTTTCAGAAATTAGGCACATCTAACGATCAAAAAAACGCTTTATTAAAAGCAGGTCTGTTAATAGAAAAATCGACATCTAAATTTTATGATCGTTTCCGTGATCGTATTATGTTTCCTATTCGTGATCGTCGAGGCAGAACCATTGGTTTTGGTGGTCGCATTCTGGATCAGGGTGAACCCAAATATTTAAACTCACCGGAAACACCCGTGTTCCATAAAGGTCAGGAACTTTATGGTCTGTACGAAGCACGACAGGCTGTTCGTGAATTAAAACATATTATTATTGTTGAAGGTTATATGGATGTTGTTGCCCTGGCACAACACGGTATTTCTTATGCCGTAGCAACTCTGGGCACAGCAACATCACAGGAACAAATCTCTCAGCTATTTCGTGTCGTGCCAGAAATTATTTTCTGTTTTGATGGTGATGCTGCCGGAAAAAAAGCCGCATGGCGAGCACTGGAAAATTGTTTACCTGTATTACGCGATGGCATACAGGCACGTTTTTTATTTTTACCTGACGGCGAAGACCCAGATACTCTAGTTAGAAAAGAGGGCCAGAAAACATTTGAATTTAGATTACAAAATGCCATGCCTTTATCAGACTTTATGTTAAACCATCTGGCTGAACAGGTTGATTTAACATCATCCGATGGACGCGCTCGTTTTTCAGAACTGAGCAAACCTTTAATTGCAAAATTGTCAGAGAGTGTATTTAAAGATTTATTAATGGAACAACTTTCCAGGCGTGTGGGATTATCTGTTTCAGCTATGCAACAACACATGCCTGCCAATACAAACCCGTCAGAAATCAGAAGCCAGACAACAACAAAACAAAATCAAAGACACCATATAAAAGTAACCTCTACACGATTAGCAATTGCCCTGTTATTACAGAACCCATCTTTAGGCTCAAAAGTAACACTACCTGAAATATTATCAGCTGCAAATATCCCAGGCATGTCACTATTATTTTCATTGTATAAAGTCATTAATCAAACGGACAATTCTTCTCCCTCTGTTTTACTGGAACGCTGGCGAGACACACCTGAAGAAAGCGCATTAACTAAACTCATGCAATGGGATATACCTGATGCAGAACACGAAAAACAATGCATTAAACTTTTTGAAGATGCCATCGATCATTTAACTCGGCATTATAAAGAACAACGCCTGGAAGCTTTACTAATAAAAAGTGAAACAGGATTATCTGCCGAAGAAAAATCTGAACTCTCTGAACTATATACATTAAAGAAATAAGATTTTATTTCAACTTACTCAACGACCAATAATTATAAATTACTTTTGTAAAAATATTAATTTATAGAGACCTTTGCACGAAACAAATCCCGTCATCCCGG
>CAZFUY010000002.1:64606-67500 GCA_964522445.1 uncultured Thiotrichaceae bacterium | reverse complement strand
TAATAACTACCCAATCCCATTTTAATATAACCCGTTGGACAAACATCCTGACAGATATGACAGCCAACACATTTAAAATAATCTGTTGCAACATAACGGCCTATTGCATGCTCATCTTTTTTGACGCGGTAAATTGCATCCTGAGGGCAGTAGATAACACAGTTGTCACATTCAAAGCACATGCCGCAACTCATGCAGCGATCTGCTTCTTTACGTGCTCTGTCTTCTTCCAGTGTTTTAAAACGTTCTTCAAAATTGCTTAATACCTGTTGTGAATTTAACTCAACTTCCTGACGATTATTTATATCATTAAACTCAAAGTGTCCCAGATATAATTCATCGGCATCTATGACTTCGGTATCAGAACGGTCTTCATAATTATGAATAGCGAAACTGGATTTATCTGTACCATGAGCGGCCTGATCGTTGTATTTATCAAGTGAAATATTATGACGAGATAGTTCTTCGCCAATACTGAAATGATGCTTGTCTACTTTAGGTCGTTTAGAAATTTCCTGGCCTTTCAGGTAATCATTAATGCTGGCTACGGCAACAGAAGCCTGACCTATTGCTGTAGTTAACAGATGAGGGCGAACCGCATCACCGGCTACAAACTGACCGGGTTTGGATGCGACCTGGAAGGTTGCATCTGAATCAATCAGATTGCGACCATTGTTTAATTCTTCAAGGCCTTCATAATCACCCTGTTGACCTGTTGCGCCAACAATCATTGAGCATTCAATTTCGTAGGCTTCATCTTCCTTAACTTTCATTTCGCCATTGACTACTTCTACCGGCGCTACTTTTAATGCTCTGGCGCGACCATTTTCATCCAGCATAACTTCCATTGGAGAAATGCTGTCATGAATTTCTACGCCTTCTTCAATAACGGCTTTTAGCTCATGCGGAGTGCAGGGAGCCTGTGAAATGGGGCGGCGGTAAACAATCCATGCTTCAGCTGGTTGGCGTGCTTCTGCTGCGGCAGGGTTGTGTTCTGTTTTTCCAAGAATAACGTTTTCGGGCAGATTTTCTTCGCTGACGTTATCAAGGCTGCCAATGCGTTTTACAACAGCCACAACATCCATGGCAGAGTCGCCTGCGCCTATAACGAGCACTCGACCCGCCACATATTGTAATTTGCCGGTGTTATAAGCGCGCAGGAATGACATGGCATCTGTGCAATTGGGTGCATTTTCAGCACCGGGCACGGGTACGCCACGGCCATCAGGTGTGCCTATGCCCCAGAGAACAGCATCAAAATCTTTATTGATATCGTCTAAAGAAATATCACGACCCACACGGGTTGATGTTTTAACTTCAATGCCCATATCGATAATGCGATTAATTTCTGCATCCAGAACATCACGTGGTGTACGGTAGTTTGGAATACCGTAAATCATCATGCCGCCCAGTTTTTCATATTCTTCGAATAGCGTTATGCCGTGACCTTGCAGGCGAAGGAAGTAAGCGGCTGCAAGTCCTGCAGGACCACTGCCGACTACGGCGATTTTTTTGCCAGTATCAGCGCCTGCTGCGGGTAGTTTGGTATTGTTTTCAATTGCCCAGTCGCCAATATATTGTTCGATTGAGTTGATGCCAACATAGGCTTCAAGTTCGTTACGGTTGCAACTATCCTGACAGGGTGCAGGACATACGCGCCCCATTACTGCAGGAAATGGGTTGGAAGTAACCATGCGTTGAAATGCATATTCCTGCCATTGCATGCCTTCGGGTGGGGTATCTAAACCGCGAACGATAGATAACCAGCCGCGGATATCATGTCCCGAAGGGCAGCTGCCCTGACAGGGTGGTGTTTTGTGTACATAAGTAGGGCAGGCATAAGACTCACCAATACTAATAGGTTCCTGATTCCACTTTTTCTTAATATCTAAATCGGTGGAATCGCGATCTGTGTCTTCGAAGCGACGGTATGTGAAGTTGTTTTCAGTCACTTTAATTTGCCCTCTACGCTTGCGCGTTGTGCCCTTAGTGGAGTGTGAATGGAAACCGGTAAATATATTAGAACATCAGCATTTATTCAACCTATATTCCGCGCTAGAGCGGCTTATATTCTGTTTATTTTTTCTTGCCGAATCTGGAAAGGTAGTCTTTGGCTAAAGCTATGGCCTGTTTTTTTTCATCACTATCTAATTGATTGAAAACAAAGGCTTTATTGAGTCGAGCATTTTCTATATCCTGATTTTCTGCAAGGTTAAACCAGGCATAGGCAATGATGTCATCTTTCTGAGTGCCCAGCCCATTAAAATATAAGCGCCCCAGATTAGCCTGTGCATCGGCTGCACCCTGTCGGGCAGCTTTGTCATACCAGTAAAAAGCTTCGTTTAAATCTTTAGGAATCCCTAGCCCATGTTCATGCATATGGCCAAGATTAAATTGTGCGCTGACATGATTTAGTTCGGCGGCTTTGTAATACCAGCGCATGGCAAGTTCGTGATCCTGTCTGACTCCCAGACCCTGTGCGTATAAAATGCCCAGATTGTATTGTGCATTGGCATTGCCATGTTGAGCTGAATATTGAAACCAGCGAGCAGCCTGTTTGTAATCTTGATCTACACCCAGACCCTGTGCATACATTTTTCCGAGTCGAAATTCTGCATCGGCATCATTTTGATCGGCGGCCTGAATTAGCCATTTATAAGCCTTTTTATAATCCTGATCGACACCGCGTCCTTCGCTATACATAACAGCCAGATTATATTGAACTTCGCTATCACCTAATTCAGCCAGAGGTAGCCAGTATTTAATGGCTTCTTTGTAGTGTCCCAGTTTATAGGCTTTTAATCCATCTTCACGCGCACCGGCCTGTGACAGATTTATAATGCCTGTTGTGCATAGCAGTAAAATAAAAAATAAAATTTTTTTCATATTTGAAT
>CAZFUY010000002.1:0-64506 GCA_964522445.1 uncultured Thiotrichaceae bacterium | reverse complement strand
AAGCCGCAACTGGGTGATTTGCTTTTAAAAATATAACCGCAAATTAAATTTAGCGTTTTGGGTTTGATATTACAGAACAATAGCATTTGTTCGGTAATATCAATATCTGCATTATCCCGTCCTGTCATTTTAGGTGATTCAATATTATCACTGAGTTGAACCGCAGGGCGGGGGACGGTTAAGCCTGTTTCAACTTCGGGGCATACAGGAATAAATTCAAAATAATTTTCAAGATGCTGATAAATAGCAGGAAAAAATTTTATTTCACCATCATAGCGAACATGATGGCCTAATATACAACTGCTAATGGCAATAAAAGGTTTTTTCTGAGAGGCTTTTGTGTGCATTAGCGTTGCTTTTGTTTATTAGTTTGGTGCGCCTTTTTTCTTGGCACGCTCCCGCGTTTTATTGGCTTCAACAGCACGTTGTCCTGAATCCCATTTAGGCATGGTTTCGGGCCAGCCAAAGCTGTGCTGGACAATTAAATTACATAATAAATCAATATGAATCTGTTCTGCATTAAGTGCAGGAATATACTGGAAATCGGCACCGCCACGGTCAAGAAAAATCTGCCGGTTTTCCATATTAATTTCTTCCAGTGTTTCCAGACAGTCAGTAGCAAAACCGGGGCAGATAACGTCAACTTTTTTTACGCCATCATAAGCCAGTTGTTTTAAGGTGGTGTCGCAATAGGGTTGTAACCATTCTTCTTTGCCCATGCGTGACTGAAAAACGATTTTCCATTGAGTGTCTTTTAGTAAAAGTTTTTTAGCAACCAGTCGTGCTGTTTTCTGGCAATGGCAATAATAGGGGTCGCCATTCTCAAAATAACTTTTAGGAATACCATGAAATGAAAATAGCAGCATATCTGGTTTTCTATTGCTATTGTTCCAGTGATTCAAAATGCTTTTTGCCAGTGCATCAATGTAGTCAGGGTGGTCGTGATAGCTATTAATAAAACGCATATCGGGCAGCCAGCGCCAGTGGCGTAATTCTTTAGTAATGGCATCAAAAACAGAAGCGGTTGTGGTAGCAGAATATTGAGGATACATCGGCAGTATTAACAGGCGGTGAGCGCCCGATTTTCTAAGGCTGCGTAATCCGCTGGCAATAGATGGTTTGCCATATCGCATAGCAACATCAACTAAAACATTGCCACGAATCTGTTTTTGTAACTGTTTTTCAATGAGCTGAGCCTGTTTCATTGACGTGGCAATTAATGGTGATCCCTGATCTGTCCAGATACGTTTATATAATTTTGCAGAAATAGCAGGGCGCTTACGTAAAATAAAACCATGCAAAATTAGCCACCAGACAGGTCGTGATGTTTCTACAACTCTGGGATCCCAGAGAAATTCAGCCAGATATTTTTTCAGCGCTCGGGTAGTTGGCGCTTCAGGTGAACCCAGATTGACGAGTAAAATCCCAATGCGTTCCTGAGGGCCGTGTAGATAATCTGTGTGGTATTTATTCTTTTTGTCTTTCATAAGAAGCAAATTTGTTGAAATTCTCGTGTATAAATATAATTTGAGACCTTTGCGCGATATATTCACGAGTAAAAATGATTAAAATTTCACTGCTTTTCGTTAGAAAACTTGCTAATAGCCTAGCTATTAGCAAGTTTCCTGTCTCAATCAGTAAAATTTTAGTGCATTTTTCTTTCGCGCCTCTATCGTGCAAAGGTCTCAATTTAGAAAAGTGATATTGGCGTAAACTATCAGCTGAGTAATGTACACGTTCCAGATGAGCACGTACAGTATGTATATACCCAACTATAGCTAGGTTTTCTAAGCTAATGCAGAGTTATAAAATAAAACGTAAGTTAACCGGGATTTAACTATAAATCCGCAGGAGTAAAAAATGCCAATACGTCTGGCTGTGCCAAATGAAATTGTTCCGGGTGAACGTCGTATAGCGATGGAACCCGGCGTTGCCAAACGCCTGATTGCTATGGGTGTTGAGGTGCGAATGGAACGAGGTGCGGCTCTGTCGGCACATTTTCCTGATGAGCTTTTTGAGGGTGTAAAAATTATTGATACGCCTGCAGAGTTATATAAAGGCTCAAATCTTATTTTCAAAGTTATGCCGCCCACGCTGGAAGAGCTGGATATGATCGATGAGGGTGCAACGGTTATTGGTTTTATGCAGCCGCACAAAAATAAGGAAATTACAGAAAAAATGTGCCACAAAGGATTAATCAGTATTGCTATGGAGCTGGTGCCGCGTATTTCTCGTGCTCAATCTATGGATGCTCTGTCATCACAGGCGGCCATCACCGGTTATAAAGGTGTATTGATGGGCGCTGATCTGGCCAGTGTTTTCTTCCCCATGTTAACCACCGCTGCGGGCACTATTCGTCCAGCAAAAGTGCTGGTTATTGGTGCAGGCGTGGCCGGTCTACAGGCGATAGCTACTGCCAAACGTCTGGGTGCTGTGGTTGAAGCCTATGATGTTCGGTCTGAGACTCGTGAACAATGTGAATCTCTGGGGGCAAAATTTATTGATACAGGTGTATCTGCCAATGCTGAAGGTGGTTATGCGCGTGAATTAAATGATGAAGAAAAACAGCAACAGCAAGATGTGCTGGCCAAACACGTGTCGCAATCAGATGTGGTTATTACGACAGCCGCTATTCCCGGCAAGCCCTCGCCTAAAATTATTAGCAAGGAAATGGTTGCCAATATGAAAATAGGAGCGGTCATTGTGGATCTTGCGTCTGAGGGTGGCGGTAACTGTGAATTAACCGATCCCGGTCATACAGTGGATTTTGAGAGTCGAGTTATTATTCATGGGCCATTAAATGTTGCCAGTCAAACACCCGTGCATGCCAGTGAAATGTATGCCAAAAATTTATTTAATCTGATATCACCTTTTATTAAAGAGGGTGAGCTGGTGCTGGATTTTAATGATGAGGTTCTTGCCAAGTCGGTGCTGTTATGTGAAGGCGTGGTTAAAAGTACTCGGTTGCGCAGAGAGGAGTTCACAAGATGATTGAAGGTTTCACTGCTCTTTATATATTTATGTTATCCGCCTTTACTGGTTATGAAGTAATTAGCCGTGTTCCGGTAATTTTGCATACGCCAATGATGTCTGGATCAAACTTTATTCATGGCATTGTGCTGGTAGGAGCCATTGTTGTTATGGGTCATGCGGATTCAACGCTGGAAATTGTTATTGGCTTTTTTGCAGTAGCGCTTGCAGCAGGCAATGCGGTAGGCGGCTATGTGGCAACGGTGCGTATGCTGGAAATGTTTACCAGTAGTAAAGGAGCTGAAAAATGAGTTCTTTTATACAAATTGTATATTTCGTAACCGCAGTGCTTTTTATTCTTGGCTTAAAACAGATGAGTTCGCCGGTTACTGCACGCAACGGTATTGTCTGGGCTGGCGTGGGCATGGTGGCAGCATCACTGGCTGCTTTTTTTGAACCGGATGTTTTTGCACATGGCAATACATTGCTGATAGTTATTGCTATTGCTGTCGGTTCATCCATTGCTTATATCTCAGCCAAACGTGTTGAAATGACAGACATGCCACAAATGATTGCTATTTATAATGGCATGGGTGGTGGTGCGGCGGCAGCTATTGCAGCAGTCGAACTGGTAAAGCTGGCCAGTGGAAAAATTGAACTGGAATCCACCATTCAGGTATTAGCTGTATTGGGTGCGCTTATTGGTGCTGTGTCATTTTCAGGATCAGCTATTGCATTTGCCAAGTTGCAGGGAATAATGCGCAAAACTTTTAGACTGCCCATGCACGGCATTATTAATCTGGCTCTGTTTATTGCAACACTCATTGTAGGCGCAATGCTTGGTTTTGGTTTTGAAGTGAACAGTGTTCTGGTACTTAGCTTTTTTGTTATGGCCTTATTACTGGGTGTGTTACTGACTCTGCCGATTGGCGGCGCTGATATGCCTGTGGTTATTTCATTGTTCAATGCATTTACAGGGCTTGCCGTTGCTTTCGAAGGTTTTGTATTAAATAACGCAGCGATGATTATTGCGGGAACGGTTGTTGGATCTGCGGGTACATTGTTAACACAACTTATGGCCAAAGCCATGAATCGCCCCATATCCAATGTGCTGTTTAGCAGTTTTGGTTCAGATGCTGGAGATGCAGCAGAAGAAGATATTCAGGGATCAATGAAAGAAACGGAAGCCACGGATGCGGCGATTATGATGGCCTATGCAGAAAAAGTTGTCATTATTCCTGGCTATGGCATGGCCGTTGCGCAGGCACAACACAAGGTGCAGGAGCTGGCGAAATTGCTGGAGGATCGTGGCATTACGGTTAAGTTTGCCATTCACCCTGTGGCGGGTCGTATGCCGGGGCACATGAATGTGTTGTTAGCCGAAGCGGGTGTTGAGTATGACAAAATTGTTGATATTGATGAAATTAATCCTGAATTTTCTACCGTGGATGTCGCTCTAGTTATTGGAGCGAATGATGTGGTTAATCCGGTTGCCAAAACAAATCCAGACAGTCCGATTTATGGTATGCCTGTGTTAAATGCTGATTTAGCAAAAAACTGTATTGTTATTAAACGTGGCAAGGGATCAGGTTTTTCTGGCATCGAAAACCATTTATTTTATGCGGACAATACCCGTATGTTGTATGGCGATGGTCAAAAAGCGGTGGGTGAATTAATAGCCGGTTTAAAACAACTGTAGTTTTTCTGTATTTCTTAATAAAGCAACTATTATATAAGCTTGAATCATTACAAAAAAATATCACCTTTTTGGATGATATGCTGGATAGTATGTAATGGCGTATTATACTCTTTATGCCCATAGTATGTTTTGGGTTAAATGATCTTTAAATGATCCCATAATAATTAACAGAATTGAGAATGGTTGTGCAACCAAATAGTGAAGTTTTAAAGCTTTCCAAGCAGGGCAAGCAAATGATGAGACAGCGTCGTTATCAGGACGCTGAGAAAATGTTTATAACTGCGCTGGATATAGAACCAGAGAATAGCTATATCCTGGTTGGTCTTGGCGATCTATATCGTATTACCAAAAAATTTGGTAAATCCATTAGTTATTACTCTCGTTTATTACGTACTGATGAAAACAATGTATTTGCTTTGCGAGGCATAGGGGATTGTTATCGTGGCCTGCGTCAACCTGAAAAAAGTGTCGATTTCTGGGCTAAATATCTGCAAATAAATCGCGGTGATGTGCATGTTATGGTGCGTCTGGCGGATGCTTATAAAAGCATGGACATGATTGAGAAATCAGAAAAACTTTATCTGGAATCAATCAAAACACAGGGCGAAGATCGCTATGCATTAATGGGTTTAGGTAATTTATATTACAAATCCCGTGATGATGACAAAGCATTAAAATATTTTGAAAAATTACTTTCCTTAGATGAACATTATGTTGCCGTGCTGACTATGGTCGGTAATATTTATCAGCGTCGAAGTGATTATGAAAATGCTGAAGCACATTACCGCAAAGCAGTTGAGCTTGAACCAGATAATAGTTATGCCATTTATGGTTTAGGAAACTGCCAACGTGGCCAGGGTAATTTAGATGAAGCGATTTCTCTGTGGAGCAAAATCCTTGCTAATGAACCTTATAATCAAAATATTTTAAGTCGTTTAGGTGATGCTTATTTTAATAAAGGCGACATGGTAAATGCGCGTGATTATTATGATCGCAGTCTGGATTTAGATTTTGATGCGTTTGCCTTAATTGGTTTGTCTCGTATTTATCGTGGTGAAGATAGTTTTACTGAAGCAGAAGCCTGTTGTAATCGTGTGCTGATGGAGCGGCCTGGATTTGAACGGGCAATGGAAGAGCTGTCACTGGTTTTAATTGATAAAGATAATGCGACTAAGATGTAGTAACCAGGCTTTATCTGATGCCTGGCAATTTCTCAAGTTAGTCATGAGTAGACATCGTTCGATTGATTATGCCTGGGGACAGACCTCGATTTTTGAGCTCTGTCCCCCTCGAAGTGACTATATAATCACGACTCCGTACAGCTTGAGTGGTATCACAACGGGGACGGAGCGCAAACAGCGCGATCCATCCCCAGGCAAATCAGTTTAAAATTTCTTGATCTTAAAGTTCAGCAACAGGATGTAAGCAGAGTATTTCTCTGTTTTTTTATAAAAAGATGTCTTTAGATTAAACATCTAATAATTTATATTCTCCTGGTGATAATTCACCTAACTCCCATTCACCAATTTTCACACGAATTAGTCTTAAGGTAGGGAAACCCACCGCTGCTGTCATTCGACGAACTTGTCGGTTGCGGCCTTCTTTAATTGTTAGCTCTATCCAGCTTGTTGGAATGTTTTTTCGAACACGAATAGGTGGAACTCGCGGCCAGATATTTTTGGGTTCTTTAATTTGTTTTATTTTTGCAGGTTTGGTCAGACCATCTTTTAGCATCAAACCTTTTTCTAATTGCTGAATGGCTTCAGCAGAAATTTCATTATCAAGCTGTGCCCAGTAAGTTTTTGGCATTTTGTTTTTTGGGTGGGTTATTTTATTTTGTAAACTGCCATCATCTGTCAATAATAATAAGCCCTCTGAGTCATGATCCAGACGGCCAGCAGGGTAAACTTTTTTTATGGGAATATATTCAGCAAGTGAGGGGTGATTGTCATCAGGGCGGAACTGACAAATAACGCCAAAAGGTTTATTAAATAGAATTAGTTTAGCCATGTGATAAAAAACTATTTAGAGATTCTGGATAATATTTAACCAGCGATGTCGTCGAGCATCACTGATATCAAGCTGGTCAGATATCTCATGAAAAGCATCTTCATTAATGCTATTCCAGTGTATGTCATCTTTATGATTGTCAAAAACGGCATCTGTAACAATGGTTGTTAGTTGTTTGTTCATTGGCAAAAGGTGCTGATGTTCATCAACCAGATTTTGAATACGAGCAGAACCACGGAATTTCATTTTTGAAATATTCTCAATATTTTCTAAGACGCTTTCTATGTTTTTATATTTCTGCAAAATATTGGATGCCATTTTATAACCCACGCCAGGAATGCCAGGGATGTTATCAACTTTATCACCAGCTAAAGCGAGCATGTCTGCTATTTGTTCTGGTCTGACGCCAAAGTTTTTTTCTACCCCTTTATCATTTAAAACATTGCCTCGTGCAAAATCCCACCAGGCATCTTTGTCGCCTAATATTAACTGAGTAAGGTCTTTGTCTGCGCTGACAATTGTGATGTCATAACCCTCGTCTCGTAAGCGTGTTGCTAAAGTGCCGATAATGTCATCGGCTTCAAAACGATTGCTGCCAAATTCTGCAATACCGGCAGCACGACAAAACTCACGGCAGTATTTAAATTGCACAATTAATTCTTCTGGTGCGGGTGGTCGATTGGCTTTGTATTCAGGAAAAATTTCACGACGATATGAATCTGTCTGGTGCGCATCAAAAGCACAGGCGATGTATTCAGGTTTTTTTTGCTGAATTAGCTGGTAGAGAAATTCAGTAAAACCATAAACGGCATTAGTGGGATTGCCATCAATATCGGTAATGGAATCGTCATATACGTGCCAGGCACGGAAAATATAAATACTGGAGTCGATTAAATAGGCGCGGGGCTTTGTCATGGCTGTGTATTTTACACATGTTTTGAAATCTGATGGGTGTTTTTAGAAATAAAGGAATTTGATAAAAATAGTGAAGTTATTAAATGAAGTAACTGTAGGAGCGGCTTTAGCCGCGATATTATTTTGTTTAAAGATAAATCACGGCTAAAGCCGCTCCTACATACCAGGGAATATATTTTAAAGTGTATCTAAAATCTTTATATCTTCCTGAACAGCAGATACTGAGCTATTAAAATTTTCCTGTTCTTCTTTATTAAGTTTTAGAGAGATAATTTTTTCCATGCCGTCTTTGCCCAGTACGCAGGGTACGCCTATGGCAATTTCATTACAGCCGTATTCATTTTCCAGTATAGCGACGGTGGGCATAATACGTTTTCTGTCATGCACAATGGCATCAACCATTTCTGCAACAGCGGCAGCGGGGGCATCAAATGCGCTGCTGTTTTGGCGTAAGGATAAAATTTCTGCACCGCCATTGCGGGTACGGGTAACAATTTCATCTATGGTTTTCTGCTCTATAAAATTACTCACAGGAATGCCAGAAATAGTTGTATAGCGCATCATAGGAACCATCGTGTCGCCATGACCACCTAAAACCATGGCATCAATATCCAGTGCTGAGTAACCTGTTTCCATGGCAATAAAGCTGGCCATGCGAGTTGAGTCGAGTACGCCTGCCTGGCCAAAAATACGATTACGAGACCAGCCTGTTTTTTTCCAGGCGCGATAAGTAAGAATATCAACCGGGTTGGAGACAAATAACATTTTGGCATTGGGCGCATATTTAAGGGTGTTGTCGATAACCTGATCGGCAATTTTTACATTGGTTTCCAGAACGTCTGATCGTGACATACCCGGTTTACGTGGAATGCCTGCAGTGACAATAATTAGATCTGAGTCCGCCATTAGTTCGGGATCAGAGCCGCCTTTTAGTTGGGTATCAAAAGAAAATAAAGGTGCGACTTCCTGAACATCCAGTGCAGCACCTGAAGCTGCGCCATCATTAATATCAACTAATGCGACTTCCTGACAAAGGTCGCGGCTGGCAATAAACTGAGCTGCGGCTTCGCCTACTCGACCTGCACCGACTACGGTAATTTTATTCATGGCGGGGATTCCTGATCTGATTGTTTTTATATTTGATTACAGATTGAGTGTAGCAGCTGGATTTAGCTATGCTGATTTTCTGGGAATGATTGTGAATTTGTAGGAGCGGCTTTAGCCACGATCTATCTTCAAACAAAATAATATCGCGGCTAAAGCCGCTCCTACAAATGTATAAAAATATCAGGGTTTTATTTGCGCAACACCACTATCAATAGCTGCCTGTGCAACGGCTTTAGGCACGCGCTCAAGGAGTCGTGGGTCAAGTGGTTTGGGGATAATATAATCTGGGCCAAATTCAAGATGCTCCAGACCATAGGCATCTAAAACTTCCTGGGGTACTTTTACATGCGTTAAATCGCAGATTTCTTTTACTGCCGCAATGCGCATTTCCAGTGTGATACTGGTGGCTCTTACATCCAGTGCGCCTCGGAAAATATAGGGAAAGCCCAAAACATTGTTAACCTGATTAGGGTAATCGCTGCGACCTGTTGCCATAAGCACATCATCGCGAGTGCTGTGGGCAAGCTCGGGTTTGATTTCGGGATTAGGGTTGGATAATGCAAATACAATGGGTTTGGGAGCCATTACGCGAAGCATGTCGGGGGTCATTAAATCTGGCCCGGATACGCCAATAAATATATCGGCTCCCTGCATTGCATCCATAGCCGTACGGCGTTCAGTTTTGCTAGCGAATTCTGCTTTGTAAGGGTTCAGGTCATTGCGCTCAGTGTGAATAACACCTTTGCGATCTAGCATATACAGGTTTTCTTTTTTAGCGCCCAAACCTACCAGTAGTCGCATCGAGGCAATGCCTGCTGCACCTGCGCCCATGCAGACAATCTTTGCGGTTTCTATTTTCTTTTCCTGCAACTCCATTGCATTAAGCAGACCGGCGGCAATAATAATAGCTGTGCCATGCTGGTCATCATGGAAAACAGGGATATCCAGTAATTCATCCAGCTTTTTTTCTATCTCGAAACAGCGAGGAGAGGTGATGTCTTCAAGATTAATACCGCCAAATGTGGGGGCAATTCGAACCACGGTATCAATGAAGTCCTGTGGTGTTTCTGCATCGACTTCGATGTCAAAAACATCGATATTAGCAAAGCGTTTGAATAATACTGCCTTGCCTTCCATAACGGGTTTGCCTGCTAGTGAGCCAACATTACCCAGACCTAGTACGGCGCTACCATCGGTAATTACGCCGATTAGATTGCCTTTGGCAGTATATTTGTAGGCATCTTCAGGATTATTGGCTATCGCCAGTACAGGTTCAGCAACGCCCGGGGTATAAGCCAGAGATAAATCTCTCTGGGTATTGCAGGGTTTGGTTAATTCGGTGGCTATTTTGCCGGGGCGACCATGTTCATGGTATTCAAGCGCTGCTTTTTTATCTTCATCGTTCATTTAAATCGGCTTTTTTCTGGTTAAATAGATGCATATTTTGGTCGGCTATATTAGCACCTTGACTCATTTTTTGCGTGATTATTTGGCTGGCCTTATTTGAGTTGTTAGAGCCGAAGGGTGGCGTAATGCCATAAAATAACCTCTTTTCTGTGTATGAAGCCATCCTCGAATGCGGATATTTTTCCCTTTTAGCTGATTAAGGCTGTAACTATCAAAATTGTATAAGTCCTTGTTAGCAATGCGTATTTTTAGATTGTCCTGTAGCTTAATCCAGAATGCTTTTTTGCTTTGTGATGTGTTGGTGACTCTGCCTTCAATGCGCTGGAAGCCATTGTCTTTAGTGGTTAGCTGGTTGATGTGTTTAATTTTATATTTATCCAGTGACCAGATGCCGTGCTGCTTATTTATAGCTTTAAGTTCGGCTGCTTTGTAGCAATCAGAAAAACGATCATTGGGCGGTGTGGTAAAAGCGGTTGCATAACCGTTTGTTAATAGAAAAGTCTGGATATTGCTGCCATTGGGCGTATAGAGATGAGCCAGAGTACGTTTGTATTTATCGTGGTGCTCTGCCCCAAAGCTCAGGCCAACCTGATTGCTGGATTGTTTAAGCAGCTTAACAAGAGCTGCTCTGGCTTTGCTGGCGTAAGCCTGGGTGGGACGATTGTTTCTGCCAAGTTCAGGGGTATCAATGCCGATCAGACGAACTTTTCGCCCGTCTTTAAGTTTTACTGTGTCACCATCAATAATGTGCTGAACTTCAACGGCCTCATCGATATGGCTAGGTGGACAGGCCGCTGTGGTAATCTGACTATAAAAACCTAAAGCACAAAAAAGGACACTAACAGGTAGTGTCCTTTTTGATAACTGCATGAGATAAGATGTCTTATTTCTTACCGAAACGCTTATTGAATTTCTCAATCTGACCCGCAGTATCCATAACTTTTTGCTTACCTGTGTAGAAGGGGTGGCATTGAGAGCAAATCTCAATAGTCAGAGCTTCTTTGGTGTAAGTAGAGCGTGTAACGAAATTATTGCCACAGCTGCAAGTTACATTGATGTCGTTGTATTCTGGGTGTATCTCTGGCCTCATGTCGAGTCCTCTAATTTAAGTTGCTGCCGTAAAGAGCCGCGTATATTACTCTTTCCAGCATTTATGGGCAAGCATTTGACAGGAAAACTTGTAAATTACCAAATGCAGGCAATAATCTATAAGGTTCTTTATTAAAATTTAAATAGCTATTAAGAGAAAAACTGAATGAAAATGCTTTTATTTAAGATGATTTTTGTAGTGGTAATCATGCTGGCAGTACCATACTTTATTATGGGTGGGGGTAAAATGCCTGATTTTTTAGGTGGCATACTTGATCCGTCGGCAAAAAAGGCCAAATTACCTGAAAATATTTCATCCGTGGTGACAGATAAAGATGTCACGGTCTATAAGTGGGTGGATGACCAGGGGCGTACGCATTTTAGTGGTATTAAGCCTGTGGGCCAGGACTCTGAAGCGAAGCATTTAAGGCCGGATACGAATATAGTGCAGGCGGTGAAAATCACTGAGGAGGAAGAGGAGGCAAGCAGCTTTGGCGGCTTAATTTCATTAAATAAGAAGGATAAAAATAAAAAGAATAAAAAAGGCGGAGGTAAAATTGAGCCTTATCAGATGGAAAATCCTTACACCCCGGAAGGAATGCAAAATTTAATTCAGGGTGCGCAGAATATTCAGGGGCTTATGGATCAAAGATCTGAGGCACAGCAAAAAGCAGTTAATGGGAAATAGTTATTAAGGTTAAAAAATAAAATCTTGAACCACGGAGGTCACAGAGAAAAGCTATATATGGTTTGTGCTGTGCACAGGAAAACATCTATACATGTATTTATGCGAAGCATAAACAATAAAAAACCTCCGTGCCTCTGTGGCTCAAGATTTTATTTTTTTTAAGGATATTATCTGCCTTAGAAGGCATGAATAAATATAACCCAACCATTACTCAGCAAATAAATTAATAAGATCATTTAAAAATCGGTAACCTAAGTCTGTTGCCTCAAGATGCTGATTAGACTGTTTGAGTAGCCCTTTGTCGATGGCCTGCTGGCAGGCAGGCAAAATACTCTCTTTTGATAATCCTGTATGTAATTCAAATGTTGCCAGATCAAATCCCTGTCTTAATCTTAATGCATTCAGCATGAATTCAAATATTCGATCCTGAGTTTGTAATGGCTGAGAGCCAGAAATTTTTTCTTCAGCTACTGCATTCATATATGCCTGTGGTTGCTTTAACTTCCAGTAGCGAGTAATGCTTTGATTGTCACATCGCGTTATTTTTCCATGAGCGCCCGCACCTATGCCCAGATAATCACCAAATTGCCAGTAGTTAAGATTATGCTGGCACTGTTTATTATCTTTTGCGTAGGCAGAAATTTCATATTGATTAAATCCATTTTCTGCTAATAATGTTTGCCCCTGTTGTTGCAGGTCGCAGATGGTATCGTCATCTGCAACCACGGGTGGTTGTGAATAAAAGAAAGTATTAGGCTCAATGGTTAACTGATACCAGGAAATATGAGTGGGTTTTAAATCAATAGCCATTTGTAAGTCATTAATGCCCTGCTGGATATTTTGACTGGGTAAACCAAACATTAAATCCAGATTAATATTTCTGAAACCTGCTGATTTAGCAGTTTCAATTGCAGCTATAGCTTCATTACTATTATGAATGCGGCCAAGTAATTTTAGTTTTTCATTGTCAAAACTTTGTATGCCAATAGACAACCTGTTGATGCCGATATCATAAAACTCATTAAATTTATTTTGTTCGAAAGTGCCGGGGTTGGCTTCCATGGTTATTTCAAGATTGCTGATACACTGTATACGTGCTCTGATGCCACTGAGTAGCTGATTCAGCGCGGTGGGTGAAAATAAACTGGGTGTACCACCACCAATAAAAATAGAAATAACTCGGCGACCCCAGATTATGGGCAGGTGTTGCTCCAGATCTTCCAGTAGGGCATTAATGTATTGTTGTTCAGGTAAATCGTCTTTTTGGGTGTGGGAATTAAAATCACAATAAGGGCATTTTTGAATGCACCAGGGGATGTGGATATACAATGATAGTGGTGGAAGTGTTTTCATCTCGGGCATGTTTATATATTATCAGTTGTTATGAAAGATAAAAAATTATTATTACGAGTAGTATTTAAATTAATGAGCCTGGCCGGGCTGGGGTTTGTTATTTATATATTGTTTGCAGGCTTTATTGGTGCTGATAAAGATGAAAGCATTATTTATATTGATATATCAAAAATCAGTAAAGGCGAAGTTAATTATTTTGAGGTAATAAATAAAAAACTACTGGTGCTACGACGAACAGAAGCTATGTTAAATCAATTGCCTCATCAAAATTCAGAATATTTTATTGCCTATGCATATGACCCGGTTTTTGGTTGTGCTGTTGAGTTTATTAATAATTATTTTAAATCAGTGTGTGTTGATATTAAATATGATCTAGCAGGCCGGGTGTATAAAAATAGTCGTTCGGCAAGAAATTTAATTGAGCCTGAATATAAATTTTCAGGATCTGGGCAGGTAGTGATATTAGTTAATTAACTTCTTTATCATTCCTGATTAAATAAATAATAATAAATATTGCAGGTATGCCCAGTAATGAAGAATAAATATAAAATGTGAAATAGCCATAAGCATCAACAATAATGCCTGAGAATCCTGCAATTATTTTTGGAAATAAAGTCATTATCGAACTGAATAGCGCATATTGTGTCGCGGTATAGGCTTTGTTAGTCAGGCTGGATAAATAAGCAATAAAAATAGCCGTTGCTATGCCGCCAGCTAAACTATCTGCGCTAATGACCAGAGCAAGCATGGTTATTTCTGGCCCAATGACAGAGAGCAGGGCAAACAGTAAATTACTTGCAATAACTAATAGTGCGCCTAGAAGTAATGGTCGCATGATATTAAATCGCATTACCATAATGCCGCCGATTGCAACGCCTGCCATAGTCAGAAAAAATCCAAATAACTTTGTAATACTGGCAATTTCTGATTTAGTAAAACCCAGATCAAGATAAAAAGGGTTGGCCATAACAGCCATAGTAATGTCAGTAATTCTGTAAGTGCCAATAAGTAATAAAATTAACAGGGCATATTTTCCTGTGCGTCTGAAAAACTCAGCAAAAGGACTAATAACGGCAGAGGCAAACCATTCTGTAATTTTTTGTAAAGTGCCTTTTGCATGGACAGTGTGTTCAATTTTATTAATTAGCTGTTCTTCATAGGCCAGTGTCTCGGTTTTTATTTGATGTTCAGGCTCTTTGATAATTAAAGTTGTTACTATACCTATGCCGGTAAGTGCTGCCATGCTTAAGTAGGCAACTTGCCAGTTAATAAAATCGGCAATGTATAAAGCGCCTGCGCCGGCTGCCAGTGTTGCAATTCGATAACCCAGTACATAAGTAGCGGCCATAGCCGCCTGATATTCTTCATCTACAGCCTCTATGCGATAGGCATCAATAACAATATCCTGAGTAGCTGAAGAGAAAGCAACGAGAAGTGCAAAAAATGCAAATTGCTGAAGATTTTGATCTGGTGTTGTGTAGGCAAGTAATAGTAGTCCTGATGCAATGCCTGATTGTGCAACAATAAGCCAGCTTCTGCGCTGGCCTAATAATTTACTAATAAAAGGTAAGGGAATACGATCAACTATGGGTGCCCAAAATATTTTAATTGAATACATAATGCCGATCCAGCTAAAGAAGCCGATAGTGGTTCGACTAACATTAGAATCACTTAACCAGGCAGACAGAGTAGAGAAAACTAATAAAAAGGGCAGGCCTGCTGAGAAGCCCAGAAAAAACATGCCAAGGATACGTGGTTTTGCATAAACGGTAAGTGCTTCGTGCCAGCTGTGTTTATGAAAATTATTATTAGGTGATGTCATGTTATTTAGTTATATGTAGGAGCGGCTTTAGCCGCGAAAAAGAGGGTCTAAATAATATTAGGGATAATCAGACTTGATCAGAGTATCCTTAGTTGTTTACCGTCAGTTATAAATCATAATCGTAATCAATAACCAGTGGTGCATGATCAGAAAAGCGTTCATCTTTATAAATACTGGCTTTCTTTACAGTGTCTTTAAGTTTAGGTGTAATAATCTGGTAATCAATGCGCCAGCCGGTATTGTTGGCCCATGCCTGGCCTCTATTGGACCACCATGTGTATTGATGTGCATTTAAATCAACCACGCGAAATGCATCAACATAACCTTCTTCATCAAACATGTGATCCATCCATGCGCGCTCTTCGGGTAGAAAACCAGAGTTTTTCTGATTGCTGCTCCAGTTTTTAATATCAATTTTTTTATGTGCGACATTCCAGTCACCGCAAATAATAAATTCACGACGCTTGCGACGTAATTTTTGCAGGTATGGCATAAAGCGATCCAGAAAATCTAATTTTATCGCCAGTCGTTCTTCACTGGATGAGCCTGAATGCATATATAAAGAGATAATGCTGATCTTCTCAAACTGCACCTCGATGTAGCGGCCTTCTATATCCACATCATGCCAGCCTATGCCTTTAATAATTTTCTTTGGCTCTTTTTTTGAGTAGATAGCGACACCACTATAGCCTTTTTTTACAGCATCGTGAAAGTAACAGTGATAACCCTCAGGGTGAAAAATATCATCTGTTAGCTGATGCTCCTGTGCTTTGGTTTCCTGAATACAGACCACATCTGCTTTTTGTTTTTTTAGCCAGTTAAAAAAACCCTTGCGTGCTGCAGCCCGAATGCCATTAGTATTAATCGTAATAATTCGCATAAATAAAAATAGCGCTTATAATTATAAAGATTGGCTATTCTACAACATTAAAATTAATACAGGCGACGTTATGCACTACAACCAGCACAGATTTATTGAATTATCACTTGAATATGATGTTTTAAAATTTGGTGAATTTAAATTGAAATCGGGTCGAGTAAGCCCGTATTTTTTTAATGCAGGATTATTTAATACAGGTCGTGCGCTGGCAGAGTTGGGTCGCTGTTATGCGCAGGCGGTTATGGATAGTGGTATTAGTTATGATGTATTGTTTGGCCCTGCATACAAAGGTATACCACTGGTTGCAGTAACGGCAATGGCGCTTGCTCAGGAGCATGGTATTGATATGCCCTATGTGTTTAATCGCAAGGAAAAGAAAGACCATGGTGAAGGTGGCATGATTGTGGGTGCTCCATTAGAAGGTCGAGTGCTGATTCTGGATGATGTTATTACAGCCGGTACGGCAATACGTGAAGCCATAGATATTATTGATTCTATGGATGCAACGGCGGTGGGCGTGCTGGTTGCGCTGGATCGACAGGAGAAAGGCAAGGCAGATCAATCAGCTATACAGGAAGTGCAGGAAGAATATGGCATAGATGTTAAAAGCATTATTGGCATGGAGCACCTGATTCAATTTTTGCAGGAAAAAGGTGATCAGGAAGAAATGTTGGATGCAATGAAATTTTATCGTGCTGAATTTGGTATTAGCCAATAAGTAGTTTCAGCCCAACAGCAAAAGTAATTATTTCGTAACTGCGTTTAATCACCAGATTGCCTTTTACTATGGCCAAATGCGCGCCAATGTAGCCGCCAAGAAATGAACCTAATAGCAAAGCGGGTAACCATAACCAGTGAATCTCAGTTAAAAAACCTAATGTGACAGCACCCGTAGCATTCCAGAACAGGCCTACAAGAATCAGTGTGTAGGTCACGGCAGATTTATAATCCAGACCAAACCAGCGTACTAACCAGAGGGTAACAAAAAGCCCTGTGCCAGAAGTTAAAGAACCGTTTAATCCGCCAATAATAAAGAGTACCAGACCGCCCAGAAGATAGCCGGATATATTTCTGTGTCTGGCTTTGTATTGCTGCCCCAGTCCAGGGGATAGCCATGAATAAATACCCAGGCCCATGGTTAATATGCCCAGTGCTAGTTGGGCAGTTCGGTCTGGTACATGCAAAATTATATTTGCACCAATAATGACACCCGGTAATCCACAGGCCAGGATAAATAGAGCAAAATTTCGCTCCAGCTGGCTGGTTCTTAAGTGGCGTAATGTTGCGCCTACGCCCAATGCAATGCTTGCTACTTTATGTGTTGCCAGTGCAGTACCAAAAGGCAGGCCAAGAAAAATAATGGCAGGTAATTGAATTAGGCCTGCGCCACCACCCGCCAGAGCCGAAAATATATTGGCAATAAGAGAGATAATAAAAAGTAGAAATTGATCCATACAGGGTAAAGTAAATCTGAGTTGATTTTAAAACCAGTATTTTGCCATAACTATGATGCCAGATAACCTGCTATTCCTGAAATACAATGAATTGTGAGGCTTAAGCAAAATCATAAAATACTGTATATACTCAGGTGGTTAGATTGATATATAGCGGGAGTTAAAAATGAAAGTAGCCATTAATATTATTGGCTTTGTAATAGTCTCAGTGTTTATGCTGCCAGCACAGGCGGCATTGAATAAATGGGTGGATGAAAATGGCCAGGTTCATTACGGTGATCGTGTGCCTGCGCAGTATCTTAAAAAGAATCGTTCAATATTAAGTGAGCAGGGTGTTGTTGTTAGAAATATTACAGCTAAAAGAAGTAAAGAAGATATTGACAGGGAAAATCAGGCTAACAGGGAAAAAGCGATTAAAGACAAAGAAAAAATGATTGCAGATAAAAAAATAGCGTTACACGATAGAATGTTGCTTGATACCTTTACAACGGATCGTGATTTGCTTATTGCACGTGATGACCGCATAGGGGCAGTTAATTCTCAGTTGCAATTAACGGAATCCAATATTAAAGATCAGGAAAAAAAATTAAAAGAAATAAAAGAGCGTGTTAGCAGTATAGAAAAATCAGGAAGAGCAGTGCCTGATAATCTACGCAAACAGGTCGTTTCAGTCAGCCGACAGCTGGAAACCTATTATGCGTATGTTGAAGACAAAACAAAAGAGCGCGAACAGATCAGAGAAAAATTTGCTAAAGATATTAAGCGCTTTCATGAATTAAAAGCTATGAGAAATAAAAAATAGTTTTTGTATTAATTCAGGTATGTACTAATAGTTAGTGATGTTTAAAAAGTACAGTAATTAAAATTAGAATCTTGAAGGTGGTTTACTTTAATTTCAAACAAAGTCAATGCTAGAATTCCCTCTTCCATAGGGAGAGGGAATATAAAATATTGAAGATTAGCCTTTCATTAAAGTGCCGACACCTTCATCGGTAAGTAATTCAAGTAAAACCGAGTGCTCAACTCGGCCATCAATTATATGTGCTGTTTTTACGCCTGATTTTACTGCATCCAGTGCGCAGTTTACTTTTGGCAACATGCCGCCGTGAATAGTGCCATCGATAATATAATCGTCTACCTGTTTAGCATCCAGACCAGTGAGTAGTTTGTCATCTTTATCTAAAATGCCGCTAGTGTTTGTTAATAATAATAATTTTTCTGCACCCAGAACAGTGGCAAGTTTTCCAGCAACCAGATCTGCATTAATATTATAAGACTCACCGTTTTCGCCTACACCTATTGGGGCAATTACGGGAATAAAATTATCATTATCAAGCATTGAAACAACAGAAGGGTCAATGGTGCTTACTTCGCCTACATGACCCAGGTCAATTATTTCTGATACGTCTGTTTCAGCTGTTTTTTGTGTGATGTGCATTTTTTTTGCACGAATTAAACTGCCGTCTTTTCCTGTCAGGCCAACAGCACGACCACCTTGTTGATTAATTAAAGTGACAATGCTTTTATTGACCAGGCCTCCTAAAACCATTTCAACTATATCCATAGTTTCCTGATCGGTAACACGCATGCCTTCAATAAATTTGGATTTTTTACCTACGCGCTCAAGTAGTTTTCCTATTTGTGGGCCGCCACCATGAACAACAACAGGGTTAACGCCGACCTGTTTAAGCAGAACAATATCGCGGGCAAAGCCATTTTTTAGATTTTCATCGGTCATGGCATTGCCGCCGTATTTTATAACGATGGTTTTGCCGTTTAGCTTTTGTAAATAGGGCAGTGCTTCAGCTAAAATTTTTACTATATTGCTGGCTTTGCTGGTATCCATTTTATTTCCTGAGTAATTTCTGTGGTTCTTGTTATTAGTTGCGGCTTTATAACTATTTCTTTTTTAAGATACACTGAACTAAAAAGGTACGTTTACACTGCTATCTACTTTTAGTATTTGTTCTCGAAATTTAGTTTGAATTTCATTTAATGTATTTTCATTGTCTGCTTCAAAACGCAATACAAGGCAGGGTGTTGTATTGGATGGGCGAATTAAGCCCCAGCCTTTATCCCAGGTAATGCGCATGCCATCAATGGTAGAAATATCTACAGCATCACTAAAGTCGCTGTCTTTTTTGAAGTTATCCATAAAGGTATAGTGCTCACCTTCTGCAAAGCTTATATTTATTTCAGGCGTATTAAAGCTATCGGGTAATTCTGAGAATATTTCTTCAACCGTGCCATCTTTTTTACTGAGAATTTCTAGCATGCGTGCTGCGCTGTATAAACCATCATCAAAACCATACCAGCGTTCTTTAAAGAAAATATGTCCAGACATTTCGCCCGCTAATAATGCACCCGTTTCTTTCATTTTTGCTTTGATTAATGAGTGACCCGTTTTCCACATTAAAGCTTCGCCGCCCATTTTCTCGATGGCTTTACCTAAATGGTAGCTGGATTTAATGTCGTAAATTATTTGTGCGCCAGGGTTGCGTGATAATACATCTTCTGAATATAAAATCATCTGACGATCAGGCCAGATAATATTTTGTTTATTATCAATAACACCAACACGATCACCGTCACCATCAAAAGCGAGTCCCATGTCCAGTTTGTTTTCTTTTATTGACAGGCAGATGTCCTGCAGGTTTTCAAGTTTGCTTGGGTCAGGGTGATGGTTTGGGAAATTACCATCCACATCACAAAATAATTCAGTAACATTGCAGCCCAGTTTTATAAATAATTTTGTTGCAATAACACCGGCAACGCCGTTACCGCAATCGACAGCAATATTTAAAGGTTTAGCAAGTTTTACATCGCTTACAATGCGCTCAAGATAAATATCTAAAACATCTTCAGTGCGGTAGCTGCCATTGCCCTGAGTTAGTTCATTCTGTTCTATGGCTTTATGTAAATTAGTTATGTCTTCACCATAAAGTGTTTTTTCTGCCATTAACATTTTAAGACCGTTGTATTCAGGAGGGTTATGGCTGCCGGTTACCATGATGCCCGTGCCGGTGTTTAAGTGATGCGTGGCAAAATATAAAACAGGTGTGGGAACCATGCCAATATCGATAACATCACAGCCACCTGCCTGCAAACCTTTGGCCAGTGCCATGGATAATTTAGGACTGGATAATCTTCCATCACGAGCAATGACAACCGTTTTACTGCTTTTTGCTAAAGAGGCAGAGGCGAATGCCTGACCAATTAGTTGTACTGTGTCAGGTGTCAAGTCGGTTTCAACAATGCCGCGAATATCATAGGCTTTAAAAATGCTGGGAGTGATGCTCATGTTTTTTAGTCTCTTAAAAAATTATATTTTCTGTAGCTTATTATTAATAATATAAATATATTTATTTATGACCCGAGTGGCCAAAACCACCTGCGCCACGCTCACTGTCATCGAATTCATTAACTTCTTCAAAGTCGACCTGTACGACAGGTAAAAATACAAGTTGTGCAATGCGATCACCTATTTCAATGGTGAATTCTTTTTTACCTCGATTCCAGCAGGAAACAAAAAGTTGTCCCTGATAGTCAGAATCAATAAGCCCAACCAGGTTGCCCAGTACAATGCCATGTTTATGACCAAGGCCTGAACGGGGTAAAATAGTGGCGGCTAAACCAGGGTCGCCAATGTGTATTGCAATGCCGGTGGGAATTAATTCTGTTTCACCCGGTTTTAAAACCAGTGTTTCATCAATGCAGGCGCGTAAATCCATGCCGGCTGAACCCTGAGTGGCATGTTCGGGTAATGGGATTTCATTGCCAATTCTTTTATCGAGGATTTTTAATTGAATTTTTTTCATTGTTATTCTTTAGTTGGTTGAGTCGTTGTATTGTTGTGCGATTAATTCGATAAGTTGCTGGGCTATTTCAGTTTTTCTGGCTTTATCAAATTTGGCCTGACCATCAGCCCAGTAAACATCCAGTGCATTGTATTCGCTGTTGAAGCCAATGTCTTCCCCGCTGCTTTGTTTGGCTGCAACCAGATTGGCGGCAATCATATTAAGTTTTTTATTTTCCAGTTTCTGCCGTGCGTATTGTTTGATATTCTGAGTTTCAGCAGCAAAGCCTACTGTGAATGGCGCGTCTTTTCGTGCAGCAACATCCGCTAAAATGTCGGCATTACGCTGTAGATGAATGGTCAGGTTTTCTGCTGATTTTTTAATTTTTTGTGGCTGCATTTCAACAGGTCGATAATCAGCGACGGCTGCTGTGGCGATAAAAATTTGTTGATTAGCAATATTATCCATCACAGTTTTATGCATTTGCTGAGCTGATTCAATATCAATGCGTTTAATATCATCGATGGATGTGAGTTTTACAGGGCCACACACCAGCGTTACGTTTGCACCCGCTTTATGAGCTGCTTTTGCCAGTGCAAATCCCATTTTCCCTGAACTGCGGTTACCAATAAAGCGTACAGGATCTATGGCTTCAAAGGTGGGCCCCGCAGTAATCATGATATTTAAACCATGCAATGATTCATTGCTAAATATCTGCTGCATCTGTTCAACAATATCGGCCACATCCAGCATGCGGCCTTCACCTGTTTCGCCGCAGGCCTGATAGCCGGAATCTGGGCCAAAAATATGTATGTCGCGTTTTTTAAGTGAATTGATATTGTCCTGTGTAGCCGTGTCATTCCACATGACATGATTCATTGCCGGTGCTACAGCCAGAGGTGCCTGGCTGGCAATGCATAAGGTTGATAAAAGATCATCTGCCTGCCCCCAGCTTAACTTTGCCAGAGTATTGGCCGTGGCGGGTGCAATCAAAATGGCATCTGCCCAGCGAGCCAGTTCGATGTGCCCCATGGCTGCTTCCGCTTCTGTATCCAGTAAATCGGTGTGTACCGGGTTTCCAGATAAGGCCTGAAAGGTTAGAGGTGTAATAAATTTGGTTGCCGCTTCTGTCATAACAACACGCACATCAGCGCCAGCATCCTGTAAACGCCTGACCAGATCTGCGCTTTTATAGGCTGCAATACCGCCAGTAATGCCGAGTAAAATGTTTTTATTGGATAATTTGTTCATTGCTGGGGATTTTATCAGATAAATTATGAATCAGCTTTTTCTTACAGAGATTAATGTGTCTATCTGATTGTTTAGGTGATTTTATGTGCCTACACTGGTCGATTTATAAAATCAGGGATAGATTATGGCAATCACGGACTGGCCAGCAGAAGAGCGCCCCAGAGAAAAACTAATAGAACAGGGCAGTGAAGCATTATCTGATGCTGAATTGCTGGCAATATTTTTACGCACTGGCATCAAAGGCATTACAGCGGTTGATCTTGCCAGACAGTTGCTGGATGGTTTTGGTGGATTGCGTGAATTACTCAAGGCTGAAGAAAGTCAGTTCTGTAGCCATCGAGGTTTAGGGCCAGCCAAATATGTGCAATTACAGGCGGTGCTGGAAATGGCGCGGCGTTACTTGTTTGAGGCAATGCAGCGTGGTGATGTTTTATCCAGCCCTGAAGAAACACGTCAGTATCTCTGTAATAGATTGCGTGATTACCACCATGAAGTCTTTGCAGCCCTGTTTCTGGATCAGCGTCATCGGGTTATTTGTTTTGAAGAACTGTTTACCGGCACTATCGATGGTGCATCTGTTTACCCAAGAGAAGTGGTGAAAAAGGCATTGCAATACAATGCAGCGGCTTTAATCTTTGCTCATAATCACCCCTCGGGTGTTGCAGAACCCAGCTCAGCAGATAAGCATATTACTCAACGATTAAAGGATGCGTTGTCATTAATTGATGTGCGAGTGCTGGATCATTTTGTGATTGGTGACGAGGTGGTGTCTTTTGCGGAGCGTGGGCTTATTTAGCCTGTTGAATATAACCCCAGCTAAATTCTTTAATAGAATACTTATCCTTATTTACTTTCTTATTTAGCCCCTGCATATAACCGGGTAAGTAGAGGCGCACATTGGCTTTCATCGCATCTGCATCGCCATTTATAAAAGCATCAGGATTTAACTGAATAATTTCATCCATTAAAACCGCATGTTTATTACTATTGTGAGGCAATAATTCTTTAATAATTTCAGACAGTGTTTCTCCAGCCTGTACATCCCAATAAGCCTGATTAACTGAATAGACATCAATGCGTTGAGATTCGGCGTAAAAGGCAGCAGGTGTAAAGAGAATAATAAGGATTAAAAAATATTTCATGGAGATACCTGTATGGTTTTGCTAGCATGAGTATAGTTACAAATCCTGAAAACACTCTAAGAAGAATTAATGTCAGTAGGTTTATTAAATGTAAGACAACTGCAATACCAGAAAATTGGACCGATTGATTTTAGTATTCTGGCAGGCCAGTGTATGGGGTTAACGGGTGAGTCAGGCTGTGGAAAAACATTATTATTAAGAGCGCTGGCAGACCTGGATGAGCATACAGGCAGCGTGCGTCTTAATGATAGATCCTGCATTGATTTTGATGCGCCTGAATGGCGTAAGAAAGTTGCGCTATTACCAGCAGAAAGTCACTGGTGGTTTGATAGTGTCGGCGAGCATTTTTTATCTGTGGATGAAAATATTTTAAACCAGTTAGGTTTTAATGATGATGTTATGTCCTGGTCTGTTAGTCGAATATCCAGTGGTGAAAAACAACGTCTCGCATTAGCTCGTTTATTAATTAATAAGCCTTCTGTTTTATTACTGGATGAGCCCACAGCTAATCTGGATAAAAATAATACACGTGTCTTTGAAAAAATTATTGTGGATTATTTAAAAAATAATATGTCCTGTGCTTTGTGGGTAACGCATGATACTGATCAGCTCGATCGAGTTTCACAAGTGCAATATAAATTAATAGAAGGTGAATTTTTAAAACAGCCATTATGTTAATAACATTATCTTTATTTGATTTATCTCTCGCCTCTATTTTAGTTTTAATACTTGCGGTTTTAAGCTGGCGTATGCAATTAAATATATCAGGCCAGTTATTGATTGCAGCATTAAGAACAACCGTTCAGTTATTATTAATTGGTCTGGTTTTAAAATCTTTATTTGCAACGACAAATATATTCTGGATTTTGTTAATTACAATAGTGATGTTATCGGTTGCTGGCTGGGAAATTCTTTCGCGGCAACATCGAAAACTAAAAGGCTGGTGGGGTTTTGGTATTAGCACCAGCTCATTATTTGTTTCATCTTTTCTGGTAACAATATTAGCGTTGGCAACTATTATTCAGGCTGACCCCTGGTATCATCCACAATATGCTGTGCCGTTATTAGGTATGTTATTGGGGAATACCATGACGGGCATTGCACTGGGAATGGACAGGCTATTGCAAACATCCTGGCAGCAACGGGTTATTATTGAGCAGCGTTTAATGTTAGGAGAAACCAGCGTGCAGGCAATAACAGATATTCGCAGAGAAAGTATGCGTGCTGGTATGATTCCAATTATTAATTCAATGGCAGCGGCGGGGTTGGTGAGTTTGCCGGGGATGATGACCGGCCAGATTTTAGCCGGTGCGCCTCCCGTTGAAGCAGTGAAATACCAGATTATGATTATGTTTTTAATTTCTGCAGGTACAGGTTTTGGTGTTATATCTGTGTTGTGGTTAATTTCAAAAAGATTATTTGATGAGCGTCACAGGTTGCGGTTTGACCAGTTATTAAAAAAAGTATAATTATTTGGTGAGAGTATAATTTTGGTTAACAGGTTGTTGTGTTATGAATAAAGATTCGTATAAAGATATGCTGGCTAGAGTACAGGCTTTTCATGATAAGCATGATTTTAAAAATACCGGGGGTGAGGAAATGACTTACCGTATTGCTTTAATGGCAGAAGAGCTTGGTGAAATTTCAGCCTGTGTCAGTAAGGGGAAATCTAAGGAATTGCTTGCAGAAGAGTGTGCTGATTTATTGATATTGATTATGGGAACAGCTATTGCCCAGGACTTTGATTTAAAGCAGGCATTCTGGGGCAAAATGGAAAAAATAATGAAACGCGAATCCAGAATGGTAAATGGACGTATCAGAGTTTCAGAATTTAGAGATTAATTATTAACAATGACATTTTGTGATAAAGCCTGTTTTCTAATAAAGAACAGTAACTCGGCTTCCATTTCCCGTTTATCTTCAAAAGGTCCTAGTTGGCCACCACCACGGGTTTCAAAAAACCATTCACCATTCATGCAGAAATAACGTTCATTTCGAAAGGGAATAGTAGAGGTTTCACCAGCTCGATGTTTATCCATGATGCAGTCCTTTTCTTCATTTAATGGAAGTATATTTTTATAATAGTCAGGAAAAAAATGATTTGCAAGCAGATCAGGACAAGTGGATGACCTGTTTGGGTGACAGGTTTATTTTTTTAACTGAATTCATGATGTAACTTAATAAATTCGTCTAATGCCTGTTTCATTTCCTCTTCGGAATCAAAAGGCCCCTGCTGTCCTCCGCCACGAAGTTCAAAATACCATAAGTTATTTACATTGTAGGTGCGTTTAAGACGATTAGGGTCGTCACGTTTCTGGTCGCGTCTATTTCGTTTATTCATGATGCCAACATAATAAATTGTGGTTTAACTAATGCTTCAAAATCTTTGTAATCCATTTGAATTACCTCAAGATGAGAGCCTGCATTAAATGTGATTTGTTTGTCTACAGTTAAATTTTCTGCAACATATACATCCATATTATATAAGTTACCAAAAGGTGGCATGGCTCCAACTTCGCAATCTGAAAAAAGTTTGGTGAATTCCTGTTCGCTTGCTAATTCAATATTATCTAAATCTAGCGCCTGCTGAAGTAATTGTAAATTAACTTTTATATTTGCAGGTACAACAGCCATGGCTAATTCGTTATCAATTTTAATAATAACTGTTTTTGCCATTTCCTTACTTGGAACGTGTGCGCTTTTGGCAATATCAACAGAGGTAAATGCCAGTGAGTGCATAATAGAGACATACTTTATGTCATTATTATCAAGAAACTCTTTTAGTATTTTAGAGGGCATATATTTTTCTCTTTAGATTTGCCTGTTAAATCATATAGCTTTTGAAAAGCGTTGTTTGTCCTGTGGATTTTTAAGGTAACGATCAAACACCATACATATATTACGTATTAATAAACGGCCTTTGGCTGTTACGGTAATGTCAGTATCTGTTAGTTCAATAAGTCCATCATCGTGCATCGGCTGTAGTTTCTTTAGCTCGTCTGCAAAATAAGTTTTGAAGCTGACATTATTTGTACTATTAAATTGCTCAAAATTCAAATGAAAATGGCAAATTAACTGCATAATTGCATCGCGTCGAATAATGTCATCGTCGTCAATTTCGACACCACGAAAAATAGCCAGTTTTCCGCCATCAATGCGTTCTGCATATTCATCCAGTGTTTTGACGTTTTGCGCAAAACTCCGGCCAACTGTGCCAATCGATGTAATACCTAAACCAATCAGGTCGCAGTCAGCGTGAGTGGCATAGCCCTGGAAGTTTCTATATAACTTGCCGTTTTTCTGGGCAATGGTGAGTTCATCATCGGGTTTGGCAAAGTGATCCATGCCGATATAAACATAACCTGCCTCAGTTAAACGCTCGATAGACATTTTTAGAATATCCAGCTTTACCCTTGCCACAGGCATTTCATCATTGTTTATGCGTCTTTGTGGTTTAAATAGTTCGGGTAAATGTGCGTAATTAAATATTGAAATACGATCAGGATTAATTTCAATAATGCGATCTAATGTGACAGAAAAACTTTCAACTGTTTGCAATGGCAGACCATAAATTAAATCCACGCTAATTGATTTAAAGCCTGTTTCACGTGCTGCATTTAATGCGCCCAGTGTCTGCTCTTCAGATTGAATGCGGTTGACGGCTTTTTGCACGGTGGGATTAAAATCCTGTACGCCTAAACTCATTCGATTAAAACCAATATCGCGCAATAGTTTAATGCTTTCTGTGGTGACTTCACGTGGATCGATTTCAATAGAGTATTCGCCCTGATCGTCATCATGAAGATTAAAATGTTTTCGGGTAACATCCATGAGTTCGCGCATTTGATCATGGCTAATAAAAGTGGGTGTGCCACCGCCCCAGTGCAGTTGATTTACTTTGCGGTTTTTATCAAATAATTTTCCCTGCATTTCAATTTCTTTATGCAGCTGCTGCAAATAAGGAATGGCTTTGTTGCGGTCTTTGGTAATGACTTTATTGCATGCGCAGTAGTAACAAATGGTGTCGCAGAAAGGTAGATGAAAATACAGTGATAATTCTTTGCCGCTGTTATTAGAAATTTCAGCATGGCGCAGGTAATCGGCCTCTGTGTAATTATCAGAGAATTGTACAGCGGTGGGATAGGATGTGTAACGAGGCCCTGATTTATCGTAGCGTTTAATTAGATCCAGGTCGAAAATTATATCAGTCATGAGTTTGTATATTTAAGTATTAGCGTTGACTTAGTATATCAGAAGGAATAGCTAAAGACTTAATCAGGGGTGCTCTGTGTCGTGATGTTAAGCAGTGCATTAAGTAATTGTTCAACATGCTGTTCTGTATGTGTTGCAGAGAAGGTAATGCGTAGCCGAGCCGTATTATCTGGAACGGTAGGAGGTCGAATAGCTGTGATGAGGATATTCTGATCCTGTAATTTCTGGCTTAGCTCAATGGCTTGCCGGCTATCACCTATTAATATGGGTTGAATTGGGGTGCTGGAATCCATTAGCTGTAATCCCATTTGTTCTGCACCCGCTCTGAACTGTTGAATAAGTTGCTGCAAGTGCTCTCTGCGCCAGCTTTCCTGTTGCACGATTTTTAAACTGGCTCGTGTGGCTTCTGCTATGGCGGGTGGTGAGGCTGTGGTGTAGACGTAGGTTTTAGCATGTTGAATCAGGTATTCGATAAGGTCGTCAGAGCCTGCGACAAAAGCCCCTGCTGTGCCAAAGGCTTTACCGAGTGTGGCCATATAGATGGGGATCTGTTCGGTAGAAATATTTAGGTACTGCAGGCTACCTTTGCCCTGTTCACCTAAAACACCAAAACCATGGGCATCATCGAGCATAAACCAGGCATTATGTTTTTTGCAGCAGGTAGCGATATCTGCAATGGGGGCTATGTCTCCATCCATACTGAATACGGCATCTGTCATAACCAGCTTCTCATTTTTGCTGCTGGCAGAAAGTTTATCCTGTAGTGAATTTGTATCGTTATGCTTATAACGCTGAATTCGTGCGCCACTTAATAAGCCTGCATCCAGTAAAGAGGCGTGATTCAGGCGATCTTCAAAGATGGCATCACCACGTTGACATAATGC
This sequence comes from uncultured Thiotrichaceae bacterium, assembly GCA_964522445.1. Classification (GTDB taxonomy): domain Bacteria; phylum Pseudomonadota; class Gammaproteobacteria; order SZUA-229; family SZUA-229; genus CAZFUY01. The sequence goes on along the minus strand of CAZFUY010000002.1, from coordinate 35,826 downwards.
CTGGGCAACACCCAGATTGGCCATATAGCCGGTTGAGAATAATAAAGCGCGGGGATAACCAGTGAATTCGGCCAGCTCTTCTTCAAGTGCATGATGGGCTTTGCTGTGGCCGCTAACCAGATGAGCTGCGCCACTGCCAACGCCGTATTTTTCTGCACCTTTAATAAAGGCTTTGCGAATATCTGGGTGGTTGGCAAGGCCAAGGTAATCATTGCTGCAAAAACTGAGTAATTTCCTGTCATCAATAATAACTTCAGCGCCCTGAGCAGATTCTATAACTCGACGGCTGCGATATAAGCCATCCTGTTTGCGTTGTTGAAGTTCTGTGTGCAGATTTTTCATGTGGATTATAGATTTTTGACACAGAGATGCGGCGGCACAGAGGCTATAGAGTTAATAAACATTAATTTATAAAATCCTCTGCGCCTCAGTGTTGATTATTTTTTATTATTTCAAGATGAACAGGCAGTCGCCTTAAATTCTGCATTATCTTCAATTACTGACGCATGAATACCCAGGCGTTTAAATAAAACCAGGTCATCATTAGTTTCGCAATTATCTGTGGTCAGTAGTTTTTCACCGTAGAAAATAGAATTAGCACCGGCAAAAAAACACATGGCCTGCATTTCATCAGTCATTTCATGGCGACCTGCGGATAAACGCACCTGAGATTCAGGCATCACAATACGTGCAACGGCGATGGATTTAATAAACTCGATCGTATCGATTTTATCAGCGCCATATAAAGGCGTGCCTTCAATCTGTACCAGCATATTAATAGGAACACTTTCAGGATGAGGATTTAAATTGGCCAGTTGTTGCAGCATAGAGGCCCGATCAGTGCTGGTTTCGCCCATGCCCAGAATACCGCCGCTGCATATATTGATGCCAGAATCGCGAATATGATTGAGTGTGTCCAGACGATCCTGAAAGGTGCGAGTGGTAATTACATTGCCGTAAAATTCGGGTGAGGTATCGAGGTTGTGATTGTAATAATCAAGACCGGCCTCTTTTAAACGTGCACTTTGTTGATCCGTTAGCATACCCAGCGTGACACAGGTTTCCATGCCCAGGTTTTTTACCTCACGGATCATTTCAATAACTTTTTCCAGATTTTTATCTGTGGGATTGCGCCAGGCTGCTCCCATGCAAAAGCGGGTAGAGCCATTAGATTTAGCTGTTTTAGCTTTTTCTATGACTTCATCAACAGGCAGTAAGCGTTCACGTTCGATGTCTGTTTTATTGTGTGCGCTTTGAGAACAATAGCCGCAGTCCTCAGAGCATGCCCCGGTTTTGATGCTCAACAATGAGCTGATTTGCACTTCATTGGCATCGAAATTTTCTCGATGAATAGAATGTGCCTTAAATAATAGGTCATTAAAGGGCAGGTTAAATAAATCTGAAATTTCATTCAGAGACCAGTCGTGTCGAGTGCTTTGTTGAGTCATGCGATAAATATCTTGCATTTGGATTAGGGGCAGTAATAATACAGACTTTCTAAATGAACTGACAGGGAAGCCAGTGATAAAAGGGATTGTTCAGCAAATTTATCCTGCAAATTGCGTATTATGTGGGTTAAGCAGTGATGTAAACAGGGATCTGTGCCACAACTGTGTCGCTGATTTTCAAATAAATAATTCAGCCTGTCTTCGCTGTGCTTTGCCTCTTTCTAAGTCCAGTCAAAGCCTTTACTGTGGTCAGTGTTTACAGAAAGCGCCTGAATATGATGCTGCATGGAGTGCATTTATTTATGTGCAGCCGCTAGAGTGGATGATTCACCAGCTTAAATTTAATGGTAAATTAAACTTCGCAAAAATAATGAGTAGTCTGGCAATGCCTTACCTTCCTGATTTGGAGCACAGGCCAGATTGTATTATTCCAGTGCCGCTGCATGCCAGAAGAATAAAAGAGAGAGGATTTAATCAGGCGCTGGAACTGGTAAAACCATTGGCGAAAAAACTGGCTATACCAGTAGATGTGAAAAGCTGCTTTCGGCAAACCTGTACCTCAGCACAAACAGATTTAAATGCCAGTCATCGAAGAAAAAATATTAAGAATGCATTTGCATTTGAAAACACCCATAAATATCATTATGTTGTGTTGTTTGATGATGTCATAACAACAGGTTCAACAATGGCTGAACTGGCAAAAGCTATTAAGCGACAGGGTGTAGAAAGGGTTGATGTATGGAGTCTTGCTCGTGTGGAAAAGCCTGTTTAGAAAATAAATTTAAATGCCTGTTAAGCATGAGTTAAATAGTTAAGAGATAAATTATGACAGAAGTTTTATCATCACGTTATACCGCTAATGAAGAAATAGCACATGCGCTGACGCATGGTTTAGGGCTTGTGTTAAGTATCATCGGTCTGGTAGTGCTTGTTACCTATTCAGATTTAAATGGTGATATCTGGCATATTGTCAGCACGAGCATCTATGGCGTATCCATGGTTCTGCTTTATACCACTTCCACTTTATATCATTCAGCTTCAGATCTACATACTAAAAAGATTTTACGCCAGTTTGATCATGCGGCTATTTATTTACTTATTGCAGGCACTTATACACCTTTTACATTAGTGAGTTTGCGCGGCTCATGGGGATGGCTTTTATTTGGAGTCGTCTGGTCTATTGCAATAGCGGGTGTGATTTTTGAATTTGTAAAGTTAAAACGTTTTAAACGATTATCACTTGTTCTGTATCTGGGTTTAGGCTGGATTGTGGTTGTTGCAATTCAGCCCATGCTGGAGCATGTAGAAACGGGTGGTATGGTTTTATTGCTGCTGGGTGGATTGAGTTATACCTTTGGCGTTGTTTTTTATGTTTGGCATAAACTGGCTTACAATCATGCGATATGGCATATGTTTGTGTTGGCAGGAAGTGCTTTTCATTACTTTTCTATTTTGCTTTATGTTGTTCCTTAAATATTAATCTCCTGCGGACGCAGGTGTTATTGCTTCACCCAGTAATCAATAAATAAGCCCACAAAAACAGTCAGTCCAAACCAGTTATTATTTAAAAAGGCCTTAATACAAAGTTGAGGCACACGATCTTTAATTAAATATTGCTGGTAAATAGCCAAACCTGTAGCAATGCTTAAACCCAGATAATAATACAGCCCTAATTCTGACTGGCGGCCAATAAGTATTAAATCTAAAATCAGTAATACCTGCAGTGCGGCAATAATTATTTTGTCTGCTTCACCAAATAAAATGGCGGTGGATTTAACGCCAATTTTTAAATCGTCTTTTATATCGGCCATGGCGTACATGGTGTCATAAGCGGTCGCCCATAAAACGGTAGCCATAAATAATAGCCAGGTAACGGGGGTGATTTCATTGGCCTGTGCAGTGAAGGCCATAGGTGCTGCCCAGCCAAAAGCCGCACCGAGATGAACTTGTGGCATGTAGTGGTAGCGCTTCATAAAAGGGTAGCTGGCTGCCAGTGCTATGCCGACAAATGACATATAAATGGTGAGAGCATTCATAAACAAAACCAGTACAAAAGCTGTAATTGTCAGGCTGGCAAAAACAATGAGTGTTTCTTTTTCAGTGATGCGGCCTGCGGCCAGTGGTCGGTCTTTTGTGCGTTCAACATGAGGGTCAATTTCACGATCTGCAAAATCATTAATGGCGCAACCTGCTGAGCGCATAAGAAATACGCCCGTTACAAATACAAATAAAACAGAAGCATCAGGCCAGCCTTTTGCTGCAATCCATAATGCCCACAGAGTCGGCCATAACAATAGATATACGCCGATAGGCCGATCCAGACGAATAAGACAGGCGTATTGTTCCAGTCTATCGATAATATGTTGATATCTGGGTGTGTTACTTAGTGATTTTAATTTTTTAGTCAACAACATATAAATATCATGTGTTCAGATTTATACAGGGCTGCTATATTAACTGACTGATAACTTTTCAGCAAAATACAGTAACTTTTCGGGTTTTTTATGACAAATAAGTATGATTACGATTTGATTGCCATTGGCGGTGGTAGTGGTGGTTTATCTGTGGCAGAGCGTGCTGCGGCTTATGGTGCAAAATGTGCCGTGATTGAATCCGGAAAAATGGGTGGCACCTGCGTGAATGTAGGCTGCGTGCCCAAGAAAATAATGTGGTTCGGTGCGAACCTGGCGCATTCAATTGAAGATGCCAAAGACTATGGTTTTGATGTTGAAAATAAAGGCTTTGACTGGGGGCATCTGGTTACTAAACGTGAAGATTATATTTCAGGCATTAATAACTGGTATCACAATTATCTGGCGGACTCGAATATTGATGAAATAAAAGGTTTTGCTTTTTTTGTTGATGAACACACGATTGATGTTAATGGTGTTCAATATAGTGCTAATCATATTATGGTTGCACCGGGAACGAAACCCGTGATACCTAATATTCCGGGTGCTGAATTTGGTATTACATCGGATGGTTTTTTTGAACTAACAGAATGCCCAAAGCAGGTGGCTATTATTGGCTCAGGTTATATTGCGGTAGAGCTGGCGGGTGTTTTAAATAGTCTGGGAGCCGATGTGTGTATGTATTTGCGCAAAGAACATTTGCTGCGCAGTTTTGATGCCATGTTAAGAGAGACTTTATTAGAAGGTATGCTGGATGATGGCATTGATATTGTTCCGCGCACTCAAATTGCAGAAGTACAAAAAGAAGACGATGGCAGCTTGACTTTAATTGATGAGAAAGGTCATCGCAATGAAGGTTTTGACCAGCTGATCTGGGCGATAGGTCGTGAACCTAATACTGAAGGTATGAAGCTGGATGCTGCGGGTATTAAAATTGATGATCAGGGATATATTCCAACCGATTTATTTCAGAAAACTAATGTGGATAATATTTTTGCATTAGGTGATGTTACCGGGCGTGCGCCATTGACGCCGGTTGCGATAGCGGCAGCTCGTCGTTTGGGTGATCGCTTATATAATAACCAGAAAGATCGTTATCTCGATTATAAATTAATTCCCACGGTTGTATTTTCTCATCCACCCATTGGTACGGTTGGTCTGACTGAAGAAGAAGCCAGAAATGAACACGGTAATTCAGTTAAAACATATCAAACTATGTTTACCGCCATGTATAACTCAATGACAAAACATAATGTGCAAACAGCTATGAAGCTGGTTTGTATTGGGCCACAGGAAAAAGTGGTTGGCTGCCATATTATTGGTCCGGGTTCTGATGAAATGTTACAGGGTTTTGCGGTGGCTATGCGTATGGGTGCAACCAAAAAAGATTTTGATGATACTATCGCGATTCACCCCACCAGTTCTGAAGAACTGGTTACTATGAGATAAATGACTGGAAATTTTTATGGGTAATAACATTAGAACTTATAAAAATATTGCGCCAACAATAATGGATTTAGTTTATGTTGATGAAGCCGCATGTGTTATTGGTGATGTAGTAATTGGTAAAGATTCATCAGTGTGGCCAATGGTTGCGATTCGTGGTGATGTAAACACTATTCGTATTGGTGAGCGAACAAATATTCAGGACGGCAGTATTTTGCATGTTACTCATGATGGCCCATTAAGCCCGGGTGGTTTTAGTTTAACAATAGGCAGTGATGTGACTATTGGACATAACGCAGTGCTTCATGCCTGTACAGTAGAAGACTTATGCCTGATTGGTATGGGTTCTGTTGTACTGGATGGTGCAGTTATTAAAAAAGGAACTATAGTAGGGGCAGGTAGTGTGGTATCTCCGGGCAAAGAACTTGAAGGTGGTTATTTATATTTAGGTTCGCCGGCACGTAAGGTACGTGCATTAACTGAAAAAGAAAAAGAATTTTTACCTTATTCAGCTAAGCATTATGTAAATCTTAAGAATGATTATTTAAATATTAAATAGAGAGGCGAAATTAATGAGAAACTTAAAGTTATTATTGGTAAGTGTTCTGCTCATGATCGGGTTTTCAGCTAATGCGGATGATGGTGTGACTCGTTCAGCATTTACATCAGCTATTGAAGAGAAAGAACCTGTTGATCAAATTAAAGAGTTAACAACAGATAGTTCAAAAATATATTTCTTTACAGAGATAACAGGCATGGATGGTTTAACCATGATTCATCGCTGGGAGTATAACGATAAAGTTATGGCTGAAGTGTCATTTGCTGTGAAAGCAAATCGCTGGCGAGTATGGTCAAGTAAAAATCTAATGCCAGCGTGGACAGGTGAATGGCAGGTTTCTGTTGTTGATGAAGGTGGTAATGTTTTAGCAACAGAAAGTTTTACTTATAAAAAAGCGGAATAAATTGCCAGAGTGTCGGAGTCAAAGTTGACATGCTAATATGTCAGATTTAGTATCAAAGAAATCAACTTTGACTCCGACACCTTAAATGAGGGTGATTTAAATTTATTAAGCGATTAAAGATTGCCTGATCAAAGTAATTACATTACGGGTAGATGGTCTAACCCCACGCCAGATATTAAAAGATTCAGCAGCCTGTTCTACCAGCATACCCAGTCCATCAAAAATTTGTTTTGCACCCTGTTGTTTTCCCCATTGCATAAAAATAGTGGCTTCGGCTGCATACATCATGTCATAAACGGCTGCGTTTTCTGTTAATAAATTATCAGGAAGAGGCGGAAGATCACCGGCCAGACTTGCTGAAGTGCCATTAATAATTAAATCAAATTTTTCATTTTGTAAGTCAGAAAATCCGCAACCAGAGATTGATCCTAAATCAGCAAAATCATTGGCTAACTGAATAGCTTTATCAACAGTGCGGTTAGCAATAATAAGTTGATCTGGTTTCTGTTCTAAAATAGATTCCAGTACGCCGCGTACTGCGCCGCCTGCACCAAGCACTAAAATGTTTTTTTTATCTAAAGATAGTTTGTGGTTTTTTGTTAAATCATTAACCAGGCCAATGCCATCGGTAGTCTCACCAAAATAATTATTTTCACCCTTTAGTACAAGGGTATTAACAGCGCCTGCGCGCTGAGCCCGTTCACTGTGTTGAGTCGCAATATTCCAGGCATCCTGTTTGAAGGGCACAGTAATATTCAGGCCTTTGCCATTGTTTTTATAAAACTTAGTAACAAACTCAGTTACTTTTCCAATTTCAACCAGCTCGGCGGTATAAATTAATTCCTGTTGAGTTTGTTTTGCAAACTCGGCATGAATTAAGGGTGATTTGCTGTGGGCAATTGGGTTGCCTATTACTGCGTATCTGTCAATTTTAGACAAGTCTTTTATTCCTTCAACCACTCAGCAGCAGCTTTGGCATAATAAGTTAAAATTCCATCAGCACCGGCTCGTTTAAAACTTAATAGTGTTTCAAGTACACAGGCTTTTTCATCTAACCAGCCATTTTGTGCGGCGGCTTTTAACATGGCGTACTCGCCACTAACATGATAAACATAAGTGGGCGCACCAAATTCATCTTTAATACGACGTACGATATCTAAATAAGGCATGCCGGGTTTTATCATTACCATATCTGCGCCTTCAGCTAAATCTAATTCAACTTCGCGAATGGCTTCATCAGAATTTGCAGGATCCATCTGGTAACTGTATTTATTGCCACCCGAAAGATTACTGGATGAGCCAACGGCATCTCGAAATGGGCCATAAAAACTGGATGCGTATTTTGCTGAGTAGGCAAGTATAAGTGTGTGAATGTGTCCCGCATCTTCCAGTGCTTTGCGTATTACGCCTATGCGGCCATCCATCATATCGGATGGGCCAACAATATCAGCACCGGCTTCGGCATGAGACACGGCCTGTTTAGTTAAAACTTCAATGGTTTCATCATTGAGTACATAGCCTGTGTCGTCAATTAATCCATCCTGTCCATGACTGGTGAAAGGATCAAGAGCTACATCTGTCATTACACCTAATTCAGGGAAATGTTTTTTTAGCTCTCTAACGGCACGTTGAGCAAGGCCATCAGGATTAAAGGCTTCTTCAGCATTATCAGATTTTTTTTCCTGTGGCACAACAGGGAATAATGCGATGCTTGGAATGCCTAATTGTAAACACTGCTCTGCTTCTTTAAGCAATAAATCGATACTAACGCGCTCGACACCTGGCATAGAAGGCACAGCCTGTTTTTGATTTTTGCCTTCCAGAATAAACATGGGATAGATAAAGTCATTTGCCGTTAGAATGTTTTCGCGCATTAGTCGTCGGCTGAATTCATTACGACGCATACGGCGCATGCGTAAATTAGGATAGGGGCTGGTTTTGTTCACAGTATGAATCCGTAAAAATGATATTTAGAATAGGCTGTATTCTATCCAGTTTATTAATCTGTTACAGGAGAAATTGATGAAAATAATCAACAAAGTGATGTTTCTTTGTTTTATGTTGGTATTTAGTTTTGTGGAAGCGGCAAGTCCCAATGTGTTTGAATATACGGTAAATAAGCCAATGGAACAGGTCTATGGCAATGTGTATAAGGGGCTGGAATCTGAAGGTTTTTATGTGGTCTTTGAAGCCAATATTGGTCGTAATCTTGCACGTTTTTCAGAGAAGTGGGGAGAGAATTATAACCGCAATAAGCTGGATGGTATTCGCAGTATGGTATTTTGTAATGGCTGGTATGCCAATGCAGTGAGCAATGCGGATCCCAGTTTATTAGCGCTATGTCCTTTAAGAATGACCTTAATTGAGAAAGATGGAAAAACCACGGCGCTATTTGCAAAACCAGCAGTTATAGCGGCTGATAGTCCAGCACATAAAGTTTTGCAGCGTATTGAGGATGAGGTGATATCGGCTATTAAAAAATCTATGCAGGGGAAATAATAATAAGTATCAATATCTAGTATGAACTTTAAGTCATATAACTGTCCAATAATGCGGGTGCGAAATGCGCCGAAAAAACTAATCCCCTATGGAGAATTTAATAATGAATAAAAAAATTGTTTCTTTAGCTATTGGCAGTGCTTTCATGGCTTCTTTTTTTGCTGGTGTGGTTAATGCTGCTAAAAATCCTTTTGGCATGAATGATTTACAAAATAATTATCAAGTGGCTATGTCATCAAAACCAGCGGAAGGTAAATGTGGTGGTAGCAAGTCTAAAACTGAAGGTAAATGTGGCGGTAGTAAAACCAAAAAAGAAGGCAAGTGTGGTGATGGCAAAAGCAGTACCGATAAGCCTAAGACAGAAAGCAAGTGTGGTGGTGCTTAATTAGAGTATCCCTAGTTAAGTTTTAAAATATAAAAGGGTGGGTAACTTTGGTTGCCTGCCCTTTTTTATGCCCAGGATAAGCTGTATGCCACGGTATTATGAATAGAATGATAATGCTCAGGAAAAGCAATATGCTAGGATGTTATGGATGACAAAGAACGGTGGTTTTATTATATATGTTTAAATTTATTTCTAATCAACTAGCCCCATTAACCCTTTTGGGAGCTGTTCTTGCCTATATTTATCCACCTCTGTTTCTGATCTTTAAAGGCTATTTTTTATGGTTTTTTGCAGCCACTATGTTTGCTCTGGGGCTGGTGCTGAATGTCAGTGATTTAAAAGATGAATTAAAGCATCCTAAGCGTATTGGTCTGGGTGTTTTAACGCAGTTTAGTGTAATGCCTGTGCTGGTTTTTATTGTGGCTCAGTACCCTGGGTTTTCGCCAGAAATAGCATTGGGATTTATTATTGTTGGCTGTGCGCCGGGGGCTATGGCCAGTAATGTGATTGTCTATCTGGCAGGTGGCGCGGTTGCCTTTTCGGTTGCACTGACAACAGTGGCCACATTTTTATCACCTTTAATTACGCCTACGCTGGTTAAATTATTAGGTGGGGCTATTTTGCCTGTTGAATTTCTACCCTTAATGAAGACCATTATTTTGACCGTGTTGATGCCGCTGGCACTGGGTTTATTTATACAGCCTTACCTGGGCAGATATTTACAGAAAGCACAGGCAGCCGCACCGGGTATTGCTGCACTGGCTATTGTTATTATATGCAGTTATGCGGTAGCGGCTAATCAGCAAAGAATTGCAGATATGGCTATGTTAGTCCTGTTTGGCGTGATACTGGTTAATATCCTGGGCTATGTGGCAGGCTGGCTGCTGGCTCGTCTTTATGGTTTTGATCCACTTCATCGCATTACTTTGATGATTGAAATTGGTATGCAAAATGCCGGTATGGGTGTTGCATTGGCTTTAAAGCATTTTCCTCCAGAAACGGCATTGCCAGGCGCTTTATTTGCTGTCTGGTGTATTTTGACTGCAGCGACTGCCAGTGCATGGTTTCGTCGCCATCAAAGCAAGGTTGCCTCTAATAATTCTTCGTTGTAGCGCTGGTTATTCACTCGGTTGCGTACTATATATTTAAGGACGATGAGTTAATGGCTCTTCCTGACGGGAGTGACTGTTAATCATCTGTTCTATATAGGTAGGCCTTACATATATGTTTGTGGAAAAAATTAAGCAGCGTATTCTTCTGGTTGAAGAATCAGCTACATTGCGTTATATCCTGGTTAAGGCTCTGCAGAAGCAGGGATATGAATTAATGTCTCTGGAGGCATTCGATGCTGCGCTTGAGTGCTTAAAGGATTCTGGTAATAGTTATCAGGGCGTTATTGTGGGTTGGCCAAATTATGAAGATCATGGGCCAACTAATGAATTAATGTCTTTACTGGAAGATGCTGACTATAGCGAAATACCCGTATTATTGCTTTCCCATGATGCAAACCTGGAAGTGCTTAACTGGATGAGCAAACGCCGCTTTTCAGCGTTAGTGCCATGGGAGAACTATCAGGAGTCTGTTGCTACATTACAGAAATTACTTGGGCCAGATAGCACCCATGAAACAATTAAAAGAATGGGTAGCAGCGAGAATCCCATTCGTGTGTTGTTTGTTGATGATTCAGTTAGTATTCGTCATTATTACCAGCGATTGTTGGACCGTAATGGTTATGTTACTGAGGCAGCTAATTCAGTACAGCATGCATTTGAACTGGCAATTAAGCAGCCCTTTGATCTTGCTATCATTGACTATTTTATGCCAGATGAAAATGGCTATGTGCTGTGTCAGAAATTACGAGATGATCCGCGTACTTCCAGTATCCGAACAGCGGTTATTACCGGCACTTATCTGGATGAGGTAATTAAAGATTGCCTGCAGGCAGGTGCTGTGGAATGTATGTTCAAAAATGAAGCCGAAGAGCTATTTCTTGCTCGTATAGCATCGATGAGCCGCTTTATTGAAATACAAAAATCTATAGAGTCTGAACGTGAACGCCTTGCTGGTATTCTGGAGTCCGTTGGTGAAGGTGTTTATGGTGTTGACCATGAAGGTTGTGTGACATTTGTAAACCCTGCTGCACTTAATATTATTGGTGTGGATGATGTCAGTAATATTATGGGCAAGCAGGCTAAAGATGCTTTTCATTTTTCATTAAATGAAGATGTGTTAAATCATGATCGCTTATATCGTGCCTATGGCAAAGGTATAGAGTTGCGTTGTTGGGAAACAGTTTTCCAGCACCGTAATGGAAAACCTGTGCCTGTTGAATGTACAGTTTATCCGTTAACAATATATGGTCAGCAGGAAGGTTCGGTAATTGCCTTTAGAGATATTTCTGAGCGCAAGATGCTGGAAGAAAAATTGCACTGGCAGGCAACACATGATCATCTTACGCAATTATGTAATCGCCGTTATTTTGAAGATCAACTGGAATCAGAAATAAAACGAGTACAGCGTGATGATGTTATGAGTGCGCTTGTCTATATAGATCTGGATCGGTTTAAATATATTAATGATACAGCAGGGCATGATGCGGGTGATAAATTATTAGTAGAAATTTCACGTTTACTAACGGATAAATTGCGTGATGAAGATACCCTTGCTCGATTAGGTGGTGATGAATTTGCAGTTATTATACGTAATGCAAATGCTGATTTATCAATGCAACTTGCAGAAGGATTTAGAGCAACATTAGAAGCCTGTACTTTTGGTTATAGTGGACAAAATTATAATGTGCATGGAAGCTTTGGTGTTGCATTAATGGATATAGATAATATGACTTCAGGTGATGTTCTGGCTAATGCTGATATTGCCTGTCATATTGCAAAACGAAGTGGGCGTAATCAGACTCATCTTTATGAACAGAATAATGATGAAAAAAATGCCATGGGTACAGAACTAGGCTGGTCATCGCGTTTACGTGATGCTATGAAGAAAAATAAATTTGTATTGCACTATCAGCCTATATTAGATATGACAAGCATTGATCTTAATAATTTGCCTCCTGAAGATGGTGCAATATGGGAAAACCATTGCAGCAATTCCGATAACGCATTGCATTATGAATTATTGCTGCGAATGAAAGGTGAGAATGGTGATCTGTATTATCCCGATGCATTTATTCCTACGGCTGAACGTTTTAATCTTATGCATGACGTGGATATGTGGGTATTGAATAAGGCCTTGTCAATATTGGCGAAAGTGCAAAAAAATTCTCCTAATGTTTCTTTTTCAATTAATTTATCAGGCCAGACTTTAAATGCGGATGATAGTCTGGCAAAGATTAAAGCACTTATAGAAAAACATGGTGCAAACCCACAGTCATTGATCTTTGAAGTAACAGAAACCTGTGCGATTGCAAATTTTGAATCGGCCAATCAGTTTGTTGATGAAATGAAATGGTTAGGATGTCGTTTTTCTCTTGATGATTTTGGATCTGGTTTTTGTTCTTTCTCACAACTTAAATGTCTGCCTGTCGATTTTGTAAAAATTGACGGCCAGTTTGTAAAAGGTATGGCGCGTGGCTCAATAGATCGTTCAATAGTTACCGCAATGAATGATGTGGCTCATTCACTAGGTCGTTATACTGTTGCTGAATATGTTGAAAGCCCGGAGATTTTAAGATTGTTAAAAATCTGTGGAGTAGATCGTGTGCAGGGTTATTATGTCTCTGTGCCACTTGAAGAGCTGGATTGTCTAAAATCTAAGGCTAAGAAAAAAGTAAAAAATTCAAAGTAAATTTAATCTGATTATTTAGTTTAGATATGAATTTCTCAAAATATTATGTTGCTGATGTTTAAGATCAAATCTTTTGGTTTTTCTTAAACAACTGCCACTAAAAGTAGATATAGTTGGCACTCAGAGTTGTTATGGTTAATGTCAGCCTTTTCGGATTATCCTGTTGGTTTCAAGATCTCTAATTTCAGTTGGTTTTTTTAGTTCACCTGTTTTTCCTGGCAGAAGATAATCGATAGAATTTCTAAAATAACTAACAACCTGTAAATTGTTTTTTGCCGGTTTATGTCCGCTGGGATTTGCGCTGGTTGAGACTAATGGGTAATTAGTATATTCACATAATTGCTTGCAGACAGGATGCATGCTTATTCGAATTGCTACTTTGTTATGTTTTCCCGTAATCCATTCAGGTGTGTAATTTGATGCTTTAACTAACCATGTGATTGACTCAGTTGTTGTGAGTTTTTTTTTCTGGCTGGGCGTTATATCAATAAAGGGCATTAATTGCTCAATATTACTGGCTATAAGAATAAGCCCCATATCAACAGATCGATTTTTAAGTTGCAGTATTTTATAAACAGCCTGTTGGTTGAGAGGGTCGCAACCCAGTCCAAAAACAGACTCTGTGGGGTAGGCAATAACGCCGCCCTCATTGCAGGTGGCAGCAGCCTGTTTTAAAAGAAATGAAGAGATCACTTCTTCTTGGGCGTGGTTTTTTTTCTGGCTGCTTTTTTCTTTACAGTCTTCTTTTTGGCTGTTTTCTTTTTAGCCGACTTTTTCTTTGTTGTGGCTTTCTTTTTAGGCGTGGCTTTTTTCCTGGCAGTTTTTTTCTTACGTCCTTTGCGCTCAGGTGCTTCAGCGATTAGTTTTTCACATTCTTCCAGAGTTAAGCTTTTAGGCTCTCTGTCTTTAGGAATTTTAGCGTTTTTATTGCCGTCAGTAATATAAGGGCCATAGCGTCCGTTAAGTATTTCAATGTCTGTTCCTTCAAAGCTCTTAATATATTTATTGGCTTCAAATTCCTTTTTCTCTTTAACCAGTACCATTGCCTGTTCGAAGGTAATGTTATAAGGATCAATGCCCTGATCCTGAAATTCTTTTCTTATTGAAACAAAGAATTTATCAAATTTAACATAAGGGCCAAAACGTCCTACATTGGAAGTAACTTCTTCGCCTTCCTCTGTAACACCTAATTTACGTGGCAAAACGAATAATGCAAAAACGTTATCCATTGTAATGTCGGCCATTTTCTGGCCTGGTTTTAAGCTGGCAAATTTCGGTTTTTCTTCATCATCTTTGTCGCCAATTTGAGCGAAAGGACCATAGGGCCCCATGCGAACAGTTATGGGTTTTCCTGTTTCAGGGTCTGTACCTACTTCGCGTGATTGTGCGACATCTGCTCGGCTGACATTTTCATCAATGTCTTCGACTTTAGTAATAAAAGGTTTCCAGAATGACTTCATTAATGGAAGCCATTCTTCTTCGCCACGAGATATGGCATCCAGTTCATCTTCCAGTTTTGCAGTGAAGTCGTAATCTACATAATCAGTAAAATACTGAGTTAAAAATGAATTTACGATGCGACCCATGTCTGTCGGGGTAAAGCGGCGGTTTTCTATTTCTACATATTCGCGATTCTGTAAAGTTGAAATAATGCTGGCATAAGTTGAAGGTCTGCCAATGCCGTATTCTTCTAATGCTTTTACCAGACTTGCTTCAGTATATTTTGGAGGTGGTTCAGTAAAATGCTGGTCGGTGCGAATAGCAAGAAGTTTTAATTGTTCGCCTTCTTCCAGTGGTGGCAAAATTTTATCGTCATCATAATTGTGAGCATCGCCTTCATCCTGGCCTTCCATATAAACACTCATAAATCCGGGGTGTTTTATGGTAGAGCCTGTTGCTCTAAACTGATGGCCTGTGCCGCATTGCAGGTCTATTGAAACGGTATCGAGGGTGGCATGAATCATTTGACATGCAACGGTGCGTTTCCAGATAAGCTCATAAAGTTTGAACTGATCGGGTTTTAAATTTTCTTTAATTTCTTCAGGAATATGTTTTGCTGAAGTTGGGCGAATCGCTTCATGTGCTTCCTGTGCATTCTTGGATTTATTTTTAAATACACGAATTTCTTCAGGCACATTTTCCTTGCCGTAACGTTCTGATATTAATTCACGAATATCATCCAGTGCTTCCTGAGATAACATTAATGAATCGGTACGCATATAAGTAATTAAACCGACAGTCTCGCCGCCGCCAATATTTATGCCTTCATATAATTGTTGTGCGGTACGCATGGTGCGCTGAGCAGAAAAACGTAATTTACGTGATGCTTCCTGTTGCAGTGTAGACGTTGTAAATGGTGCGGCTGGATTCCGTTTACGCTGTTTCTTTTCAACTTTGGTAACGGTTAGTTTTCCGCCTGCTGCATCATTTAAAGTGCTTTCTGCGCTGCTGGCCAGTTGTTCATTATTAAAAGTAAACTGCTCAACTTTTTCATTATTATAAATACGCAGCTTTGAAGAAATATTTTTGCCATCTTTTTCAGTGTCTGCTTCGATGGTCCAGTATTCTTTGGGATCAAAGGCTTCGATTTCTTCTTCACGGCTGACAATCATTCGCAGAGCCGGACTTTGTACGCGGCCCGCAGATAAACCGCGTTGAACTTTTTTCCACAGCAAAGGTGAGAGGTTGAAACCAACCAGATAATCTAAAGCACGGCGAGCCTGCTGTGCGTTAACCATGTCCATAGACAGGTCACGTGGATTATTAACTGCTTCCTGGATAGCACGTTTGGTTATTTGATTAAAAGCTACACGGTGTACCTGTTTATCTTTTAGTGCGCCAATTTCTTTCAACAACTCATAAAGATGCCATGATATGGCTTCTCCTTCGCGGTCAAGGTCAGTTGCGAGATACAGGGTGTCGGCTTTTTTTAGTGCTTTTTTAATTGCTTCAACATGTTTTTCATTTTTTTCAATGAGCTGATACTTCATTGCAAAATCATGCTCAGTATCTATAGCGCCTGTTTTGGGAATTAAATCACGCACGTGCCCGTATGAGGCAAGGACTTCAAATCCTTTACCCAGATATTTTTTGATCGTTTTCGCTTTCGCGGGTGATTCTACAATTAAAAGGCTATTGCTCATTGATTAATTATTTTTGTTTGTAAATTTGTTGTTAATGCATATAGTCCAAAATTTGATCAAATACCATGCTTTCTATTCTTGCAAAGGCATTTTCTTCTCCGGGATGACTGTAGAGAATGATCATGGTAATCCATTTTAGTTGTTCTATATCCAGCTCTACATCCAGTGCAATGACTCGATCAAGAATCAGTTCACGTGTGACTGGCGTAAGTATGCCTGATTGTTCCATATACATAAGGAAGCCAATACACTCAGAATCCAGTAGTACTTTTTCCAGTTCGCTATATACGCGTAGAGACGATGATAGTGTGGAGTTTTCAATTACCTGTAGCTGAATATCTGCCAGATCTTCCAGCCAGCTAAAGGCGCGTAATATTTCGTGTTGTGGGAAACCCAGTTCTTCAAGATGGTCGACAATTAGATCCCGTTCAGGATCAAATGGCGTGTCTTCATCAACCATGTTTTCAAACAGATACATTAATACATCAACAACAGTTTGTTTCATAGCCTTCTCTAAAAATATAACTCTGAGCTGAACTCTGGGAAACCCGGTTAATGGTTCAGCTCTGAATGAATACGGGAATAATTCCCATTTTCTGAAACGACATGGCCCTGTAATTCTAGAATCAGCAGCATGGATGCTATTTCAGCGGCATCCAGCTGGTTGCGCTCCACCAGCTCATCGATGTTAGCTGGTTCGTATTCCATGCTATTTAGAAGTGCCTGATAGGCAGGATCCAGGCTATTTTGAGCCTGTGTCTCTTCACATTGGGCGCTAGTATGGCTTGTTGAAACAAGTTTTT
Organism: uncultured Thiotrichaceae bacterium; assembly: GCA_964522445.1. Lineage (GTDB taxonomy): Bacteria > Pseudomonadota > Gammaproteobacteria > SZUA-229 > SZUA-229 > CAZFUY01. Next base: position 18,928 of record CAZFUY010000002.1, on the reverse strand, counting down.
CCAGTGGTAACAGTTCTTCAATGATATCTTCAGCGGTTTCAACCAGCTTTGCACCCTGTCTGATCAAGCTGTGACAGCCTCTGGATAGCGGGTTATGGATAGAGCCGGGTATAGCAAAAATTTCTCTATTTTGTTCCAGGGCGTGTTTTGTGGTGATGAGAGATCCGCTATTTTTTGCCGCCTCAACAACCAGTGTGCCCATGCTTAAGCCACTAATAACCCGGTTGCGGCGTGGGAATAAACCTTTATGAGGCGCTGTTCCCAGTGGAGATTCACTTATCACACAGCCCTGCTGCACAATGCGTCGTGCTAATTCTGTATTTGATGCGGGATACACCTTATCCAGTCCATTGGCAACAACAGCAATAGTGCCAGCTATACCTTCTAATGCGCCCTTATGGCATGCCGTGTCTATTCCAAGAGCTAAACCGCTAGTGATGGTAAGACCTGATATTGATAGATGTCTGGCAAAATCAAATGCAGTTTGCCTGCCTGCTGCGGTAGGGGTGCGGCTGCCAACCATGGCCAACTGGGGTTGCTGTAAATAATCAATGTCACCTGCCACAAATAGCAGGTAAGGTGGATCAGGAATGGATTTCAGTGGTTCAGGATAGTTTTTATCATCTAGTCCAATAATGTAATGATTGTCTTTATCGAGCCATTTAATATCATGTTCTATTGCTCTGTCATCAGGTGAATGCAGGTGTTTAATAGCGCCAGGTGACAGGTTGAATATTTCAAGTTGTGAGTTGCCTGCGGTAAGAATATTTTCTGCAGAACCGAAGTGGTTTAGTAGTTGATAAAGTTTGTTGGGCTGTAAATTAGTTCTAAGCAGTGCTAGCCGAGATGGCAGGTCATTTGTCATTTAAAATTGTAACTATCCGACTTGTACAGGTGAGTCAGATAGCTACATTCCTTTTATTTATTAATGGGGCGTTTTTATTACATCATGCTTTCTAATAACGCGAGTGGATTCAAGGATTAGCGCATAGCTAACACGATCAAATACTTTGAATACCATCATTAAACCACTGCGTTCATCAGGTAGTTGAACGACCAGTTTATTTTCTTCGCCGCGTTTTACTTTTTTGCGCGCCATATATTTATCACGAGCAGCACCGCCCTTATAATAGCTTGCCAGTAAATGCCCAACTTCTACGCCTTCGTCTGCACCGCGATTGATAACAACAATCTGGAAACTGGCAACGCTGGAAATAGCATCAAATAATGAAACAATCTGTCCTTCAATTTTCTGCGCAGGAACTTTAGGGTAAAACAGGGTGCTGACATCACTTTTATCTGTGGCCATCAGGAAATCGCCAACAAGAATTTCTCTACGAGATGATGTGATTGTTGCTGTGGCAGGGTCACCATAAATATCAATACGTGCTTCACCGGCATATATTACTTCATAACCCAGAACTTCATCTGTTTCCGGGTCTATAAGTTCATTGCCTCTGCGGTAAATGCTGTAGCGCACACGTTCTTTATCGAGTTCACCACGAATATATACCCTGTTGTCAGAACCCAGTATCAGGTGAGATTCATCACTGGAGACAATATAGGGCGCATCTTCTATTTCTTCTCTGGTAACAACTTTAGGTCTGGAAATAAACTGATTAATTGCATCGCTTGGTATGGTTGGTATTTGAGATGCCCTGGATGTTCTGCGAATAACGGGGGTTAATTTGACGATATTTAGCCCGTTCTCAGTTCTTGCCTGAGTATCTCGACGAATAACGTCATCACCTTCAGCGGCGCGTGTTATTTGAATTTGAGGCTTACCATCCACATATATAAGGCTAAGAATATCGCCGGGGTAGATTAGGTGAGGATTTTCAACCTGGGGGTTACGTTGCCATATTTCAGGCCAGAACCAGGGGTCTTTTAGAAACTTGCCGGCTATATCCCAGAGAGTATCGCCTTTGACAACAGTATATTGCTGAGGATAATCGGCTTGTATGCGAACAGACTGAGTAGCAACAGGTGCTAATTCTGAGCTTTGAGCTGCTTCTGCGGGTTGCTCTACAGGTTCAACAACCGTTGCTGATTGTTCAGCAGAAATTTGCGCTTGTTGACTCTGGTCATTAGAATTCGATGAAGACCAAGGCATGCTTGAACAGGCTGACGTTATAGTCACTATACTGACTAGTAGTGCAGGAAGCCTGATTAGGGCCCTGATTGCTCTGATATCCAAGGTAGATTCCCCATATTTATCCGTGGTTTTCAAGAGTTTAGCTGATAAACTTGAATTAATGAAGTAAGTTAATCCCTTATCTTTCTATTTTATATTTGAATAGGTTTAGTTTTTATGGCCAGACTGGAGATATTGAAATTCCCTGATGATCGACTGCGTACCAAAGCCAGATCGGTTGATGTAGTAGACGACAGTATTCGTCAGTTAGTAGACGATATGCTCGAAACTATGTATGAAGCGCCCGGCATAGGTCTTGCCGCGACACAGGTTAATGTTCATAAACGGATTGTTGTGATTGATGTTTCTGAAGAAAAAGATCAGCCTCTGTGTTTGATCAATCCTCAGATTATTGAAAAAGAGGGTGAAGAAGAAAGAGAAGAAGGCTGTCTTTCAGTCCCCGGTATTTATGAAGCAGTACACAGAGCTGATAGCGTTAAAGTGAGGGCATTGAATAAAGAGGGTGAACAATTTGAGCTGGAAGCGGATGATTTATTAGCCGTCTGTATCCAGCACGAACTTGATCATCTGCAGGGTAAATTATTTGTAGATTATCTGTCAGCATTAAAACGCAATCGAATTAAAAAGAAATTAGAAAAACAAAAAAAAGCAGCGATAATGTAAATCTGGATTAATCTAGATTAAAGGTCTCTTGGTAATGTCAAAACTAAAAATAATTTTTGCAGGTACGCCTGATTTTTCTGTTCCTCCCTTAAAAGCGTTAATTAATTCTGATCATCAGGTTGTTGCGGTTTACACACAGCCTGATCGACCTGCAGGACGAGGGCGAAAGTTAATGCCTGGGCCTGTTAAAAAACTGGCGCTGGAATATGACATTCCTGTCTATCAACCTGCTAGTTTAAAAACAGATGAAGTGCAGCAGGAACTTGAAAAATTACAGGCTGATTTAATGGTGGTGGTTGCTTATGGCCTGATATTGCCAAAAGTTATTCTGGATGCCCCTAAATTAGGCTGTATAAATATTCACGCATCTTTACTGCCGCGCTGGCGTGGCGCAGCGCCCATTCAAAGAGCTATTTTGGCGGGAGATAAAGAAACAGGTATCACCATTATGCAAATGGGAGAAGGGCTTGATACTGGTGATATGTTGCTGAAGAAAAATTGTATTATTGAAGGAATGGATACAGGTTCCAGTTTGCATGACAGATTATCTGAAATGGGTGCGGACGCTTTAATGGAAACATTGCCCTTAATAATTAAAGGTGAAACACAAGCTGAAGTTCAGGATGACAGTCAGGCATGTTATGCAGAAAAATTACAGAAATCTGAAGCATTATTAGACTGGCAACAAACAGCAAAAGAACTTCAAAATAAAGTTAATGCATTTAATGCCTGGCCCGTAGCACAAACAGGTTTGCTTAAAAATAATAAACAACAAATGCTAAGAATCTGGCAGGCACAGGTTTTAGATGAGACAACAAATGCAATACCCGGTACAGTTTTAAAATGTGATAAACAGGGTATTGATGTAGCAACGGGAGAAAAAATTCTGCGCTTATTAAAGGTTCAGTTACCAGGTGGTAAACCCATGGATGTAAAAGATTTTGTTAATGCGCATGATTTAACAGGTGTTGTGCTGGGTAATGATTGATAAAAATAAAGCAGATGCGCGAGGTTTAGCTTTAAAAGTTTTGCAGGCCGTTATAGTGCAGGGTGAATCATTATCATCATGCCTGCCCGTTATTCTTAAACAGTCACAGACATCTAAAGACAAAGCATTTGCGCAAATGTTAATTTATGGCGTGTTGCGTTGGTATTATCGTTTAATAACAATTCTCCCTTTGTTAATGAAAAAACCATTAAAAGAAAAAGACAGTGATATTCAAATTATATTACTAATGGCTTTGTATCAACTTATGGATACTCGCGTGCCTGATTATGCCTCTGTTGATGCAGCGGTTAGTCTGGCGAGAAAGCGAAAGAAAATCTGGGCAACAGGGCTGGTTAATGCCGTACTACGAAACTTTATTCGTTTTCAGGATAAGCAAAAAGAAGAGCTGGAAAAAAAATTACAGTCAAAACCGCAGGCACTATATTCTCATCCTCAATGGATAATTGATCGACTAAAAAAAGACTGGCCAGACAATTGGCAACAGATTATGCAGCAAAATAATTTGCATGCCCCTATGGTCTTACGTATTAATCAACAGCAAATAACGGTTAAGGATTATTTATCAAAACTGAATGTGCCGGTGCAGGATAATATTGATTATAAAAAAGATAGCACCATTTTTCTTGAGCATGCAGTTGATGTGACTGAATTGCCTGGATATGAAGAGGGCTGGTTTTCTGTGCAGGATGCAGGTGCGCAAAAAGCGGCACAGTTAATAGATTTAAAAGCAAAACAAAAAGTGCTTGATTGTTGTGCAGCTCCAGGCGGTAAAACATGTCATATGTTTGAAGTTGAGCCGGATATAAATATGACGGCTATGGATATATCGGATCAGCGTTTACTTAGAGTACAGGAAAATCTTGAGCGTTTAGGTTTTTCAGCAGAGTTACTGGCAGGTGATGCGCAGCACCCAGATCAATGGTGGGACGGTGATTGTTTTGATCGTATTTTGCTGGATGTGCCCTGTTCGGCATCGGGTGTGATACGCCGGCATCCTGATATTAAATTATTACGCCGCCCACAGGATATAAAACAACTGGTTGAAATACAGCAAAATATTCTTAATAAAATATGGGCTTTATTAAAGCCGGGTGGAAAGTTGTTATATGCAACATGCTCTGTTTTTAAAGATGAGAATGAAAATCAGATAGCAACTTTTTTACAGCAGCAAACAGATGCGGAAGAAATTAAGATCGATGTGGACTGGGGGCATGCACGGCCTTATGGACGGCAGATTTTGACGGGTGAAAAGGGTATGGATGGATTTTATTATGCTCTTTTGACTAAATCACTCACAGCAATTTGTTAGCAGATAATTGATTAATCTATATATCCACATATACTCTATGTATTAATTTTTTAATACAGCCTTAATTTTTATGCGCGTTATTGCATACCTGATTACATTATTGTTGTTCGCTCTTTCTACTTATGCGTCTGCATCTGCATCAGAAACACCTGAATATGTGGGTGTTGAACTATGTCGCGTCTGTCATATCCCTCATTTTGAATCCTGGTCAAAAACCAGAATGTCGAATACTTTTGAATTGCTTAAGCCGGGGGTGCGTAGTGAGGCAAAAAAGAAAGCAGGCCTTGATCCCAAAGCTGACTATACCAGTAACCCGGCCTGTCTAACCTGCCATACAACTGGTTTTGGCCGCCCCGGCGGTTTTGTTAGTATGGAAAAAACACCGGGCATGGCTAATGTGCAATGTGAAATGTGTCATGGCCCCGGCAGTATTTATGCTGAAATGATGCTCAAGGTAAGAGGCACTTATCGTCGTGAAGATTACATTAAAAAAGGTAAAATGATCCTGCCTTCAGAAAAGCAGAATGTCTGCACACAGAAATGTCACAATCAGGCGAGCCCTTTTGTGCGTGCGGGCTATAAGTTTGATTTTAAAAATAGAAAAGCAATTGGCACCCATAAACATAATCTGCACTATATCTACATCCCTTTCTAGACTGTATTCGTATTTAGAGACCTTTGCACGATACATTCACGAATAACAACGGATAAAATTCGCCTGCTTTTTGTTAGAAAACTTGCCGATATTCAGATATTAACTTCGTTTCCTGCCTCAATCAGTCAATAATAGCCAAATTTATATATCGCGCCTGTATCGTGCAAAGGTCTCTATTTAAAACAATACTTGTTGATCTATCTGGTTAATTCATACTGGAATCTATGCGTGAAAGGCGTAAACTTCGCGCAAAGTAAAACAAAGAATATGCAGTAATGAAAATACTGATTTTAGGCGCAGGTCAGGTAGGCTCGTCAGTTGCAGCTAATCTGGCATCTGAGGCCAATGATATAACGCTGGTTGATTCCAAAGTCGATCTGCTACATGAATTGCGTGATCGTCTGGATATACAGACAGTAGCGGGCAATGCGGCTCATCCCAATATTCTGGAACAGGCAGGCGTTGAAGATGCTGATATGTTGATCGCTGTGACTAACAGTGATGAAACCAATATGGTGGCATGTCAGGTTGCCTGGACGCTACATCACACACCCACAAAAATTGCCCGTATTCGCTCTGCTGAGTACCTTAAGCACAATGAGTTGTTTATAGGTAACGCGCTTCCTATCGATGTTTTAATCAGCCCAGAAGAACTTGTTACTAACTACATCAGCAATATTATCGAATATCCAGGTGCTTTACAGGTGCTGGATTTTGCGGATGGTAAAGTGGTGCTGGTTGGTTTAAGAGCCTACTTTGGTGGTCCATTGGTGGGGCATGAGCTTCAGGAGTTACGCAAGCATATGCCCAATATTGATACGCGTGTTGCTGCAATTTATCGACGAGGGCGAGCTATTATTCCAATGGCTAATACTGTCGTTGAGGCTGGCGATGAAGTATTTTTCATTGCAGCGCGTGAACATATACGTGCAGTTATAAAAGAACTGCGCCGAGTTGATAAAAAGAACAAGCGTATTATTATTGCTGGCGGCGGTAATATTGGTAAACGTCTGGCAGAACGACTGGAAAAAAGGCATCAGGTTAAAATACTGGAATGTAATCCAGAACGTGCGCGTGAATTATCACAAACGCTATCTAAGACCGTTGTCTTGCTCGGTGATTCTGCTAATGAAGAATTATTATTAGAAGAAAATATTGATAGCATGGATATTTTCTGTTCTGTCACCAATGATGATGAAGCGAATATACTTTCAGCAATGTTAGCCAAGCGTCTTGGCACGCGTAAAGTTATGTCATTAATTAATCGACCAGCTTACGTTGATTTAATGGAAAGTCAGGAGGCTATTGATGTCGCTATTTCACCAGAGCAGGTGACTATTGGTGCGTTGTTAACGCATGTGCGTCGAGGCGATGTTGTTGCTGTTCATTCGTTACGTCGAGGTGCGGCTGAAGCAATTGAAGCGATTGCTCATGGCGATGAAAATACTTCAAAAGTTGTGGGGCATAAACTTGAAGATATAGAATTGCCAGGAGGTACAACAATTGGCGCAATAGTGCGAGGTAAAGAAGTTATTATTGCTCATCACGATACCGTAATCGAAGCTGAAGATCATGTGGTGTTGTTTCTTGTTGATAAATCAAAAATTCATGAAGTAGAACGAATGTTTCAGGTTGGCGTTACATTTATTTAAGCTTTAAATCTGGATTAATAAGTTGTCGGCTTAGAGCTGAAGCAACTCATCAACAGTCCTATGCTAAAATCAAAACAGATTAATCCAGGCTAAAAAATAAGACAGTGAATTTTAAAGTCATACAAAGAATTACTGGAATATTATTGATGCTATTCAGCATCACTTCATTGCCGCCATTATTAATTGATCTCTGGTATCAGGAAGGTGCAAGTGATGCCTTTTTATATAGTTATATTTTACTGTTGGGTATGGGGTTGTTTCTGTGGCTACCGGTTAGAAACGTAAGGCAGGATTTGCGTTTGCGAGATGGCTTTGTTGTTGTTGTAATGTTCTGGTTTGTGTTGGGCGCTTCAGGCTCTGTACCATTTTTATTATATGAACAGTTAAATATTCAGTTGGCTGACGCTGTTTTTGAATCTGTGTCTGCACTAACAACGACAGGGGCAACGGTATTAACTGGCCTTGACAATATGCCTCATTCGATTTTGTTTTATCGACAGGAATTACAGTGGCTGGGAGGTATGGGAATTATTGTTTTAGCCGTTGCTGTCTTACCAATGCTTGGCATAGGAGGCATGCAGCTTTATCGTGCAGAAACACCTGGGCCTATTAAAGATAATAAATTAACGCCACGGATTACAGAAACGGCAAAAGCACTCTGGTATATCTACCTGAGCTTAACCGTTGCATGTGCGGTAGCTTACTGGTTTGCAGGAATGAGTTTATTTGATGCGATAGCGCATAGCTTTTCAACAGTAGCCATTGGTGGTTTTTCAACTCATGATGCAAGCATTGGTTATTTTAATAATCACTGGATTGAAGCGGTTGCCGTTGTATTTATGCTATTGGGAGGAGTTAACTTCGGCCTGCATTTTGTTGCTTTTAGAAAATGGAATTTAAAAACCTATACATCAGATACAGAGTTTGTAACATATATGCGTGTGCTTTTTCTTGTTGCAGCAATTTGTGTTTCTTATCTTTATTTAACGGGCGCTGTTTATAATATGGAAGAGGCCTTGCTGCAAGGTGTGTTTCATGCTGTATCAATTGGAACAACAACTGGTTTTGCAACATCAGAATTTTATTTATGGCCAGGTTTTTTACCAGTGCTATTATTGTTTACCAGTTTCATTGGTGGTTGTGCAGGATCAACAGGCGGTGGCATGAAAGTTATTCGCGTGCTGTTATTGTTTAAACAGGGCGCGCGTGAAATGATGCGTTTAATTCATCCTAATGCACAAATTGTTGTAAAAATTGGTAAGACACCTGTTTCTGATTCTGTTATTGATGCCGTGTGGGGTTTTTTTGCAGCCTATGTTGCAGTATTTGTTTTCCTGATGTTATTGCTTATGGCTAGTGGTCTTGATCAGGTAACATCTTTTTCGGCTGTTGCTGCCACAATGAATAATCTTGGGCCAGGCCTGGGTGATGTTGGTGCTAACTATGCAGGCATGACAGATTTTGTAAAATGGACTTTGTGTATCTCTATGCTAATGGGGCGTTTAGAAGTATTTACACTGCTGGTTTTATTTACGCCAGCTTTCTGGAGGAAATAATGCCTGATTGGGATCGTCATTATTTAACAAGAGAAGTTGCAGAACAAACACCGGCAGATGTATTAATCAGTAATAGCCATTTATTGCCAGAGACTGGAAAAGCATTAGATTATGCCTGTGGTCTTGCGGCTAATGGATGTTGGTTGGCCCATAGAAACTTTGATGTTACTGCATGGGATCAATCAAAAATTGCAATTAATAAAATACAACAATATAGTGATCAATATTTATTAAATATAAAAGCAGAAGTGCGTGATTTAGAAAATAACCTGTTAATTACAGAACAGTTTGATATTGTGACAGCCTGTTTCTTTTTGCATCGTTCCTCATTAGATAATATAAAAAAACTTTTAAAGCCAGAAGGTTTATTATTTTACCAGACATTTAGTGGTGAGCAACTCGATGATTGTGGTCCTTCAAATCCAGAATATCGGTTTTGCCATGGTGAGTTATTAAAGTTTTTTTCGGACATGGAAATATTATATTACCGCGAAGATCAGAAATATGGTGATCAGCAAACAGGGATTAGAGATCAGGCATTATTAGTGGCCGCAAAAAAATAATGGCAGCAGTAAAAAAAATAGCGGGACAAAGTTCTTTAATATATAAAGCAAAATTTGAAGCAGAATTTCTGAGGCCGACCTACTGGCTGACATGGCTTGCTGTTTTTATGCTGTTTATCTTTATGCTTCTGCCTGCAAAGCTAACTGATTTTACAGGTAATATTTTAGGTGATTTAGCCCGAAATATAAATGCTAAGCGTAGACGTATAGCACGTAAAAATATTGAACTCTGTTTTCCTGATATTAACCAACAGCAACGCAATAAACTATTAAAACAAAATTTTCGTGCGCAGACACGAAGCATTTTGCATTATGGGCTATTTTGGTGGGCGCCAAAATTCATGCTTAAAAAAAGGATTATTATAAAAGGTCAGCAGTATATAGAACAAAGCCAGAAAGCAGGACGATCTGTTATTGTTATGACCAGTCATAGTGTAGGTCTCGAAGCAGCAGTTTCAGCTATAACCATGCGTTATCCCATTTCTGGGCCGTTTAAATTAATGAAAAATAAAGTTACCAACTGGTTGGTGGCAAAATGCCGCACACGATTTGGTACAATCATATATACACGTGAAGCTGGCCTGCGTCCTATTATTAAAGATGTGCGTGCAGGGCAGGTTATGTTTTATTTACCGGATGAGGATCTGGGTAAGGATCGCTCGATTTTTGTGCCTTTTTTTGGTGAGCAAAAAGCCACTATTCCCGTATTAGGTCGTTTGGCAAAAACCTGTAATGCAGATGTATTGCCCTGTATCAGTTGTTATGATGAGAAACAGCATAAATACATTATCCATATTTTGCCGGCATTAAAAGATTTTCCTTCAGGCGATGATAAAAAAGACACAATCCGAATGAATAAAGCAATTGAGGAAACAGTTAGAATTTGTCCCGCACAGTATTTCTGGACGCTTAAATTATTTAGAACACGGCCTGAAGGTGAAGACAGGTTCTATTAAATTTCATGTTAATCAGTAAGCAGCAAACAATACCAGGATTAAAAAGTAAATGGTGTTTTTAAAAAATACAAAAGATAGATGGGGATGGGGCAGTATTTTTTTTCACTGGATTACGTTTTTCACTGTAACAGGTTTATTTGTCCTTGGTTTGTGGATGGTGGATTTAACTTATTATGATGAATGGTATAGAGAGGCACCTTTTTTACATAAAAGTATTGGTGTGGTTTTGTTTTTATTTACAGGATTAAGAATAATCTGGCGTAATGCAGGTGAAATACCTGATCCATTAAATGAGTATACAGCTTTTGAAATTAAAGCTGCTCGATTCATGCATGCTGCACTTTATTTTTTATTGATTGTGGTTATGTTTACGGGATATCTTGTTTCTACTGCTGATGCTTATTCAATTGATGTGTTTGGTGTTTTTAAAGTGCCTGCTGTTTTTTATGGTTTTGAAAGCCAGGAAGATATTGCTGGTATTATGCATTTAATCATAGCCAGTATCTTAATTGGCTTTGTTTTATTTCACGGCTTTGTCGCCATTAAACATCACTTAATTAATAAAGATAGAACATTAAAAAGAATGTCTGGTTTATAATGCAATAAGTTTTATTGTTTCAGTATGCTAGTTAAAACTACGCACTTTTAGTGCAAGACTTTAGTGTTTTTATGTCATCCCGAGTGCAGTCGAGGGGTCTTGATCTTTGCAATGCCAGATCCCTCGACTGTGCTCGGGATGACAGAATAAAAGTATTTTAGAATTTGAGATTTTTTTGATGCTAGTAAAATGATTTTTAATCGTTATTAAAGCAACCTATGGACTTTCAGTTCATAGTTGTTGAGTTTAATTGACTTTAAATCCGCCCACTAAATTATGTAGTTGATTTGCAACAGTTCGTAGTGTCTCGCTGCTTTCAGCTGTCTGGTCTGCTCCTTCAGCTGTTTCGTTAGAAATATTGCTGACATTAATTATATTGCGATTAATTTCTTCAGCTACACTGGTTTGTTCTTCAGCGGCACTTGCTATTTGTTCGTTCATCAAACTAATATGATCAACAGCAGCAGTAATAGCATTAAGTGCTTTTCCTGCTTCGGCTGCATGTGATACTGATTCCTGTGTTTGTTCATTTCCTTTTTCCATTACAGATACTGCATTACGCGTACCTTCCTGTAATAATTCAATCATTTGTTGAATTTCTTCGGTAGAAGCCTGGGTGCGGCTAGCTAAAGTTCTTACCTCATCGGCAACAACTGCAAAGCCTCTGCCCTGTTCGCCAGCACGTGCTGCTTCAATCGCTGCATTTAATGCCAGTAAATTTGTTTGTTCTGCAATGCTACGAATTACATCAAGTACTGAGCCAATACTTTCGCTATCTGATTCTAATTTTTTAATGACAGAGGTTGCATTGCCGACCTCATTTGATAGTTTGTTAATGGAGTTGATGGTGTTGTTAACAATTTTATGACCATTAGCGGCTTCAGAACTTGCATCCCTTGTGGCATCAGAAGCACTTGCAGCATTACTTGCTACTTCGGCAACAGTGGCTGTCATTTCATTCATTGCAGTAGCAACCATATCGATTTGCATATTTTGTTCGCTAATGCCTTTCTGTGTTTTGTGTGATGTGGTTGCGCTATTATTTGCTGAATTAACGACCTGGTTGGCTGCGCTTATAACCTGTGATACAAGGGCCTTATTTTTCTCAATCATTGCATTCATATGTTCAGCAACTGTTTGCATTTCATCACGAGATTCAATATCTACAGTAATAGTGAAATCACCATTAGATAATGAGCCTGCCGCAGCTTTTAATTTTGAAATAGATAACATTATGCTGCTGTAAAATGCGGCAAATAAATAAAGTACAGCAATCAGAAAAATAGCATCAGTTAATAAGTTGTATGTAATGTTATTAGTTAAATATTTAGAGCGTTTGAGTAACAGGTTGTCTAATACAGGCAGGGATGTGTCGTATAAAATTAGTATTGATGAAATGGCTTTAGTGCCCGTTTCAAAATATTCAGTTGAATTAACCTGTATGTTTTCAGGTTTTAGTAATTTGTTGTAAGTTATTTCTGTAAACGAATTTACTAAATTAATTGCATTGTTAAAAGGTTTTTCTAATTGTGTGGATAATGCAGGGTTGTAGTTAAGTGCTTCCTGGTAAGCGTGTTCTAATCTTTTTTTTGCATTATTAATTGTCTCAACAAAACGAGTTAGTTTTATAAATGTATCAGGTGAAAATTCACCTTTGGCAGCAACCCCAGCACCTAATCCACGAGCCTTGCCCATGTTTTCTGCCAGGGTTGGCATAAGTAGGCCAATTGACTTGATCAGTAAATTGCTGTCAACCCTGGAGTCTAGAAATAAACTGGATTGAACAAGTGCCTGACTTAACAAATCTAAAACTTGTTCAATAATTTTGGTATGAGCTATAAATGCAGTCTGTGCCTGCATGTTAAACGCTTCATTCATTAATTTATGCCAGTCTCGCTGTATCTTCTGTGCAGAACCATCCATATGAAGTATATGGTTGAGATTAGACTCAATGGTCAATAATGTGTCTAATTCCTGCTTTACTAGCTGGCGTTTCTTTTCAATTTTTTCCCTGAAAGCTGTATTGCCATTGAGATAAGCATTGGTCATGCCGCGGGTTTGTGCCATATGTTCAAATAATGGGCGCACAGCGGCGATATATTTAATACCAATTTCTTCTTTGATTGTTTTATCTATTTCTACCTGATGATCTGTATATGAGGAGAAAGAAACGTAGATGATTGGAATTAGAAAAAGAATAAATATAAGTGCAAATTTAGCAGGAAAACTAAGTCGATTTATTAGTGCTATGCCAGGCGTTAGTACAGTTGAGTTAAACATGTTGGTCTCTTAAAAGGTTACAGCTGTAAGTATTTAATTAGAAAATACTCTTTAATTCCTGTTTAAGCCTTAATAGTCCATCGAACAAGTATAGTTTGCTATTAGTGACATTCAATGAAGCAAAGAGAAATATTCCACTAAAATATTTTTAGAGACCTTTGCACGAGAGAAAATTATTTTAATAGTTACCCATTTCATCGTCATTCCTGCATGTTTCTGGCAGGAATCTCGCATATTTACTAGCTTTAGGCCACTAGATCCCAGCTTAAAAGCATACCGGGATGACGGGATTTGTTTCGTGCAAAGGTCTCTTTTAGAATAAATTATTGATTTTATTCAGGTAACCCTTCGGACATAAGAGGTTTAAGTGTAGTAAGCAATGATTTGAATAAAGTTGTATTTTGAGTTTCTTCACTAGCCAGTAGCTCTTTCATATGTTGCCTTTGAGTCGGCATAGAGAAGCAGGCAGGGCAGCTGTCTGGAATGATGGGTAGGTTTTCATGTGTTGCAAAATCACGTGTTTGTTTTTCTCGCACATATACCAGTGGTCGTATGATTCTAAGATCTCCATCATCATTTATATAGTGAGCTTTCATTGTTTTCAGCTTACCACCGTGAAATGCAGACATTAGAAAACTTTCAGCCAGGTCATCTAAATGCTGGGCTAATGCAATGACATTAAACTTATGCTCTCGAGCAGTGCTATACATAATGCCGCGTTTAATACGCGAACAAAATGCGCAGTAAGATTGCTTGCCCATATGCTCCTTCGCCATATCCATAATTGGTTCGCGACGATAATGATATTCAACACCTAATGATTTGAGATAAGGAATCATGGGGGAAGGATCAAAATCACCCGCCATGGGATCAACAGTAATTGCTGCAATGTCAAAATGTATGGGGGCGTGTTTCTGAAAGTGATGAAGAATATGCAGTAATGAAAGAGAATCCTTGCCGCCGGATAGCCCCAGCAAAACACGATCACCATCGCGTATCATTTTAAAATCTATCAGTGCGCGGCCTGTTGGATGTAATAATGTTTTGGGCGCTTTAATGAAGTTGCTCATAGCTGCTGAAAGATACAGGCTATGGTTATGAATGCAATAGTTACAGGCAATAAAAAATTGTCTTCACTTATAATCTAAATGCTCCTCAAAATAATAATTATTTCTTTTAAAACAGTTGGTTGCAGTGGTGTCTGGTGTTTTTTGTTGTTAATAAATACTCGTTATATTAGACAGTTGTCTAATATAATGGGGCTGTTTTAACTGGCTCCTGCTTTTCAGTAATAGATCGGTGATCATCTTATTTAGATTGAGTATATCCTCTTCAATAAAACCAGTACCAGAATTGGTCAAATAAACAGGAGCATTATCTGGATAGAATCCAGGGGTATCATCGATAGCAAACCAACAAAATAATTGCTGATTTGTATCATTGTGATACTTAGTCACCTCTATAAAATTTAAAAATAGTAAAATCTTCATATGAGGTAATATTTGTATTTTCCAGTAAGGCGTAGGGTTTATCATTCTTGCTTTAATTTAATAAAGATTACATGACTTAAATACATTCAAAATTTAAATTCCATAACAGCATATTTATTCATCTCATGCGTCTAGAAAAGCCTCAAGCTACCAATCTAATATATTGAACTGTTGTTCACCCCTTTTTAACAAACGGCATTACACGTTTTATTTGCTTTCCTCGCAGATAAATACGAGTAGTTCTTGAGTCTTCGTGCCCAAGAATTTCAGTTGCATTCTGGCCATCATCATCTGCATCAGTTGCAGTCTTGGCTCGAATGTCTTTTTCTTGAAAGCTAATCGTTAATGAAGTTTCTTTAAGTGCTTTTTTCATTATTTTAGACCACCAGTAACTAAAGTTTTTTACCTCTAGGTTTTCATCAATAAATGGTTTTCCATTACTCTTGACAAAAAAGTGATCAGTAAACTTAGGCCTTTTTAGCTGGTTTATTCGTTCAATTACTTCTTTAAGTTCAGGAGTCCATATGAACAAACGTGCTTCACCCGTAGAGTTTTTTGTTTTATTGGGTTTTATATACAGGCCTTCATCTCTGATGTTATTCATAGTCAGTAAAAGCATATCGGTTTGCCTTAATCCTGTTATGTATTTAAGATCCACGTAGCACAACATAAAATCATTGCACACACTTCTGAACGCATCGAGTTCTCTATTTTCAATGTATCTGTCTCTAGGTCTTAGCTTATGTCGTTTAACACGTAGGCAAGGGTTTCTATTGGTGATTCCTAAGCCTACAGCATAAGTATACATAGATGAGAGTAAGCCAATTTCCTGATTGGCATTTGTTGCTGCTTTTTTGCCTCGAATAAGTAAATATCTGGCAATGTCAGGTGATTCTATTTCTCCAGGTAGCATATGCCCAAAAGGTTTTAGAAGTTGCTTTGCAGATTTTTGGTATCCTCTTTGGGTGGCTTGTGAAAGCTTTACTGCATGATCCTGAAAAAAATCATTCCACAGGCTTTCTATGGTATATGAAGCCGGTGGTTTAATATAAAGCTCCGAAAGCGCTTTATACATTTCAGTTTTAGTCGCTCCTAATCGAATCCATTTGTTTTCTTGAGTAACTAGATAAAATGCCCCGTGTTTTTTGTAAACTCTTTGGGGCAGCTCTTTATTCGATTTTCGTTTTCTAGGCATAGAGATTCCTTGCTGCTATCGAATGGTTGAAAATCGAGGCTGATTATTTTTTTGTGTTGGAGCAATGTGGCTTCCCAATCGTTTTTCAACTAATGAAATCAATACTCTTGGGTAGCCATCTGCACCAACCTCAAAAAGATAATTGTTATTAGAAAACCAAGTCATTTGTGATCTTGGTCGTGAATAACCTGTTAGTTCTTTAAGCTCTAATTTATTAAGAAACATAGCCATTTTATTTCTCCAATTAATTTTATTACTCTAGCTTTAAGCCAAATAATTCCCATGAGTGAACATTAAAAATACACGGAGGGATTTTTTAAAGACAAGCAAATCCCTGTGAAATATTTTATTTACACATACAGATTTCTTGATATTTTTCTTGATTTATTCGGAGAGAGGCATCAGACTAAGCATTACATTGTAGACGCTATCTAGCATCTCTTAGTTATTCATCTATTCGCAAAGATGGATGCCACAATCGATAACATTTATTAATTCATTATTTCAATTCCTCTTCTTGATTTAATTTATATTTTCAAGTTTTAGCTTTAGAAAGAATGTGAACAGTACAATTCTTCTAGAGTACTGTGTAAGCGAAATAAAAGTTGCTCCACCAAAAAAACAGGTTTTTGAATAGTCAATAAGTCTTCCTGACTTTCTATCCAATGGCTTAAAGCTTCCAGGTTTGAACTTTCATTTCCATAGCCTAGCACTTGAACCAGGGCATTACCGTTAGGTAACTGTGCCATCAGATTAACTGAGGCTGCAATTTGCATAATTTTTTGATTATTCATATTTGTTCTCTGTCCCATAAATGTTGATTTAAAAAATAATTGATCATACATGATCATATATATTCTAAATAGAATATAATTGATCTATGTGGATCATATCCTAGTAAAAAGGATTGGTCAAGCGCCTTTGATCAAAAAAGATCACTTATAGTATGATATGATAAGAAATCGCCATAATAGTTTTGTGATATTATGCTATTAGCCTGGTGATATCACGCTATTAGTCAGTGATATCGCGCTATTGGCCTAGTTATATCATACTGTTAGCTCAGCACCTTAGTTTTGGAGAAAGAGAAAGTGATCAGAGTGCTATTGAAAAAAGTTTTAGACGACAGAGTTTTTCAAACAAAAGAGAAAATAACATTGAATCAGGTTTCGACTGAAACCGGTATATCCAGAGCTACTTTAAACAGAATTGCGAATATCCCTGGCTACAACTGCAATACCGACACTCTAAATATTTTGTGCCACTATTTTGAGATCACACCAAGTGATTTAATAGAATATATCCCTGACGAAGATGAAAAATAATAATAAATTAAAGGGATTATATGAATCAGCAGAAGCTCACCTTATCTAAACTCGAAACCCTGTTACTCAAAGCCTGCGACATCCTTCGTGGCAAGATGGATGCCTCCGAATACAAGGAATACATCTTTGGTATGTTGTTCCTTAAGCGTATGTCCGACCAGTTCGATACTGAGCAAAAGCTGCTTAAAGCGGAATATACCAAAAATGGTCTGGATGATGCGGCTATCGCAATTCAGCTCGACAAGCCTAATAAATACAGTTTCTATGTCCCCAAACGAGCTCACTGGAATTCATTACGGCACTTAAAATCCGATGTTGGTTCAGGCCTGAACAAAGCGCTAGCTGAGCTGGAAGAAGGAAATATCAAACGTGGTATGGAGGATGTGCTCAAGCACGAATGTGCATAAGGTCTAATAAAAAAGTGAGTTTATTGGCCGCTAGGTGTTAGGTGTATAGCATATATTTTAGGTATACCCTTATATGATTTTGTTGTAGGTAAACCATCTCAATTATCATTTTGTTCAGCTCTTAACTTTTCAAGTGCCTACCCTGAGTTTATGATTCCAAATAAAAATGGGGTTACCTAAGTTTATTCTAAGCAGGCAATACAAGCAGCTTATTGTGCTTTGATGGTTTCAGGTTAGGTGTTTTGAGGAAGGAAAAGAGCAGATAAGTGACTCTGATTAATATGCAGATTTTTATCCTTAAAGTCGAATTATTTCATTTTATCTTTAATAAATTCCTTTAAATCAGTTAGTATCGAGTGATTATTAAATGACTCGGGTATATAAATGTGATTCGCTGCCATCTGGCTCGTCTTATGGGTGAGCGAAAAATGAGAATTGCCGATGTAATCAGGGAGACAGGGCTTAGCCGCAATACGGTTACCCTGATGTACAAGGAAACCGCTCAGAAAATCGACGTAGAAGCGCTAGATAAGCTCTGTACGCTATTTCAGTGTGAGCTGAGTCAGTTGTTGGATTTCGTGGAAGATTAGCGAATGAAGCGAATTTTAATTAGCTGGATTGGCGGTAATGACCTTCAGTCACTGGAGTCTGAGCAGCAAGGCCCTATTTTAACGGCTCTGCAAGCACAGGCTTTTGATCAGGTTGAGCTCCTTTATAATTACCCGAAAAACAGGGTAAAGCCATATTTGCAACATCTCAAGGATGTAACAAATCTGCCGGTATCTGCCCGTGAAGAAAAACTTGTCTCCCCTACTGATTTTGGTGATATATACAAAGCTGCTAATAAGTGCCTGCAAGTGCTTTTTACGGGCGGTAATAACCGGATATCAATCTTATTAAGTCCAGGCACACCAGCAATGCAGGCAGTATGGATATTGTTGGGGAAAACGCGCTACCCCGTTACTTTTTATCAAAGCTCCCTTGAGCGGGGAATGCAGAAAGTCGAAATTCCATTTGATATATCCGCAGAATTTTTACCTGAACTATCGGCTGACACTGATCGTCAACTGGCTAAAATTGCTACAGGTCAGGTGCCAGTAAATGCGGCTTTTGAT
>CAZFUY010000001.1:0-70539 GCA_964522445.1 uncultured Thiotrichaceae bacterium | reverse complement strand
CCCAAATTTTATCGACCTGGCTTTTTAATTCGCCTGTTATCATTGTTGCCCTTATTTTTTATGTTTAATTGTTATTTTGTTTACTGTTTCTATTTCTATTGCTTTTACACTTCAATTTTAGACGCTGGTTTTTTACTTTTTTACCCATTCAAATTTTTGCTTCAGGTTATTAAGTGCAAACATCTTTACTAAGCCTTTATGCTGTAATTGACCAACAACAATACCTGGTGTAGTACCTACCTCTTTTGCAAAGTTCATTATTGAATTTTTACTGATGTCACCTGCCACTATATATTCAGTAAATTCCTTTTTAGGTATTAATTCATGCATAGAAAATAGATTGGCTTCTTCTTCTTTTTTGTTATCCAGCCCGTTAGAATTTTCTAAAAATAGTTCTTTTTTTCCATGCAATAATATGTGCCCTGCTTCGTGGAAAAAAGTAAACCATAAATGATCATCTGTTTTGTATCTTAAGCTCAGTTGGATGATCGCCTTATTTGAACTCAACCAACGGGTCGCACCACTTACGCAGGTTTTTGGAAGAGAAGGTACAAATACTACTGCTACGCCTGCCTCTGCACATAGTTTCTGCATTTCAGGCACAAACACTTCCGGAGACTCTGTTGTTAAATGACGAACATTATCTAATGCTGCCCTAAATGCTTTTTTATCGTACGGTTGGCACTGGATGGCAGACGCATCAATTTCTCCTTTGCGCAGCCATGCAGATACGGCTTCTGGCAGTATTTCATGTGTATTGTGTTGACGATAGGCAACCTCAAGCCCTGACCAGACATCATCCCACTGATCAACACTGGCTATACCCATAAAGCGCAGCACCTCAATTAACTGCTCCTTTTTATCCTTAAATTTCTGTATCCAGCCCTGCTTGATCATGTCTGCTGCACGTATTTTTTTGAGCCAGTCGAGATCACGTTCCAGCTGATTTTCTTCCGCCTTTCTTGCCTGAATCTCCTGATACTGAGATTCAAGGTTTAACCAATAATCCGCTGGCATGCCAATAGCGCGCTCAAACTTTATTGCCGTTTCTGACGTAATTGCAGATTTACCTTTCATTACGGCCACAATATGCTTCGGTGTTAGACCTGTGCGTTTAGCTAATTCTTGTTGAGACATACTGCGAAGCTCTAACTCATAAGCTAGAACATCACCCGGAATCACCGCATAATCTGGCTGGTATTCATTTATTGCCTGTTCAACCATGGGTATCCTCCACACCTTGTATTTCAATTTCTGTCACATTACTCCAATCTAGCCCACCTTCATCTCTCATTGGTAATGGGGCGTTGATTGGTTTAAAAAGAAGCCTATAGGGGTGATCTAAATCCACACTCAGAACACCTTTCAAATTACCCGTTAATTCATGGCATCTATTGGGCGGACTGTAGGGCGGCGCAAAAACACCAAGATTGGGTACTGCTCGTAATGAAACCATTACAATCATTAATTTCTTAGCCCTTTTAGGGCCATGCACCTTAATCATGGCTTTGCCTTCATTCAGCTGCTTTTGTAGCTTCCTGGTAGCAAAAGTGATTATCATTTAATATTCCGTTATTCTTATTAACCTATAAGGTTAATGATTTTTATATTCTAGCACAAGAAAAAATATTGCATCATGCGAATACCTAACCCCAGCCAGGTAAGACGTGATTAAGGAGCAATATTTAGTACTTCGCTTTATTCTTCATCCTGTCTTTTGAATATCAGGAGATACTCCTGAAATAAATACAGCCTGTTTCGCTGTTTACCTGTCAACTCCACCAAAACACCATATTTAACAAAATCATTCACTAATGTTGCTGCTGTATTCGGTTTTAGGCCTAGCAAACTGGATACTCTTTTAATATCTAACACAGGTGCTTTATATAAATACTGCATTAATGTCTGTGCATTTTCTTGCCTGCGAGTACTAAAATGTGGCAATACTTCACGCTCAAGCCGCTCTTTTAATTTTAATGTGTCTTTGAATACCTGTATTGAACTCATCGCCGTTTCACGAATGCCATACAGAAAAAATATTAACCACTGTTTTATTTGATTAGATTGCCTTACGGCCATTAAACGATCTATATATTCTGTTTTATTACGCTCAAAATAATCTGATAAATATAAAGCAGGCTTATCTAGTAAGCCAAAATTAGCAAAATACAGTGCTATCATTAAACGCCCTAAACGCCCATTACCATCAAGAAAGGGATGGATCGTTTCAAACTGATAGTGCGCTATGGCAATTTTAATCAGGTGCGGGATATGCAATTCATCATTATGTATGAATTTCTCTAAATCACTCATCAATTCAGCTAATTCTTCATGATGAGGCGGAACAAACACAGCATTTTTAAGACTCACACCAATCCAGTTTTGGCTACTGCGAAACTCTCCAGGTAATTTTCCTTCACCTCGCACTCCTTGCATGAGTATTTCATGCGTATCTTTTAATAAACGATTTGATAGTGGTAAGTGTTCTAAGCCTGTTATCGCTGAGTTAATAGCTTTAATGTAATTTTGCACTTCAGCCCAATCATCCCTTTTTTCCGGGGCAATATCCTTCTCATCCAATAAGGCGTCTTCCATATTGGTTTGCGTACCCTCAATACGGCTGGATTGAGTTGCTTCTTTAGTAATGTGCATACGAATAAAGAATTCAACATTGGGTATTAGCTGAGAAAAGGCATTAAGTTGCCCAAGCGCTTGATCAGCCTCGCTTAACAGGCTTTGTATTTCACCATCTGAAATTAGCCATTCATGATTTATAAACTCAGGAGAAAAGCTTTTATACTCATACTGCTGTTTATACTTTCCTGACATGTAATCATGCAAGTCCATGTTATATCCTAATTTTTGCGGCCCATTCTTGCGCCTAATTCTTATATGGTTTTCGACATACTGTAATTCTTATGTCGGAAACTTAACTGCTTTGCCCTCTTATGTCAAATACTAGGACGGTTTCCGATATAATGGTTTTATTATGTCGGAAACTCTCATCTTTTGATATAAGCACACTGAAAAAATAACTCATTCAATACCCCCAACCACAGTAGAAACAGCTTTAGTCAACTTACATAAATCTTCTTCTGTCATTACAAACGGAGGCATTAAATAAACCAGCTTTCCAAATGGCCTGACCCAAACACCGGCATCAACAAACTTTTGTTGTATGCTTTTCATATCAACCGGCTGTTTTAATTCAATAACCCCTATTGCACCTAATACACGTATATCTTTAACATGCGCATATCTTCTACACCTTTCTAATCCCTTTTTCAAACCCTTTTCTATTGTTGCTATGCGCTCTTTCCAGTGAGATTCTAATAATAGTTTTATACTCATTAATGCTGTAGCACAGGCTAAAGGGTTCGCCATAAAAGTTGGCCCATGCATAAAAACACCGGGGTCACCCTGACTAATTGCTTTGCTTATTTTATATGTGGTCAGTGTTGCTGCCAGCGTAAGATAACCACCCGTAAGTGATTTTCCTATACACATAATATCCGGTGAAATATTGGCATGTTCACAGGCGAATAATTTTCCTGTGCGGCCAAACCCTGTTGCTATTTCATCGGCAATTAATAACACATTATATTGATCACATAATTTTTTTACTCGCTGTAAGTATTCAGCTGAATAAAAATTCATGCCACCAGCTCCCTGCACTATCGGCTCTAAAATAATTGCAGCAATTTTTTGTTGCTTTGTTTTTAATGTTTCTTCTAAATATTTTATATCTTTATCTGAACAGGGTTCACCAAACTTGCACTTTGGCGCATCAACAAAATATTGTTTGGCTAATACTTCAGAAAACAAACCATGCATACCATTATCTGGATCAGTTACCGACATAGCACCAAAAGTATCGCCATGATAGCCATAACGAATGGTGAGCATTTTCTGTTTTTCAGGCTGGTCTTTTGCATGCCAGTATTGAATAGCTATTTTCATTGCCACTTCAACTGATACTGATCCAGAGTCTACAAAGAAAACAGACTGCAAGGACTCTGGTGTTATCTCTACTAATTTTTTTGCTAATTCAACCGCGGGCTGATGGGTTAATCCACCAAACATAATATGCGCCATATTTTTCAACTGATCTTCTATGGCTTTATTTAGCTGAGGGTGGTTATAACCGTGAATAGCGCACCACCAGGATGACATACCATCAATTAATTCACGGCCATCTGCCAGTTTAATTTTTACACCCTTTGCTGATACAACAGGATACACGGGAAGATCACTATCAATAGCACTATAAGGATGCCAGACATGTGCTCGATCTAAATTCATAATTTCATCTGGTATCATTGTGATTCTCTTAAAATTTTAATTACAGCTAGATGCAAAGTGTAAGCGATTGATTTGGACAAGGTAATGAAAATATACATGATTTCATCATAAATAATGTATATACAGGAAGCATGTATAACAGCCTCCATGGGCATGATGAGCTTTATTATCAATTTAAACTCCTGGCCAAATCTGCGTGACAGGCTTCTATAATCTGATATTGTTCAATATCCATTGAATATGTTTAAGTGTTTGATGTATTTCCGGGATTTGTTACATAATGTACATTCACAGGAAGTTATCGGTTCCGATAATGCGATGCTGACAACAGATGCCATATGTTTCTATCAAATTATGGATGCAGTTAAAGCATCCTGTAAAGTTAATAATCTTGATAAGGCCTTACAGAATCTAATTATAACTAATATTCGCGCCGTACCTGGATCAATGCTGCTTTTCTGGATAAGCTAGATGCAGCAACTGAAAAGGCCGCATCCAGATTGGAACCTTCTGGAAAATACGCTGTGATAATGAACTAAGTGCAGGCACTAATATCAAAGTGAGCAGTCATGAAGGTATGACTTTAATTGTTAGAGAAATTAATTAACTGGGGTCTGTACCAAATTTAATAGATAATATAGAACTTATATTTTTGATCAGATCTTACCCCAACCCCAACTAACTCAAAATAATATTCAGGGAATATAAATGCTACCTACACTGCTGCGACTTTACGACAAAGTTATTTTAAAAAATCCGCTAGCAACTATTTTAGTGATCTTACTTATCACCGCATTTTTTGCCTATCATATACCCCAGTTTAAACTGGATGCTTCCGCAGACTCACTGATTTTAGAAAATGACCAGGCCTTAAAATATTATCGCTCTATTGCCGCACGTTACGGCTCTGATGATATGATGGTTATTACCTACACACCTGAAGAAGACCTGTTTTCCGACCACTCACTTAATGACATACGCGTATTACGTGACGAATTAAAACAATTAAAACGAGTTAACTCAGTAGTTAGCATTCTTGATGTACCTTTAACTCAAAGCCCCCCTGTATCTCTATCAGAATTAAGTGCAGGCATACGCACACTCGATACCGATGGCATAGATAAACAACTGGCTAAAAAAGAATTCCTAAGCAGCCCTTTATATAACCAGCTAATTATTAGCCCTGACGGAAAGACAACAGCGATACAGGTCAACTTAAAGCGTGACAAAAAATACCAGCTTTTATTAAAACAAAGAAACCAGTTACGTGAGAAACAATTGGTATCTGACTTAACAGAAACAGAAATTAACCAGCTAAACACCGTTAGCAAACAATTTAAAGACTACAGTTACAAACTACAGGATCAGGACAAACAGCTCATTATTAAAATAAGGGCCTTAATTAGCAAACGCCAGAATATAGCAAAAATGCACCTGGGTGGCGTACCCATGATTTCGTCCGATTCTGTAGATTACATTCGTAATGATTTACAAACTTTTGGCATTGGTGCAATTGTATTTATTATATTTATACTTGCAGTCTCATTTAAAAAGCCCCGCTGGGTTATTTTACCCATGATTAGCTGCATACTTTCTGGCGTAATTATGGTTGGCTTACTTAGCTTTTTAGAATGGCGAGTAACCGTTGTTTCTTCTAATTTTATTTCTTTATTATTAATTATTACTTTATCACTTTGTATTCATATTATTGTTCGTTATCGAGAACTACATTCTTTATCTCCCGAACAGAATCAATACACCCTTATTAAGGAATCTATCCGATCAAAATTTCTACCTTCTTTCTACACCACCATTACCACCATGGTTGCTTTTATGTCATTAATAGTCAGTGGCATACGCCCTGTTATTGATTTTGGCTGGATGATGGTTATTGGTATTGGCATCGCATTTATTATTACATTCACTTTCTTTCCTGCCACATTATTATTACTAAAAGCAGGAAAAGCGCCTGTGCTAGTTGATTTTACAGGGAAAATCACTGGCAATATTGCCGCCTTTATTCATAAATTTAGAATATCTACTTTTGTTATAGGCATTTTATTCGCCATTGTAAGTTTTATAGGAATAAGCCTTATAACTGTTGAGAATCGTTTTATAGATTATTACAAAGAACACACTGAAATTTATCAGGGCATGCAGCTTATTGACAAAGAACTTGGTGGCACTATTCCACTTGATATTATTATTGATGCACCCGCCAGTTTTTTTGAAAAAGATACCGAAGAATTTATTAGTGACGATGAAGATGATCTGGATCTTGAGCTAGAACTTGACGATGCTTCCGAAGCAGGCATTTCAGCAACCAGCTACTGGTTTAATTACAATATGATGGAACAGATTGCTGAAATTCATAACTATCTTGATAGCTTACCCGAAACAGGAAAAGTACTTTCAATTTACACTACAGTTTCTATGCTCGAACAACTTCGTGACAATGATGACCTGGATGATTTTTTTCTTTCTATTATTTATAAGCGTGTGCCTGATGAAATTAAATCATCGTTAATGACACCTTATATGACAGCTGATGGCAATCAGATTCGTTTTAGTATTCGCGTATATGACTCTGACAGAAATTTACGACGCAATGATTTAATTAATAAAATTAATGACCATCTAGTTAATAAAATTGGACTGGATAAAAAACAGGTTCACCTAACTGGCATGCTAGTGTTATATAACAATATGTTACAAAGTTTATTTAAATCACAGATACTCACTATTGGCGTTGTATTCCTTGCCATTCTCGCAATGTTCGCCGTATTATTTAAATCAATATCTGTCGCAATACTCGCCATTATTCCAAATATGTTAGCCGCCTCAATGGTTTTAGGCCTGATGGGATTATCAGGTATACCCCTTGATATTATGACCATAACCATTGCTGCAATCTGTATAGGCATAGCCGTTGATGACACCATTCATTATGTGCATCGACTAGAAGAAGAATATGAAATTGATCATGACTACTGGGCAGCAATAAAACGCAGCCATGTCAGCATTGGCCGCGCCATGTATTACACAACGATTACTATTACACTTGGCTTTTCTATACTGGCTTTATCAAATTTCATGCCGATGATTTACTTTGGCTTACTAACCGGCTTTGCCATGCTGGTTGCATTACTGGCAAATATGACTTTGCTGCCGTTGCTAATTGCCTTGTTTAAACCCTTTAAACATAAAGCACTCATATAAAACATGAGTAATACTTATTTGCATAGATAATTAAATAATAATTGCTGCCCCAAAATTTACTGCCGGGCAGCTAATCTCTATGGGTATTCATACGCACCCACATCAACAGATGATGTTTGTGGCCTTGCTGTAGACTCAATATCGTTCGCAGATATCTGCACACCACTTAAACTGGAAACACCAAAATTAATACCAGGCGAACCACTTGCTAACGAATAATCATCTGAAGATACATTATTTAATACAGTATTTACTGTTGACTCAATTGAGTTTGAATCATAATTATTTTTCCACGTGGAAAGAACCATAACTGACGACTCACCATCATTTGAGTAAGCACATCCATCTTGAAAAATATTATTATTACTTACTGCTGAGACATGACCTACAGCTAAACAACCTACAGTGTTGCCTAAAATAATATTATTAAAAATAACATTTCCACCAATATCATCAGTAAGTTTTATTCCCCAGCCATTATTTGATATTAATGTATTATTAATGAATTCAAGATTACCAGAACCTGCAGAAGAATCTTCTTTAAAAACACGAATAGCATGCCTTCCATTTGAATAAATTAAATTATTCTCAAATCGAGACTCATGAACACCATCAGCATCAATTCCATTGGCAGTGTTATTGTAAATAATATTATTTATAACAGTTAGCCCCGTGTGCAAACCATCTCCACCTATAGAAATATCACCATTAAAATGAATTCCATTTGATGCATTATTAAAACATCGGTTACCCTGAACAACTGTATTATCAGAACCTCCATTTGATAAATAAATACCATGACTGGAAGTAGAGCCACTGGTTATATTTCCCAAAATTAATGAATCTGCTGCCTGTGATAAATAAATATTTGGTAATACTGAATTACTCACTGTATTAAACTGAACCTTTACTCCATACATTGGAGAATTTGCAGTAGCACCCCGTGCTGTGATTCCCATTCCAGATGCTCCCTGCTTATCTATTGTAAACCCTTCAATAGTCACAAAGTTAGAATTCTCAATATGAATTCTATCTGTACTTAACGCCTCATCACTGGTAATTCGCACATCATTTCCATTTGCCGTAATTATTATTGGGCTTCCCTGTGTTCCACTATTACTAACTCTAAATCCTGCATAGCTACCATCAAAAACGACAACTGTTTCACCAGCAATAGCTGTATCAACTGCTGTTTGTATGCTTGTAAATTCCTGGTTCTGACCTGACACTTTACTTACACATAGAATATTACTTTCAGAACAATCAAAAGTCTTAGGAACAAGCTGAGTATCCGCATTAACTGAACCTCCGCCTGTTCCTGTGTCTGTTCCCGTGTCTGTTCCTGTGTCTGTTCCTGTATCTGTTCCTGTGTCTGTTCCTGTATCTGTTCCTGGCTCTGGTTTTGTTGTAGAACCACAACCCATAATACCCATACATACGACTAATGCTAATAACACTTTTAACATTGGCTTAACTTGTAACATTGCAGCAATACCTGTGAAATTAAAATCTCAAACAACTATAGTTATTTATAATCACTGTTTAGTGATAGAGCACACAAGATAAATAGAAATTAACGCCTTGTTCTTAATATGTTAACCAGAACACATTTAAATAAGCCGCAATCAATAAGTGACTATATCGATAAACCCTGTACTTTAACCTGATATATTTACAGCTCTCTAAAAGATACATTTATAGAAAAAATCAATTCCTATAAACAATATTTATCACCTAAAAACAAAAAAGGTTATTTAGTTGACCTATACGTCAAGCAAGCATATATTTATAAGCAGAGGAGACGTTATGGACAAGCTATCAAGCATTACTGAACTCGCTAATGAGTTTGGTATAACCCCGAGAACCATACGATTTTATGAAACCAGGGGACTAATTTCACCTCAACGCGTGGGATCAACTCGCGCTTATTCATATAAAGACCGCGCGCGTTTGAAATTAATTCTACGTGCTAAACGACTCGGTTTTTCTTTAACTGACATAAACGAGTATTTAGAGCTATATATCATAGACCCAACACAAAAAGAGCAGGTGCAACTTCTGCTTACTCGAGTTAACGAGCGCATTACTGAATTAGAACAGCAGCAGGAAGACGTGATAATTACACTGGAAGAATTAAGGGATATTAAAAAGCAGGCTACTCAGGCATTAAGCAAATAACCTGCATATACAGTCATAATGAGACCATTGCACAATATATTCACGAGTAAAAATTTTAGCGCCTTTTTCTTTCGCGCCTCTATCGTGCAAAAACCTCATAATATTTATAGCGGAGAAGCTAATGAAAAATGTCGTAATTGCTGGTTATACCAGAACCCCCTTTACCCCCTCTAATAAGGGCGCATTGATAAAGGTTCGCCCCGATGACCTTGCAGCTACGGCAGTTAAAGGCCTGGTTGAGAAAAGCGGTGTTAATGTGGATGATATTGAGGACCTTATTCTCGGCTGTGCGTTCCCCGAAGGCGAACAGGGTTTTAATGTAGCACGTCTGGTTGTGTTTCTTGCCGGCCTGCCTCAGTCCGTTGCAGGAACAACCGTTAATCGTTTTTGCGGCTCATCCATGCAAAGCATTCATAATGCCGCCGGTGCAATTTTAATGGGGGCTGGAGATATTTATATCTGTGCCGGTGTCGAATCCATGACCCGCGTACCTATGATGGGCTTTAATCCCATGCCAAACCCACAACTTGCAGAAGAGCTACCCGGTGCTTATATGGGCATGGGAGAGACGGCAGAAAATCTGGCAACAAAATATAATATCAGTCGCAAGGAACAGGAAGAATTTGCGCTATCCAGTCATCAACGCGCCATGGCTGCTCAACAAGCAGGCAAATTAAACGATGAAATAATAGCCGTTGCTGATGTAGATAAAGATGGCTGCATCCGACCCGAAACTACACTTGATGGGCTGGCTGAATTACGACTGGCATTTGATGAAAACGGCTCAGTCACTGCCGGTACATCATCCCCTCTAACCGATGGCGCATCTGCCACACTGGTTTGCAGTGAAGACTATGCAAAAGCTAATGGTCTGGAAATTATGGCTAAAATCCGCAGCATTGCCGTTTCAGGTTGTGCGCCAGAGATTATGGGCATAGGCCCTGTCCTCTCCAGCAACAAGGCACTGAAACGAGCAGGCCTTAGCATCACTGATATCGACATTATCGAACTTAATGAAGCCTTCGCCTCCCAGTCTCTTGCCTGCATCCACGATCTGAATCTGGATATGAATAAAATTAATCTTGATGGCGGGGCAATTGCACTTGGTCACCCACTGGGCGCTACCGGCGCTCGCATCACCGGCAAAGCAGCTTCTCTGTTAAAACGAGAAGGCAAGCAATTTGCACTGGCGACTCAGTGCATCGGCGGAGGTCAGGGCATCGCCACTATACTGGAGGCCGTGTAATGGAAATTAATAAAGTTGCTGTTATTGGCGCGGGCGTAATGGGCGCAGGCATTGCCGCTCATATAACAAATGCAGGTATCCCTGTTGTGCTTCTGGACATAGTACCCAAAGGTGCAGACAACCGAAATATTATTGCCGAAACCGCAGTGAGCAAAATGATAAAAGCTCAACCTGCTGCATTTATGCATAAAAAAAATGCAAAGCTAATCACCACCGGCAATGTAGAAGACAATATGGATTTACTGGCAGACTGTGACTGGATAATTGAAGCCGTTATCGAACGCCTGGATATCAAACAGAATCTCTACCATAAAATTGATGGCGTACGCAAAGCAGATGCCATTATTTCTTCAAATACATCATCTATTCCTTTGCATGATTTAATTAATGGATTATCAGATGAATTTTCTGCTAATTTTTTAATTACCCATTTTTTCAATCCACCCCGTTATATGCGTTTACTGGAAATCACCACGGGTGAAAAAACACGGAACGAGGTTGTTAAAGCCATCAACCTGTTTTCTGATATAGCATTAGGCAAAGGTGTTGTTAACTGTAAAGACACTCCCGGATTTATCGCTAACCGTATTGGCATTTACTGGATTCAGGTTTCCATTCTTGAAGCAATGGCATTGGGTTTGAGCATAGAAGAAGCAGATGCTGTTGTGGGTCGGCCCATGGGCATTCCCAAAACTGGCGTGTTTGGTTTATCCGATTTAGTCGGTCTCGACTTAATGCCTCACTTAATGGAAAGCATGACCAGCACGCTACCAAAAGATGATGCCTTCCATGCAAAAGCTATTATCCCGGAACTCATTACCAAACTAATTGAAACAGGTTATACAGGACGAAAAGGCAAAGGTGGTTTTTATCATTTAAATCGTGAAGGCGGTAAAAAAATAAAAGAAGCCATCAATCTAAACACAGGCGAATATCACCCTGCTAAAAAAGTCCGGCTAAAAAGTATTTCTGCATCTCGCAAAGGTGGATTACAGGCGCTTGTAAACCACGATGATAAAGGTGGTGTTTATGCATGGAAAGTTTTATCACAGGTTTTAAGTTATGCCGCCAGTTTAGTACCTGAAATTGCAGATGATATTCTTGCAGTCGATGAAGCCATGAAGCTGGGCTACGCATGGAAGTTTGGCCCCTTTGAATTAATCGATCAACTCGGTGCTGAGTTTTTTGCAAAACGTCTTGAAGAAGATGACATAGAAATTCCTTCACTATTAAAAACGGCGCTGCAACAAACTAAAAACAACTGCAAATTTTATCATGTAGAAAATGGTCAGTTACAAAGCCTGGGCATTGATGGCAAATACCATAATGTTATTCGTGGTGAGGGCATTTTACTTCTTTCAGATATAAAACTTGCCAGCAAACCCATTGAGAAAAATAGCTCCGCTTCATTATGGGATATTGGTGACGGCGTTATCTGTTTAGAATTTACCAGCAAAATGAATGCTATTGACCCTGATATTTTGAAGATGATTAATACTGCTATTCAACGCATAGAAAATGATTTTAAAGCACTGGTTATTTACAACGAAGGTACAAATTTTTCTGTAGGTGCCAATATCGGTTTATTATTATTTGCCGCAAACCTGGCAAGCTGGGATCAAATTGAAGAGATGATTGAATCAGGTCAGCAAACTTATAAAGCCCTTAAGTATGCACCTTTCCCTGTTGTTGGCGCACCCTCGGGTATGGCATTAGGTGGTGGCTGTGAAATATTACTTCATTGTGATCACATACAGGCGCATGCAGAAACTTACATGGGACTTGTTGAAGTTGGTGTTGGTTTAATTCCTGGCTGGGGTGGCTGCAAAGAAATGCTGCAACGCTGGTTTATAAATAAAAAACGCCCCGCAGGCCCTATGCCACCCGCCATTAAAGTTTTTGAAATGATTAGCACTGCAATGGTTGCAAAATCTGCAGCAGAAGCCAAAGAAATGTTGCTATTACGTGCCGACGATAACATCACTATGAATCGTTACCGTTTACTTGCTGATGCAAAAGCACAGGCATTATCAATGCTTGAAAATTATCAACCGCCTGAAGAAATTGAAATTAGTTTAGCAGGCGCTACTGCAAAAACAGCCATGAGCATGGCAGTTAGTGGGTTTAGAAAAAATGGCATGGCAACAGCTCATGATGAAGTTGTCTCACTGGCACTTGCCAATGTAATGAGTGGTGATGATACCGATATGACAGAAACTCTCAGCGAAGATGATTTGCTTGAACTTGAGCGCAAAACATTTATGACCCTGGCCCACCATCCAGACACTCTGGATCGAATGGAACATATGCTCGAAACCGGCAAACCACTCAGGAACTAAGGGGGAGGAATTAAAACAATGGCCAGTTATAAAACTCCACTGCGCGATATGCGCTTTGTATACAACGAACTTCTCGACCCTGAAGCTATTCAGGCTTTACCCGGTTTTGAAGAAATAAGTTCCGATTTAGTTGATGCTCTTTTAGAAGAAACGGGTAAATTCTGTGAACAACAGTTACAGCCATTAAACCGAAGTGGTGATGAAGAAGGCTGTCACTTTGATAATGGCATTGTCACCACACCAGAAGGGTTTAAAGAAGCCTATAAAGCTTTTTGTGAAATGGGCTTAAACAGCTTAACGGCTGATCCAGAATATGGCGGACAGGGATTACCAAAAACAGTCGCCATGATGGCCGAAGAAGCCATGTGCAGTTCAAACTTTTCATTTGGTCTTTATCCTGGCCTGACTGCCGGTGCTGAAAATGTTATCGAACTGTATGGCAGTGATGAATTAAAAAAAATATATCTTGCCAAAATGGTTGAAGGCAGCTGGAGTGGTTCTATGTGTTTGACAGAACCTCATTGCGGAACAGACCTGGGTTTATGTCGTACCAAAGCAATTCCTCAGGATGATAATAGCTATCTTGTAACAGGCACTAAAATATTTATTACTGCGGGCGATCATGATCTAACTGAAAACATTATTCATCTGGTTTTAGCCAGAACACCCAATGCCCCTGAAGGTATTAAAGGCATCAGCTTATTCCTGGTGCCAAAACTTTCTGTTAATGATGATGGCTCATGTGGCGAAACCAATGGCGTTAGCTGTGGCTCTATTGAACATAAAATGGGAATTAAGGCATCCTCAACATGCGTTATGAATTTTGATGATGCCAAGGGCTATCTCATTGGTAAATTAAACAAGGGCATGGAAGCCATGTTTGTGATGATGAATAACGAACGCCTTGGCGTTGGCATACAGGGGCTTGGCATTGCAGAAGCTTCATATCAGGGCGCAGTTGAATATGCACGTGAACGCTTGCAGGGTCGTGCATTAACCGGCACTAAAAATCCTGATGAAAAAGCTGACCCCATTCTGGTACATGCCGACATACGCCGCATGTTATTAACACAACGTGCATTAATAGAAGGCAATCGCGCACTGGCTGGCTGGGTCGCATTTGAACTGGATCACGCACATAAACATCCCGATGCTGGCCGTCGCAAACAGGCCGAAGATTTTGTTGCACTCATGACTCCTGTAGTAAAAGCATTTATGACGGACTGCGGCTCTGAACTGGCTAATCTTGGTATGCAGGTTTTTGGTGGCCACGGTTATATTCGTGAAAACAGCATGGAACAGTATGTGCGCGATGCACGTATTGCACAGATTTACGAAGGTACTAACGGCATTCAGGCATTAGATCTTTTAGGTCGAAAAATGCCCGCTCACTTTGGCCGCAACCTGCGACCTTTCTTCCACACTGTTAGCAATTATCTTTATGAAAAAGAAATGAGCTTTGAATTAAAAGATTTTTTAATGCCTCTGGCAAAAGCATTTGGTCGCTTACAGAAAATCACCGCTGTGCTCGCTCAACGTGGCATAAAAAACCCCGATGAAATTGGTGTCGCTGCCACAGATTATTTGCGAATGCTAGCATTAGTCGCCCTTGCTTATCAATGGATGCGAATGGCTGAAATTGGCATGCAAAAACGAGACAGTGATGAAGCCATTTTTTATCAGGCCAAAATTGATACGGCTCAGTTTTATTTTGAGCGCATTCTGCCACAAACAGGTTCTTTATTTGCAACGATGATGGCCGGCGCAAAAAGTACCATGTCATTTAATGACGAAGCATTTTAGAGGGATAAGATATGAAAATTCTTGTTGCTGTTAAACGAGTTGTTGATTACAACATCAAGATTCGTGTAAATGAAGATAATAGCGCTGTTGATCTGGCTAATGTAAAAATGTCCATTAACCCTTTTGATGAAATAGCCGTTGAAGAAGCAATACGCCTTAAAGAAGCAAACAAAGTAGATGAAATTATTGTTGTCTCACTCGGGCCAAAAGAATGTCAGGAAACACTTCGTAGCGCTTTGGCATTAGGTGCTGATCGTGGCTTATTAATGCAGACAGACGAAGAACTTCAACCACTGGCTGTTGCCAAATTATTAAAACACGTTATTGAAATTGAATCCCCCGATCTGGTTCTTCTGGGCAAACAGGCTATTGATGATGACAGTAATCAAACCGGACAAATGCTATCTGCATTAATGAACTGGCCTCAGGGTACGTTTGCTTCAAAAGTTGAATTAAATAATAACGAAGTCAGCGTTACTCGTGAAATAGATGGAGGATTAGAAACAATAAAATTGCAACTACCTGCAGCTATAACAACAGACTTGCGACTTAACGAACCTCGTTATGCAAAATTACCCAATATTATGAAAGCAAAGAAAAAGCCGCTGGATATTCAGCAGATTTCAGACATAGATATTGATATAAAACCACGACTAACAACATTGAAAGTTAGCGAACCTGAACAACGCAGTGCAGGCATAAAAGTAGCTTCTGTATCAGAACTGGTTGAAAAACTGCGTAACGAAGCAAAGGTGATTTAAAATGACCATTCTTATAATAGCCGAACATAATAATACACAGCTTAAATCATCAACACTTAATACAGTGGGCGCCGCGCTTAAGTTAGGCAGTGAAATTCATATATTGGTTGCTGGAGAAAACTGTGATGCAGTAAATCAGGCTGCTTCAAAAATAGAAGGCGTGAACAAAGTTATTACTGCTGATAACAAATTATATGCACACGCACTTGCTGAAAATCTGGCACTATTAGTTAAACAGCTCGCTAATAGTTACAGCCATATACTGACACCAGCAACCACCACCGGCAAAAATTTTATGCCGCGTGTTGCAGCACTACTCGATGTAGCTCAGATATCTGATATTACATCAATTGAATCAGAAGACACTTTTGTTCGTCCAATTTATGCAGGCAATGCTATGGCTACTGTCCAAAGTAGTGATGCGATAAAACTTATTACTATTCGTGGAACAGCTTTTGATGCAGTCGCAGCAGACGGAGGCAATGCAACAATAGAAGCAATTGAAAGCAGTGAGTGTTTTGATAAGTCCAGTTTTGAAAATCATCAACTAAGCAAATCAGAACGCCCCGAATTAACCAGTGCTAGAGTTGTTATATCCGGTGGACGAGGCATGGGCAGCAAAGAGAACTTCGCTTTGTTAGAAGCGGTTGCCGATAAACTTAATGGCGCTATTGGTGCATCACGTGCAGCCGTTGACGCGGGTTATGTAGCTAATGATTCTCAGGTTGGACAAACCGGAAAAATTGTCGCACCTGAACTTTATATTGCTGTTGGCATAAGCGGTGCTATTCAACATATTGCCGGTATGAAAGAAAGCAAAGTTATTGTTGCTATTAATAAAGATGAAGATGCGCCTATTTTTCAGGTGGCTGATTATGGATTAGTTGCTGATTTATTTGATGTTATACCTGAATTAATAGAGGCATTGTGATCATATAAAAAGTACCGCAGGTGTCAGAGTCAAAGTTAGCCACTAATATGTCAGACCTGGTATTAAAATAAATAACTTTGACTCCGACACCTAAAAAATAAAAATCAGAAGAAAGAGGATAAAAAATGGAACGTGAATCCATGTCCTATGATGTTGTCATTATTGGTGGCGGCCCATCCGGGTTAGCAGCAGCTATTCGTTTAAAACAGCTTGCAGAAAAAAACAATAAAGACATCAGTGTCTGCATAGTTGAAAAAGGTTCTGAAATTGGCGCACATATTCTTTCTGGCGCTATTATCGAACCCCGTGCATTAGATGAACTTTTCCCCAACTGGAAACATCTTGGCGCACCACTTAATACCCCCGTAATAAAAGAGAAGATGGTTATTCTGACAGAAAAATTATCTTTACCTGTTCCTGGCTGGACATTACCACCTCAGATGCACAACAAAGGAAACTATATTATTAGTTTAGGCAATTTATGTCGCTGGCTGGGTAAACAGGCCGAAGAATTAGAAGTAGAAATTTATCCCGGTTTTGCAGCCGCAGAAATATTATTCACTGAAGATGGACAGGTTAAAGGTATTGCAACAGGTGATATGGGATTAAATGCCAAAGGTGAAAAAAAACCTGGTTTTGAACCCGGCATAGAATTACATGCAAAATACACCCTGTTTTCTGAAGGCTGTCGTGGTTCACTCTCTGAACAACTTATAACAAAATTTAATCTTCGTAGTCATTGTGATCCACAAACTTACGGCATTGGCATAAAAGAATTATGGAAAGTAAAACCAGAAAATCATCAACCAGGATTAATTACTCACTCCGCTGGCTGGCCACTTACAAGTGACACTTACGGCGGTGCTTTTATTTATCACATGGAAGATAGTCAGGTAGCTGTTGGTTTTGTATTAGGTCTGGATTACAGCAACCCTCATATATCACCCTATGAAGAGTTCCAACGATTTAAAACTCACCCTGCTATTAAAAAAGTATTTGAGGGAGGGGAACGAATTGCATACGGAGCACGAGCGCTAAATGAAGGCGGCTTACAGTCAATACCTGATTTAATTTTCCCCGGTGGCGCGTTAATTGGCTGTAGTGCAGGATTTCTTAACGTCTCTAAAATAAAAGGCATACACACAGCCATGAAAAGCGGAATGCTTGCAGCAGAATCTATTTTTACTGCGCTTGAAGAAAACCGCAGCCATGATCTATTAGAAAACTACCCACAGGAATTAAAAAAATCCTGGCTTTATAAAGAACTAAAACTGGCAAGAAACTTTAGACCTGCTTTCTCAAAGTGGGGCCTATGGGGTGGCACACTTCATACTGGAATTGATCTCAAACTATTACGCGGAAAAGCACCATGGACATTGCATCATCACGGAAAAGATCGTGAACAGCTAAAAACCAGCACAAAAACAAAAGCCATTAACTATCCAAAACCTGACGGCATAATAAGTTTTGATCGATTAAGTTCTGTATTTATTTCAAATACCAGCCATGAAGAAGATCAACCTGTACATCTCAAACTAAAAGATAAAAATATTCCAATTCAGGTTAATCTGGAAAAATATAATATGCCCGAGTTATGTTATTGCCCTGCAGGGGTTTATGAGTTAATAGAAGAGGATGGGACACCAAAATTACAGATTAATGCTCAAAACTGCTTACATTGTAAAACCTGTGATATTAAAGACCCAACAGGAAATATTGTCTGGCTAACACCTGAAGGAGGTGGAGGGCCTAATTACCCTAATATGTAATAATTCTGCCTGATCCATATATTTCATACATACACACTTATTTTCAGAAAATCCCAGATAAAACCAGCTTCTAATAACTGGCTGTTTTTAATACCTGCAATCAATAACATTAATAGATAAATCGCAAATAACGCAAGTAAATTTACTGCTTATTATTTTTTGATTTAAAACATAAGCATAAACATGCAACACTATAAAATATAATACCTGCAATAATATATCTAATTGAATTTATTAAGAAATTCAGTGTTGTTTTAGAATAAGATGACAGAATTAAGGGATATTGTGCCAATGTGAATAAATCACTCTAAATTTTGTGAGTTTTAGTGTAGTTTCCGTAACTCTTAATTAATTTAAAGAACTGATCATCACTAGAAGTGAAAAGGATGATTTAATGCTTCTTGATGGGCAAAACAAGAAAAAAGAAATGCAGACATGTATCCTGATTGTTGAGGATGAAAGCATGATGTCAATGCTGCTCTCAGAAATTTTATCTCCTTACTACTCTGTTAGTATTGCCGAAACAGTCGAGAGCGCTCTCGAAAAATCCTATCTGGATCTCCCTGATCTAATCCTGTGTGATATAAAACTACCCGATGGCAGTGGGCTAAAAATTTTAGAAACCTTAAAACAGGACGAATTAACGGCTCATATCCCTATTTTAGTGATCTCATCACTTGATACAGAGAAAGATATTATTGCAGGGCTGGAACTTGGCGCTGATGACTACATTTCCAAACCTTTTTTAAATAATGAATTACTGGTTAGAGTCAAAGCTCAACTCAAAAACCGTCAACGTATAATCAACTGGTGTCGTAATCATTTTGTTTCTGGTGATACAACTATCAGCAGCGGTTTACCAAGCAAAGAACAGCAGTTCCTGGAAAAACTAAAAGAAATCTCTGAAACATTAATCCAGGAAGGCGAATTTTCTGTTGATAATCTTGCTCATGAAATGGCTCACAGCAAACGCCAGCTACAACGAAAAGTAAAAAAATATCTTAACTGTTCCTGCAGCAGTTATATTTTTGGTTTGCGAATGAATTATGCAAAAAGTCTGAACCAGAAAGGCTATACCACAAAAGAAATTACAGCCATGGTCGGCTATAAGGATGTAGCTCATTTCAGCCGAATATTTAAAAAATATCTGGAGAAAGAAAAAGAGCAATTACGATGACTAATGATCTGTCTCTTTCGCAATGCGGCCGCTTTTTAACAATTGATCTGTTAGATGACTGGGATATTAATTCTCTAAAGCTAATGACTTTTCAGGCTCATCTTCTACAACAGGCTCACAAAAATACTCGGATTTTAATAAAAGCAAAACAATGGTTAACTGAAACTTTAACTATGGAGTCAATACTTTTAATAGGCGATAGTCTTTCCCGATTAGTAGAGAGCAATTGGAGAATCGCCGTTGTTACTCCCAGTTTAAATAATAAAAATACGATTCTGGAAAACATGCTAAACCTTAAAGGAATTGAATTGCTACATTTTGACCATGTAGAAAAAGCTGAAACATGGTTATTAAAAAACAACATGAATTAAGCCAGGAATACTCTAATCTTTCCCTGAGTTTTTTACAACGTCATTAATAAACGGCACAAATTCAGTCCAGTTAGAAATCGAACCCATATGAGAAAAAACAATAACACCCTGCTTATCTAAAACATAACTGGCAGGAAAAACTTTCGCTATTTCTCTATCAGCAATTCTTCCTCCCCCTTTTAAGCGAAACTCTTTGTCATCTTCATTTTTTACACCTGAGTCAGATAATGGCAGAGCATCAAAGCCTCTTGATTTCGCCCATCTTAACGCATCTTCTATTGGCTCTCTTGCCTGTAAAATTACAAACTCAACCTGATCACCTGCAATATCTTTTAAAATTCTGTACATATCAATTAATGATGCAAATTCATATTTACATGAAGGACACCAGCATCCCCATAAATGCACAAATACCACTTTATCTTTTAGGTCGTGTATAGATTTCTTTTTTCCATTTAAATCTTTATATTCCAGATTGGGGAAAATCTGGCCATTTTTTACACCCCGCTGTGATTTTTTTGCCTGTTGTTCTGTTTTATATGGCCCCCATAATCTGTACCATTGCTGTCTGTTAAAAGTTAATTCGTTATCAACCGCATATAAAATACAGGTTTGCTGTGTATAGGAATTACATTTTTCCAGCGCTGTTTTTTTTGCATCTTCAACCGTTGGGCTGCCCGAGCTCCATGACCATGCTCCACCGGGCGCTATAGCAAATGCCCTGTGTAAATCTGCA
Organism: uncultured Thiotrichaceae bacterium; assembly: GCA_964522445.1. Taxonomy (GTDB): domain Bacteria; phylum Pseudomonadota; class Gammaproteobacteria; order SZUA-229; family SZUA-229; genus CAZFUY01. Next base: position 49,707 of record CAZFUY010000001.1, on the reverse strand, counting down.
TAGGCATAATCAAACTGAAAACTATCCTGTGCTTTTTTTGAGACATGAGGAATAGAATCTTCCCTGTTATTTGCAAATACATTATTTATTATTAATAGCACTAACAGTACTTTTAAAATTAATTTCATATTTTATTTTCCGGTTACTTAGTATCCTCCCCCCTAACCCTCCCTCGTAAAGAGGGAGGGGATATACCTTTATTAATCCACTTCTTCCCAACCAGTAATCATTGCTTTTATATGTGAAGTTACTGTATGGCCTGCTGTTCCCAGATAGACATGTGCAATTAGAAATATCAGCATCATAAATGCCGCTATCACATGAAAAAAGGCAACCCATTCCAGACTCAACCATCCCAGTCCCCAGCCTTCCCATGAACTGTAAAACAGATAGAACCAGCCTGTTGTCCAGATTAATGGGTTGATCATCATTAATACAAACAGGTAAGCCAGTCTTTGCAGAGGATTATGTTTACTTAATGTGGTTTGTTTAACAGGATGGGGTGCATCAGTGAAGATGCCTGTTAAGTAATACTTCATCATTGCATCCACTTTTTCCAGCGTTGGAATATATTGTTTCCACTCTCCTGTTGTGAAATGCCAGAACACAGCAAACACCCATAAACTAACCAGCGTCCATGCGGCAATGGTGTGATATTGCACCGCATCTTCAAATCCAAAGAGGGTGTAACTTCCATGAACTTCAAAACCTGTTATCAGCATAATAATGATAAGCAGAGCCTGAGCCCAATGCCAGAAACGTTCAAACCGTTTGAATATATAAATTCTTTCAGCCATTGTCTTACCCTCCTCTCTTATGCATAAGAACACGAATCAAACCATGGAATAACACACCGATTAATGTAAGCAATGCTGCACCAAAACCTAATTTATCAAGCAGCGGTGTGTTGTTAGCTCCTGGAATATAAATACCTTTAATATCTTTTAAACGACCACCGTCACGATGGCACTGATGACATTCAACGGCATCTTCCTTAGGAGCAACCATGTGAGTTATAGGCCAGCTCATTTCAGTTTCAATCCAGCCCACTTCTCCACTGAATTCTCTGCCTACACTTTTCATTCCAAATTCAACTGCTTTTTTGATGTCGTAGTTTTTCCATAATGCAGTATCAGGATCATCGGACAAACTGGTTACCACTAATGTATTTTTAACCTTGTCATACATTTGTTTGCCACGGAATACTTTGGTTGGCCATATGCGAGATTTACCATCTTCTGCACTGCCTTTGAATGAGTTGATTTTCAATATTTCATTCGGATCAAACACGGTATCCGCCAAAGTAAACTCAACTTCACCATTGAACCACTGATATTCAGGAATCACATAACGGTCATGAGTAAAGCTTCCTTTTTTACTATCATACTTAACCATGCCATCTGAACCCCAGATACGTTTGCGATGCCCCTGTTCATCCAGATCACCTAAAGTTGACCAGTCCCAGCTCATCTTTGTGTGCTTATTACCCCGCGCAAAAGCAGGAATATGGCATGTCTGGCAAGCCAGCTTGTCAGTATGCTCATTCATTTTTGCTGCTTTTTCTGGATGAGGCTCATTGCCATGACAGGCTACACAGGTAGCTGCATTACGCTCATCTTTACTGCCACGAGTTATTACACCCTGCTCATCAGCGGCAGTGGGCTGATAACGACTACCGGCAACTTCATGCTGGTCACTGGTATGACATTTTGCACATGAGAAGTTAAGACCTTTGGCATCCATGTGAACATCAAGATAACGAGATGGATTAGTTAATGAACTATCCAGATCACCATGCTTCACTGCATCACCACCGCCACCTCTAAAATGACATGCGCCACAGCTTGCACGGCTGGTTTTACCCACATTCTGAGCGACACGTTTCAGATCTGTTGGTGGCCTGAATTTACCTGAATGAGGTGGCCATTCAATCGTTTTGTAATTTGGATGACCCGCAAGTCCTGGCAGTTTTTTATAGCTGCCAGTGGTGTCATGACAAACCACACAATCTACATTTTCTTCTACAGCAAAATCAAACTTGTCATCTTTCCATCCATAACCAATATGACATGCTGAGCAGAATTTGTAGTTAGATGGCACTGAAGTACAGAAATTATTGATGACATTCTTCTTACCTAAATGCTGTTTGGTATCTCCATTAATGTAATCCCAGCTCCAGTGTTTTGTTTTATGTAACTGTTTGGCTGCCTCGGTATGGCAGGTCAAACAGGCCTTTGTGACTTCAGGGCCGCTTTTAAAATTTACCTGCAGCTCTTTAAACCTGGAATGATCTGCGGTAGATTTTTTTGCTGGTGTATCAGCAGCAATCCCGAACACATCTATTGCCCCGCTTACAGTTTTGTCAGTTGTGCTGGCATCTGTACTGGCCTGTGTAGACCCAATAAATGCCAGACTCATGACAAAAGCTGTTGCAAACACAGAGCCTTTGTTAATTTGCTTAGACATATTGCCTCCTCATGGAATAATCTGGGTTGATGTGAGTTTTAGCAACCATCCGCTGCCTTACCACCCGCACCACCGCCACCAGGGCGGATCTTGATTAATGGTGGTGCAGGTTTTTTAGGATCAAAGGTTACAAATACTTTTTGATCCTTAGCCACTTCACCCATAATTTCACCCACCAGGGGGCCAAACATGCGCCCCATAAGCGCTGAGTTCATTAGACCAACATATGTCTTGCCATCATCTTTCTTATAAACAGTAATAGTGCATGGCATAAGAATAGAAAGAATACGTGTTTCATCACCTTTCAGAATAGGGCCTGAGTATTTGGTACTACACGCTTCAATTAACAACACAGGCGGTACATTAGTGCCCGAATTAGCTACTGCACGAGCAGGATTGCGCAAACCAGATAATGACCAGCCGTTACCAGATAAAGACTGAATATTCCTTTGAATACGTGCGGCGGTTTCTTCCACACCAAAAGGACTTTCAACTTCTCTTAGCATCATGCTACCTGCCATATTCCAGGCCACTACACCCGTAAACACTATCCCGCCTATAAAACTAACCACTGACTTCATCATGGCTACTCTCCTCTATCAGTTAAGGATTAAGATCTTCATAATTTATTTACCTCTTAGCTATAACTTATATATTAGTATTTGCTAATATACTTTGCGTCAGCGCAAGTATTGTTAATTTATACATAAACTTTCCTTATGGGAATTATCAAAACAACAGACTAATTTATAGCAGCTAAAAGCAACTAATTTTTTTGACCTACAACAATGACTCTTTAAGCTAAAATAACCAAGATGAATAGCTATGATTTTTTACAGTTAATACCTGGGGAAAATCACAATTTGGTATTGAAATAAAACTAAACCGGCACAACAAAGGGCAAACACAATATGACGTGTAAAATTTTTTACTCAATAAGCTTTATAACAGGCATATTGTTTAGTCTTACTGTAAACGCACAAGCACCAACTGAAGCCACTATGCTGACCAATGCCTGCGCAGCCTGCCATGGCCATAACGGCTCTAGTCAGGGGCCTGCAACACCCAGTATTGCAGGTATTTCCCCCGATTACTTTATCGATGCAATGGAAGCCTTTAAAGAAGATGAGCGCCCAGCAACAATAATGAACAGAATAGCCAAAGGCTACAGTGAGGAACAAATAGAACTTATGTCTGAGTTTTTTTCCAGCCAGACTTTAATCCCTACAACTCAAAAACACACTACTGCTTTAGTTGAAAAGGGCAAAAAAATACATGCAGATAATTGTGAAAAATGCCATGAAGATGGTGGCCGTGCTTCAGATGATGATGCCGGTATTTTAGCTGGTCAGAAAACACCTTATTTACGTTACACCATTGCCGATATTTTAAGTGGAAAACGCGAAATACCCACCAAGATGCTACTCAAGCTACGCAAGATTCATAAGCAGATGGGACAGCAGGGCATTGAACAATTATTAAATTTTTATGCTGCTCAAAAATAAGACCAGAATATAAGGTATCACTATGTCACGTCGTCAATTTTTAAAACTTTCTTTAGCTGCTACTGCATCCAGCTGTTTAACATTTAGCCCCTGGATTCATGCCGCTAAAAATAAAAAAGTGGTTATCGTAGGTGGCGGTATTGGTGGCGTCACTGCTGCAAAATATCTGCATATTATGGACAGCAGTATTGATATCACCCTCATTGAACCTAAAAAGTATTACACCACCTGTTTTATGAGCAATGAGTTTCTTGGTGGTGAACGCAAATTTAAAACACTGCAATTTACTTACGATGCTTTAACAAAACGCGGCGTGAAAGTTGTTCATGATATTGCATCAAAAATTGACACCAATAAACAGACTATTAGCATTAGTGGTGGAAAAATTTTTAAATATGATCGCTGCATAATTTCACCCGGTATAGACTTTAGATGGGATGAAATAGAAGGTTACAGCGAAGAGGTATCAGAAATAATTCCTCATTCATATCAGGCTGGCTCACAAACACTCATATTAAAAAAACAACTTGAAGCCATGCCAGATGGCGGCAAAGTAATTATTGCGCCACCTGCCAATCCATTTCGCTGCCCTCCCGCACCTTATGAGCGCGCATCACAGATTGCACATTACTTAAAAAAACATAAACCAAAATCTAAAATTATTATTCTGGATGACAAAGATAAATTTTCCAAACAGAAACTTTTTGAAGCGGGATGGAAACGGCATTATGGTTATGGCACTGATAATAGTTTAATTGAATGGATTGGCAGTTCTAACGGGGGCCATGTAGAAAGTGTTAATGCAAAAACAAAAACTATTTCTGCTCAGGCAGATGATTTTAAGGCCGATGTAATTAATATTATTCCGCCACAAAAAGCAGGTAAACTGGCTTTTACTACTGGCCTTACCGATAAATCAGGCTGGTGCCCAGTTGATCACAGTACTTTTGAATCTAAAATACATAAAAACATTCATGTAATTGGTGATAGCACCACAGCATCGCCACTACCAAAATCAGGCTATGCCGCCAACTCAGAAGCTAAAGTATGTGCTGCTGCAATTGTTTCACTTTTTAATGACAGTGATTTAATCCAGCCATCATTAATTAATACCTGCTACAGCATAATTGCACCTGGTGATGCTATTTCTGTTGCCATGGTTTATGGCTTTGAAAATGGTAAAATAATAAAAATTGAAAATGCGGGTGGTCTTACACCGATAGATGCAAGTAATCATATGCGACAACGTGAAGCAGACTATGCGCATTCATGGTTTAATAATATTACGCATGATATTTTTGGTTAATAGCTCTTAGCCAAAGATTAGGAAAGAAGAAAAAGAAAACACAAATGAACGCAAATAAAAGAAAAAATCTTTATGGTCTTATTAATAAATATTTCTCTGCACTTTACAAACCCGCCATAAAACTATTATTTATCCTGTTTACTCTAATAACAGGCCCATCATTTGCTGAAAAACTAAACCCACCCGACCTTGAAATAGGTGAAGAGATAAACGAAACCTGCGCCGGCTGTCATGGCGAATACGCCGAAGGTGGTAAAGGTGGCGAATACCCACGCCTGGCCAGCCTGCCCGCAGCTTATATCATAAATCAATTGCATTTATTTAGAGATAAAATTCGACCCAATATGCCCATGCTGGAATACCTTGATAAAGGCCAGCTTCCAGACCAGGAAATAGTTGATGTAGCTGCTTATTTAGAATCAATAAAGCTGGTCACAAAATTACCACCCCTGGTGAAAGATGTAAAATTTGACGCATACGAACGTATGATGATGACTAAAAAGCTGCTTAATATTGCAAAACTTGATGGTAATATTAAAGCTGGAAAAAAACTCTATAAAAAAGAATGCAAAACATGCCACGGCAGAAAAGGCGAAGGCAAACCCAAAAAAGGCGCACCCATGCTAACGGGTCAATATAGCAAATATTTAAAACGCCAGATTAAAATGTTTATAAATAAAAAACGCATCCACGATAAAGATGCGCCTGATGAAGCATTTCTGTCTCATTTCACAGAAGAACAAATACATAATATTCTTTCTTATTTATCCATTCTTGATGATAAATAAAGCTTAACCATTTTTTTTTGGCTTTATAACTATAAAACTATATGCAGCCTATTTCGTTCCAACAAATCTAAAAGCAGAATGACAGCTCACACAATTCTGCATTAATTCACTTAACTGAGTTAGCGCATACTCCTCATCACCCATCTGTTCCGCATCTAGTGCTAACTGATCAAATTTTGAATGGGTATCAAAACCTAATTTTTTAAACTCTATGGGTAATTTTCTAATGAGTGAACCAGGCACACCACCCTGTGCAGCAGCACCTACCTGTCGAGCAGATTTTGAAACTGCCTGCATGTCTTTATCAATAATGCCCTGAGTAATTTGTTGCACGCTCATTAAAAATACTCGCATTTCACTTAATACTATATTTTTTTCATCTTCTGTTAATTTGATTGCTGTTCTACCATCGGCATGCTTTTCAGTTTCACCTAAAATAACAAACTTCATAAACATGCCTGTCACTAAAACAATTAACAGAGCAACAATTACCCAGCATTTTTTACACATACTAAACCTTTTAAATATTTATTATTTTTGTAGGAGCAGCTTTAGCAGCGATATTATCTAGACAAAAGATTAATCGCGGCTAAAGCCACTCCTACATTAAATAGCGCAGCCTATAGCTAATAAAACACAAACAGCAGCATGAGTCATTAGCGTCATAGGTATAGCCGGCATTAAATTACCATCAACTAATCCTTTGGCTGCTTTTGCTGCGGGGATAATGGCTATCAAACTAATGTAACTTGTTGCAGGTAATGGCGAAAAAAATAAAATGACATAGCCTAATGCAAACCATAATCCTAAGCCATGCGTGGCAATATCTTTGCCTAGCCTTGCGGGTAATGTCATTTTATTTGCTTTTCGATCAGCGTCGATATCAGGTATTGAATTTACCCAGAGTATTGCTGCAACAAAACAACCTATCACTGCTCCCAACCAGATTGCCGAAGTCATTATTTCTCCTGTCTGGATAAATGCCGTGCCCACAACAGGCAAGACACCAAAACAGAGGGCTATAGTTATATCACCCAAACCTCTGCACGCAAGACAGGGTGGCGCTGAATAAAAAATAGCTAACAAACCACCAATTAAACCAACAATTAAAATAAACGGCCCGGTAATAACGGTCATTGCAACACCAAGCACTGTACCTAGCATCATTAATGTAAAACCATACTTGAACATTTGCTCTTCTGACATAACACCATTTTGTATAAAACGACTGCCGCCCGAGAAGGGAAAAATACGACTGGTATTAGCGTCATCCGTTCCATTTCGCGCATCAAAATAATCATTAAGCACATTGGAGCCTGCATGAATAAATATAATATTTAAAATGGTTAAAAAACCCAGGCCAAAATTTAATGAATTAATTTCTCCCCAAACTAAAGCGAGGCCAGCAATAACAGGAAGTATTGATGCAGTTAAAAATGGAGGGCGTGTTGCTGCAATATAAGTCGCTATTTTATTGCCAAGAGTTTGGCCGTGGAAAATTTGTGTATTGGGTTCACTCATTTATATTTCCTTTCCTGCCCTACCCTGTAAAAAAGAACCTGTTCAGGTTGCTCTAATAGAGTGCAGGAGTGAACTGAATAATTATGGCAAATCACTGCGTTTAAATAACCAGTAACCTGTGCTTGCTGCTACAGTACCGATTAACAATGGATATAACAGTGCAAAAGTTAAATAACCATTCACGCTAAAGTTATCTAAAATAACATACGCGGTTGGCCCAAGCAGTATCAATTTTGAATCAAACAACATCATTGCCGCTGTTCTAAAAACCTGTAATGGATTAACCAGCGATGCGGCCACAGCGGCTTCCATACTTAAGCCTTCCTGCACCATAATACCGAGCAAAATTAAATCCAGAAATAATATTAATACTAACCAGATAACAAATGCCGCACCTGTGGCAACATCAGCCGTTCTTGCAATGCTTGATATCAACATGCCGATGCCAAGAAAGCACCATGAAAGAACAATAAGTAAACCCGTGTAATAAGTAAATAATGTCCATGGCACTTCTGCGCCACGAATAACACCGACAATTATCGCAATTAACATGGCCATAAATACTGGCATAAAAATAACAGCAAAACGCCCAAATGTTTTACCCCAGTACCATGCAGACAGTGATACCGGCAATGACAGCATGTATTCGAATACTCCTGCCTCACGATCTCCTGCAACCGATCTGACAGTGGTAATCAATACAAAAATAGGCAGTATCGCCATGGTGAGCTGTATATAGGTTATTAACAAACGAGACAGGCCAGTAAAGCCCATTATCCGTGATTCGGTCAGACCAAAGACAAATAATAAAACCACAATACTGCCGAATATTCCGGCATACACCATAAACCAGCGCGCTCGCATCGATTCGACAATATCTGCCCAGGCAGTTAACCATAGATGTTTCATGGTGGACATAGTGCCAGATGCCGACTTAAGTTGTAATTGTTTTTCATTCAAACTCAGTTTATCAACTATTGCTTCAGTGCTGGTGTTCATGCATTTGCCCTTTTAGATCTGCGCCTGATTTATTAAATCGCTGTTCACGATCAATTATATAATTTACCGCTTCTCTATAACTCATTGCATCTTCTGTTTTCATATCCTGCGCACCCAGACCAAATTCCATGGGTGTAATATGACCTTTAATAAACCATGAATCATGTGCCGCCAGCCAGCGACCATCTCGATGATCATTAACCCAGATTTCTGTTTTTGCATCATCTTTCCATGACTTATCCTGTAACCAGAGAATAGCGCCACCGATATCATCAAATTTATAAATCTTTGATTTACTGCCTTCTTCTCCACCTCTAATTTGAGCAGCATGCATACGATCACTTAACACCATACGGCAACGTTCGCATGCATCACGATCCCATTTAACTTCAACGGGACCTGTCTGATTTTTTTCACAGGCGGTTAAAAACACAAGTAAAAATAATGCCAGTATTTTATGCATGATACTCAACCTCCTGTTCATCCATCTGTATGCTTGAAAGCAGGCCTGCATATCGAGATAGTACGCCAAGAAAACGTAACCGATCTGGCCCGGCAACCTGGCCCTGCCATATTTTTCCGTCACCTGACTCTGTAAAGCCCCAGTCACTAATCGCTTTGGAAAATGCCGGTTCTGCTTTTATTAAACCGATTCTGCAATAGAGCTTACTGGTTAAATCGACAAGGTCTTCAACATGATCATCCAGTACCACCTGCCCCTGATCCATTTCAATCACTCTATTTACTAATGATGCAACTTCATCAAGTCGATGGCTGGAAATTAACATAATGGTATGTTCTGGTTTTTCTGATAATAACTGAAAGAATATATGTCGTGCTTCAGGGTCAAGATTAGCAGCAGGTTCATCCAGAATTAAAATATCTGTATCACGACCCAGCGCAATACTAATAAGTAATTTCTGTTTCTGACCACCCGATAATTTAACAAAAGGACGATTAATTATTTGTTCAACATCCAGCCCCAGTCGTTTTGCAACATGTTTCATTCTGTCTGCATCTGCATCACAAACACTGGCTGAGAAATTTATTAACTGACCCACAGGCATTTTTAAAGGTGGTGGCAATTGCGGTACAAAACCGATACGTTTTAAAACCAGTTGACGATTATCACGTGGATTTAATCCATCAACTAAAACAGCTCCATCATAATTATATTCTCCCAACAGGCATCTTATTAATGTTGTTTTACCTGCACCATTTGAGCCGACAAGCGCAACACGATTACCTGCATCAAGATTCAAATTAATTTTCTTTAATACGGATACTTTTTTAAATTGTTTACTGACCTGCTGAAACTCAATCATGATTACTTACCTGATTTTTATGATCTATATTTTTCTGACCTGGCATTTTAAATTCAAATCTTAGTGAATCTGTTGGGCAAAGATCTATACATAAACCACAGCGTGTACAATCTGCACCCAGATCAATACGATGATCTCTGGCTCTGCCTTTAATCGTTGGTTCTAAAACATGCGGCACTAAACAAACTTTTCTGCAATCACCTTCATGCGCACAATCTTTTGCATGATAAGTAACGCGCATGGGTGAAATCACACCAACTATGCCGTATGTCATACCAATAGGGCAAACATAACGACACCATGCACGACGCGAAACAAATACTTCAAATAATAAAAGCACACCCACCCATATCAATGCAAAACCAGGACCGTAGATTAATGCGCGACTTAATATTCCTGTTGGTGAAATCGTTTCAAATACTGTATAGCCAGTAACAAAAGCCAGTAAGGCAAAAACAACATAAAGAATGGTTCGCATGCCACGATGAAATGTTTTATTTTCAATTATCTTTTTATTAACCAGCCAAAGATGAACTGCTTCTGCCCATTCTGCCAGTAAATGATAAGGGCAAACCCAGGAACAGAATGTGCGGCCACCAAGCAATAGCCACATAATCAAAATTGTTGTTGTTCCTATTATTAAGTTTAAAACCACTTCTTTAAATGCCAGCATAACCTGCAATGCCGAATTTAAATCAGCCATATGAAAGCCAGCAAATCGTGATGCTGTTAGCGCACCTTCTAAAAGTTGAATATCAAGATAATACGAAAGTACAAATAACAGGTTTATAAATAATAGAGTTAGCCAACGACGATTACGCCATTTATTACCATGTCCAGCAGCATGTAATTCTTCTATGTACGCTTTACTAACTGGATTGGCTTTTTTATAAAAATGAATTTCCTGTGCCGCAGGTTTAATCTCTTCCTTTAGAGGTTTTTTAGGACTTGCACCAAACAACTGAGCTAATGATTCTTTTATATAATTCATGCTACTGGTGCTTCCTTACGTGCATCAATAACAATAGCGGGCGGATCAACAGGACAAATCATTTCACATACGCCACAACCTACACAACCCTCCATAACTTCTGGCCTCATTGCTGCACTACCTGATTGTTCATCAATTGCAATGAGTTCAATTGCCTTTTTAGGTGGGCACTGATTTTTATCACCCGATGGTGGCTTGCCTGCATCACATTGATTACGACGAATTTCAATAGGGCACTGGCGAACACAAAGATCACATAGTTCAATATCATAGTTCTGCTCTGCAACAGATTGTGGCACCCAGCGATCAATATCGTCATAACGCAATTTACCTTTAAATTCAGCTCCTCTGGCTAAACCTTTAAAACCTTTACCCTGTACTGCCAGACATTTATGCGGACGAGATAATCGTGCAAACCCCATTCGAGTTTCATGTGAATAATTTAACTCATGAGTTAAAGCGCCCGTTGGACAGGCGAGGACACATTGCATTCCATCACAGGAAAAATCACAGGCCTGTGGACGCGCATCAATATAAGGCACACCAATACCAAAACCATCCATAATATCTGCAAGCTTTATAGCTTCTACAGGACATACCTGAACACATTGACCACACTTAATACAGGCTGCTAGAAACTCATCTTCATCTAGTGCGCCCGGTGGACGTAAACGCAAAGCTTTATTTTTTACTACTGGGTAATAACCTGCGCCTGCAACACCTACGACACCTGCCGCCAGCACAACGGATCTAATAAATTCACGACGTGCGCGCTCTTTACGAGATAAGCGTGGCTTTTTATTTTTTCCTGCTCCATTTTTATTAACTTTATCGCTCATAATTAATCTACATAAATCCTGGGGGTTGAATCCTGGAATACCATTTCAGGTGGCGAAAATGGAGCAAGTCTTTCCAGAAAATCTAAAACCTCTAGCATAGGAGAGCCTTTAAAAAACTGAGCTGACGGCACATCCATCCACAAGCGATCCGCATAAGAAAATGAACGATGCGGTGTATCACCTATACCATCTTTATTAAGATCAAAACCTTCATAGTTATCCCAGTAATTACCATCCCATTTATTTCGATTTGCTGTACCACCATCGCTTACGGAAACTGATGTAATATTACTTTTAAAAATATTTTTATTAAAATGATTACCCGGCCAGTCATTTAAAAATCGAACGCCAATATTATTAAATGCAACCAGATTATTGTTTATCAGATTAACTGTGTCTGGCTGAAAAGGAGAAACATCCAGATAAACACCTACTGCATTATAAAGTAATTTATTACCTTCAATAATAACATCCGATGTTTCTTTCATGCCTATAGCCACACCCGTTGGCCCAGAGGCATGTGATATTTCATTGTTTCTAATTTCAACACTATCAGAATACATTAAGAAAATACCGACTGAATTATCCCAGTATTTATTGTTTTCAATTTTATTATATTGTGCATACATAAAATGTAACGCGTAACGACCACGAGTCGATTTATTATGTGAAATAATATTATTTTTTGAGTACCAGACAACGGTATCTCTTGAATCATGAATATAATTATGAGTTATTTTATTTCCAAAGCTATACCATAAACGAATAGCATCACCGCGCATACCAAGATCAACAGGTTTAGAGCTAATTTCATTCCGTCGTACAATATTATTTTCTGACTGTTGTAGATCAATTCCAAATAAACAGTTATCTATAATATTATCTTTTATAACATTAAAATTGCCGCGAACCTGAACACCAGAATCCAGGTCATTGTGTGATTCACCTGAATTAGTTAAACGTAAGCCACGAATCACTGCACCATCTGTATCAAGAAAAATAACCGAACCTTCTCCTCCTGCATCTATTGTTGCTTCACCCTGGCCATCCAGTGTAATGGATTTCTCAATAGTCACTGGACCTTTATAAATTCCTGGCTCTAAAACAATTGTGTCGCCTTTTTTTGCTTCATCAATTAGTGGCTGCAGCAGCTTTAATTCTGACGCGAATACTAGCTGGCTATTTATGAGCAATACGATACTAAACACTAAGAAGAATAAGCGCCTCATTTACTTTTACCTAAAAAATCCTTAATAACTTACTGAAGTTTACGAGTATGACATTTCTCATCACTATAGAGTTCAGAATTACAAAACACCTTCATCTTCTATTTGCCGATGACGTGTAATTGCAGCAACAGCTAAAACAGCTGATATTGCCATCATAATAAAAAACCCCGTATGGGGATAAGAATGGGTTGAGAATTGTGCCACTTTACCCTGCCCAAATACAGTTGGCATAAATGGTTTAACTGTAAATGCACCCATATCATTTAAGTTATGACCGAAATACCATAACCACCCTGCATAATCGATAATAAAAAATACCGGTAACATCATGGGAACAAGAACTAATAACCAGTAAAAAATATTGTGTATAAAAGGACCAATAATAAGTAACAACATCACAGCCATAAGTGCGTAGATAAGACCATTGGTCCATGCTTCAAGCGATGCTACTTTTGGGCCTATAATTTCCTGTTGTCGAAAATAAATACCCAATGTGTCACGATAACTTTCTGTTACAGCTTCCAGCCCACTCCAGTGCTGTATGTCTTCCACATCAAGATCAAGTGAGGATTGTAATGCTGCGCGATAACCATCAGACAGCATCATTACACCACCTTCATTGTACATAGCCATAGACATCCAGACAGCTATTGCACCAAAACCAATACTCATAAATACTGCGCGTAATTTCTTCTTTCGGATCACAAAAGCAACAATCAGTACACCAAGAAAAGTAACCAGAAATTGTGAAAGCACTCGCTCAATTGGTCCGCCACTGGCAATGGGATACATGCCAACATAATGGTTAATGGTATCCATTTCATGAACACAATTAAGCGCCTCTTCTACAATAACTTCTGTGCTTTCAACTTTCTGGCAGCCGTTAAAGACTCCATTAAAATGAAAATGAATACGAATACCATCAGGAAATGCTTCAGGCGGATAATTGGGTGCTTTAAGTGAAACCCACCAGATTGGAGTGAAATAAACAATCGCTAATAATACAAGTGCAATGCCCGCTAAACCCGCAACTAATAGTGTACGTTTATTATTGTTATTAGCAGTGTCATTCATACTTAACCTCAAAAGCTTGGCGTAAAAAAATACGGGGTGCTATATCTTACAATATGCACCCCGTCTGTACCCTGTTAAATTTTATTCCATAAGCTTCCTTCTGTGAGGAAGTTTTTACATGGTTTTAATCAAAATCTGGATTTTTCCAGTCTTTTGATGACGCTACATCTTTCTTAGGTACAGATATACGTGAGACGTAATTTATAACCATTTCCATGTCTTTATCTGTAAAGTCTTTAATTTGCTTAACCATATCTGGATTTGCATTGCGGCGTTTGCCATCACGAATCCACTCGAACTGACGTAGCATATATTTATAGTGCTGGCCCTGTATTTTGGGATAGTATTTTTCCTTTTTGCCCTCACCATGATCACCATGACACTTCACACAATTATCTTTAAATAATTTTTCGCCCTGCGAATGTTCTGATGTACCTTTAGCCCATTTGCCTTTACCATTATCAGGATTCATAGGCAATTTTGCGATATAGGCAACAACATCGGCCAGAGCCTGAGCACTGCCAATTGATTCAGGCAGTGCAAAAGGGTACATCGTTGGATTATCACGATTTCGCGCCCGAATATCAGCCAGCTGTTTGATCAACACTTCTTTATGTTGCCCCGCTAACTGTGGAAAAGTACCATCTTTTGTACCCCAGCCTTCAGGGTAGTGGCATGCTGAGCAGACCTCAAATACATCAAGGCCGTCTTCCATATTACCTTTTAAATGCATCGCTTCATCTTTTTCGCCACCATCGACATTCCAGCCCGCAGCCTGTGCTGACACGCTGAAGCTCATTGCCACAAAAATGGCAGAAAATGTTGATATCAGTTTTTTACTTGCTGTCATGTATATTCTCCTGACAAGAGAGCCGGACATGTTTATCCGGCTCTCTTATTTAATCTTAATGTTATTGTTATGGTTATGGTTATTTTTTCAATTTGACTAAGTAATTACCTTGATGTCTATCAAAAAAATAATTGCTCAAAATTTTTTATAAAAACCGCTATTTTAATGATGACAGATATTTTGCTATCGCTTTCATCTCGTCTTCATTTACCATATGCATTATGCCTTTCATTGCAGCCGTCATACCATTATTACGTTTGCCACTTTTAATATCCTTTAACTGCTGAAAAATATACGCTTCATTTTGACCCGCAAGTTTTGGATAGTTATTCATTATTGGTGATTTAGCATCCTTACCATGACATGCAGCACAGCCACCTTTTGCAGGGTTTTTAAATATAGCCGCACCATCAATTGCGTAAGATGTGTTAACTGCCATTGATAATAATAGTGCTGAAACGATTGTTAATACTTTATTCTTCATTACTTTAATCTCCGGAACTTGAGCCGTATTATTTACCCACACAGGAATCAAGCTATTTAGTTTTTATAAAACAAAAATGGGGGAGCAAAATGCTCCCCCGTTTTACGACTTATTTATAAGCCTACTTCTTAATTTTCTTAGCACCATTCTGTTCTAGATAAGTCTTGGCGCGTAAACCCATGTCTGCAGTCTTAACCTGATACTGCCACCACTGGTTAGCCCATAACATGGCATTTTGCCAATCTTTTTTGGCAGCGGCTGCTTCAGATTTTTTCTTCGCTTCTTCTGCAAAACCTAACTGATCGGTTGCATCTTCTACCAGCGCTACTACAATTTTGAAATCTGTGTAGTTATGGCTAGTGATAAACTTAACAACTGAATCAATTATTGCCTGGGTTTGAATATTGGTCTTAACCTGCTTGTTATAATCAGCCTCGGTATACTTCACACCTTCCTGAATCTTACCCTTCTTACCTTTATAACCTTTAGGCTTAACTAACAGATAGCCCTGCATTTCTAAATGCAATGCTGAGCAGAACTCTGTGCAGTAGTAAGGGAAAACACCCTCTTTATCCACTATAAAGCGAGCCGTTGCAGTCTTACCTGGCTCCAGTGACAACTGTACATTCTGACCATACACTGCAAAGCCATGCACTTCATCTTCCGCACGTTCAAGGTTGGTTAAGTGAATAATAACTTCATCACCCACTTCTGCCTCAATAGTTTCAGGCGTGATGTGTGAGCGAATAGTTGTACCAAACACTTCCACTTTTCCTGGTGTATGCACAGTCTTTTCACGACCCGCACGTGTTTTAAATGGTGAGCGCTTGTCTTCACGGCTGTTCCAACCTGACTTATAACGATTGTGAGGTTTCAGCTTGTCAGCTTTAATTGCAACAACATAGTGAGGTTCACCCAGTGGAATTGGCATATCGTATAACAGCTGCATTTTGTCACCGCTGATATCAATCAACTGATGATTCTGCGGATGCAATGGGCCAACAGGGTTAAATCGGTCAATTGCCAGCTTGTTTAAAGCAACCAGATATTTTCCATCAGGAGACTTACTATCACCTTCCATTGTCATCAGGTGACCAATGTTATAGTGGATAGAAATTTTATCCAGTAGTTTACCTTTACAGTAATCCCACTTACCAACCATTGAATCTACATATAAAGATGTATAAGCAATACATTTTCTAGAATCAAACTGGGTGTGCAATGGACCTAAGCCTAGCTCAACCTGTTTATGCACAGTATCTTTCATTGAGATAATTGGGATACCATAGGGATCTTTGCCTTCGAACTTCTTGTTCTTGATGGCTTTCATAATTTTGTCAAAACTATATACCGTGGTATGGCTGTCCAGCTTACCGGATACAATAATGTATTTACCATCAGGTGTTACATCTGAGCCATGAGGACTCTTTGGCTCTGGAATCAGATATAACAGACCTTCTTTAATGGCTGTTTTGATAGTGATGACCTTAGCGCCATTAATAGTCTTGAATTTACCCGCTTTAACAACTTTTGCTGCTTTTTCCCAGTTCACAACGTGCATAAAGTCAGTATCTTTAGAAGAACAGCCCGCCTCATAAGGAGGACGACCTTTCTCGATACCGCCAACATAACGCTCTGAACAGAAAGAGTTGGTGAATGACCAGCCATGTGATGGCCCTTTACCAAAGTCAGATAAATCCTGGCTGTAAGGTGGTGCCATTACAATAAATGAGTTTTTCTCATCAATACGACCTTTTTTCCTGTCAAACTTCCAGTAAGTCATACCACCGCGGTATTTGTCATTGAACTGCTCCAGAGGAACATATTTATTTTCATACGGTGTAGCATATTGAGCAGCAGTAATAATATATTCTGTATTTTCAGATACGAATGCACCACCATGCTGAGATTTAAACACAGGATTAACAACAATTTGCTTGGTTTCAAAGTCATGCAAATCAATAACAGCAACTCGTGGATTAGCCTTGTCATTAATAAATAACCAACGGCCATCGTATTCACCATTGGTTTCAGAAATGGCTGGATGATGAGTATCACCAAAATTGATTTCTTTACCCCGAATATTACCCTGTCTCAGGACTTTCTTTGATTCTTCATCAAAACCATAGCCCTGCCATGGCTCTGGTGTAAATACCCCAATGTATTTCAAAATACGCATTGAAGGGATACCGTAAACAATAACATGCCCACTCTGGCCACCAGAACTAAACGCCAGATATTCATCTCGGCCACCAGTTGGTGTATAGGTTTTTGCTGCTGCCAGCAAATCTTTCTGTGTCAGGCCGCGTGCCTTCATCACATCATCAAGCGCTGTGCCCGATAGTGCGCTTGTGCTAACTGATAGACCGACCCCTAAGCCTGTCAGCAGTGCCAGCGCCTTCTTGGCTGTTTTTATCATTGTAAACTCCAGTGAGTGTGGTTGTATTTATTACATAAAAATATGAATAACACAATGTGCCTGAACTGGGTCAAATTACATTGACGAAGATCAAATCCTGTGTGATATGACACAGCATTTTAGAACAACAAAACCATTGAGTTTGACAGTTGCCTTAATTATCACATCAATTGATATATAATGCAGAGCACCATAATATACACTGCATAAAATAAATAAAAAATACAAAACTTTATTTTGGCTGATCACAAAATCATAAATAGCATGTTAACGTGACAACACAACTAGAGACTAAAAATACCAGCACAAATCACTTAAATATACGACCACATGAATTTAAATTTTCTACGCTACATTTTTTTAACCGTCCTGCTTATTCTTATTAGCGGCTGTTCTATTAGCGAAAGATTTTCAAAGAATTTATCCAGTGCTGTGCTAAACAATGATGACATGCAAACTATTGCAGATGGTTTACCCGCTTACTTAATTCTTATAGACAGCATGTTAGAGGATGACCCTGAAGACGAAAACATGCTTAAAACTTCAGCATCATTAACAAACGCTTATGCAGGCATATTTGTTAGCAACAAAAACCGCAAAAAAAAATTACTCCAGAAAGCCTTACGCCTCGCCAGCAAAGCCATGTGCCTGCACAATGAACAAGGCTGTAATATCACATCACAAAAATACAGCCAGGTACAGGTTATAATTTCCAATATGGATGAAGATGACATTGATACGCTATACACTTTAGGCGTTACCTGGGCCAGCTGGATACAGGCCAATACTGAAGACTGGAATGCTATTGCACAAATAGCACAGGTAAAACTAATTATGAACAAAGTGCTAGAATTGAATGAAAACTATCAACACGCAGGCGCACATCTATATATGGGTGTACTCAATTCATTACTTCCTCCTGCCATGGGCGGCAAACCTGAATTAGGCAAACAGCACTTTGAAAAAGCTATTTTACTTTCAAATAATAAAAATCTAATGGCAAAAGTCTTGTACGCACGCCATTACTCACGGCTTATTTTTGATAAAAAACTACACGACAAATTACTTAAAGAAGTTTTAAATACAAACCCAAGAGTACCAGGCATGACACTAAGTAATACCGCCGCCCAGAAACAGGCAAAAGAATTACTGGCTGGCTCAAATGATTATTTTTAATAACGGCAGGATATTTCTATTAAAATATTTAACTCAAAAATAAATGGCCTTTCGGTAATAGCATTGATGCATAAACAATTTTTTCTTTATTCCATAATCATTTTATGCAGCCAGCTCATCACAACTCCATCAAATGCAAAAACACTAAAAATTGCAACACTTGCACCTGGCGGCTCAGCATGGATGAAAACCATGAAACATGCAGCACAAGAGGTTACCAAAAGAACCGATAACCGTGTTAAGTTTAAATTCTACCCCGGTGGGGTTATGGGAGATGACAACTCAGTTCTCAAAAAAATGCGCATTAACCAGTTACATGGCGGCGTCATGGCCAGTGGTTCTGTAGCAAAATTCCTCCCGGACAGCCAGGTTTATAACTTGCCTCTTGTATTTAAAAACTTCTCAGAAATTGATTACGTTCGCCAACATATGGATCAAAAAATCATTAGTGGTTTTGAAAAATCTGGGCTCATAATCTTTGGCCTTAGTGAAGGCGGCCTTGCCTATATAATGTCTGATTCAGCCATTAAAAGCACCGATGATTTATTACAGCATAAAATCTGGTCGCCCTCCGGCAACAAATCTGCTCAAACAGCATTTTCAGCTTTTGGCATCACTCCTATACCACTAGGTATTGCAGATGTTTTAACAGGGCTACAATCTAATATGATTGACACCATAGCAATACCACCCATAGGTGCTATTGCTTTACAATGGCACACACAAATAAAATACATAACCAATATCCCACTAATCTATGCTTATGCCGTTTTAGCTTTAGATAAAAAAACTTTTTATAAATTAAAAAAAGATGACCAGAAAATTGTAAAGTCAATCATGACCGCAGCTTTTATTAAAATTGGCAAGAAAAATAGAAAAGACAACCTGGCAGCCATAAGCGCATTACAAAACCAGGGCATCAAACTCGTTAACCCATCTAAAAATGAATTAAGCCAATGGTATAAAAAATCAGAGGCTGCTATTAACAACATCAAGTTGAATGGAAACATATCTAAAGAGACAATGGATGAATTTCTAATGCACCTAAGTAACTTTAGATCACAACAGACCCAGCTTAGTGAACAACAGGCACAATAATCTATTTAAAAAATCTATATTTATCCTTCATAAAATTGAAGATGGCATTATTGTATCCTTATTAACCTCAATGCTTGGGCTTGCTGTTTTACAAATTATTCTACGTAACTTTTTTCAAAGCGGCATACAATGGGGTGATCCTTTCTTAAGAATATTAGTACTCTGGCTTGGCCTGATTGGCGCAATGATTGCCAGTCGTAATGACAAACATATTAATATTGATCTACTATCTAAATACCTGCCAGAAAAAACCGCAGCATTCAGCAAAATATTTTGCCAGTTTTTTACTGCTATTATTTGCGCTATTGTTGCATATTATAGTTTTAGTTTTATTCTTTTAGAAAAAGAAAGTGGCGACATAGCTTTTGCCAGCATCCCATTATGGATATGTGAATCCATTATCCCCATTTCTTTTGCTGTTATATCCCTTCGTTATATATTATTACCTTTTTCAAACGAAGATTAAGATGATTCTAACAGCTTCAATTTTATTAATTATAATCGCACTATTAGGCGCACCGCTATTTGTTATAATTGTTGCTGCCGCACTACTGGGATTTTATGTTGAAGAAATAGATTTATCCGTTATCGGTATTGAATTATATCGAATTGCAAATACACCTTTATTATTAGCTCTGCCTTTATTTACTTTTGCTGGTTACTTACTTAGTGAGAGCAACACATCAAAACGTTTAGTTAATCTATCTCAGGCAACTGTAGGATGGATGAACAATGGCCTGGCCATTATTGCATTTATTATTTCTGCATTTTTTACCGCATTTACTGGCGCATCAGGCGTAACTATTGTCGCACTGGGCGCACTACTCTATCCGGCATTACGTCAGGGAGGGTATTCAGACAAATTCAGTCTGGGGCTTGTCACCTCCTCGGGAAGCTTAGGCTTGCTGTTGCCTCCATCACTACCTTTAATACTTTATGGAATCATTGCTCAGCAACTTGATATTGGAGAAGCCATTACTTTTAATCAATTGTTTATTGCAGGGTTGATTCCAGCAGCACTTATGATTATTGCATTATCTGCTTATACCTTTTATACAAACCGAAATTCAAACATAGAAAAAACACCTTTTTCATTACAAAGATTAAAAAGCGCATTATGGGATATGCGATGGGAACTACCTATGCCTCCATTTGTATTAGGTGGAATTTATAGTGGTTTTTTTGCAATTTCTGAAGCTGCAGCTGTTACTGCATTATATATTTTAATTATTGAAGTTTTTATCTACAAAGAAATATCTATAAAAAATTTATTTAATATAATGCGTGATTCCATGGTAATGGTAGGCGGTATATTATTAATACTTGCCGTATCTTTAGCATTAACTAATGTTTTTGTTGATGCAGAAGTTCCCAGCAGACTATTTGAATTTATTCAACAACATATTGATAGTAAAATAACATTTCTAATTTTATTAAATATTTTTCTACTTATTCTTGGCGCTGTTCTGGATATATTTTCAGCGCTGGTTATTGTTGTTCCTTTGATTTTACCTATTGCTCTAGGCTACGGAATTCATCCCATTCATCTTGGAATAATATTCCTGGCTAATATGCAAATCGGTTATTTTACACCACCTATTGGAATGAATTTATTTATTGCCAGTTATCGATTTAAAAAACCTATTGGTGAAATATATCATGCCACCATTCCCTTTATGTTTGTCCTGTTAGCAGTTCTGATACTAATTACTTATATTCCTCAACTTAGTTTATTTCTTATAGACAAATAAAAAAGCTTCGCACATTAGTGCAAAGCTTTTTTATTTGGCTGACTGTAATTTAATAAATTATACGAATAACTCCTGGCTTCTTATTTTTATAATCAGGCATCGTCATACCTGCACTTGCATTAATATAAGTTGGGTCTGTTATTACATACCGTTTGCCATCATAACGAAAAGAGTCGCCGCTTATCTTCTCATTAAAATGCACTGCTGCTGCTATATGACCAGGAAAATCAAGGCCGACCACATCAAGGCTTAATAATCTATGTACAAGCCAGGCAAAGAAAACCGCACGATCTTCGCAGTCAGAGTAAGGATAATACAATGTTTCCTCAGGAAATAGATAATTCTCTATACCAAATTGAACTTCATCTGTTTTATATCTGAATGCTGTTTGTACAAAGCGCAACAAAAGGTTAACGGCTTCCTGCTCAGACTTACCTTCCACTAATGGCTTTAACTGAGCCAACAGTGGATTTCCTGTTGAACGATTTACCGTAGAACTAAAATACATACTTATATTCATCTGCGGATAAGTTTTTAAAAACTCAATAGTCTCTCTATCATAACTCACGCGAATTCGATAATTTTTTCCTTTGAATTTGAAGCTCAGGTATTTATCTTTTTCTTTTCTACCCGTATAAATAGCTTTATTAAGGTTCATATCCAGGCGTTTAGTTGCACCAGGATATTGACCATCATATGTAAACACGCGGCCAGGTTTCTGTTTTTTACCATCAAATCCTAAAGCATAATAGCGCACTTTATCAAAGGTAAAATAGGGGGCTGCATATATCTGCTGACGTGATGGCAATAATAAAAACACTTCATTCGAGTCATAAGCTATACGCGCCTGATAACCTGCTTTAATTAGCAAAAACCATGTAAATAAAGATTGCTCACTACGGCCTGGATTTATTCCTTTTGAAACTTCATTAACTAATAATGCATAACCCCAGTCATTTAAATTCATGGGTTTTCTCTGTGCATTAATTTGCTTTAACAAAGACTCATAGTCTCCCTTGCTTAAAGCAGACCAGTGGTTGCTCATCGCTTTTTCATTAATGCGTAAAGCAAGGCGAACTTTTAATTTTGGATCATAAGTAAATTTTAATTTCTGGCCATAAAAATTAATATCTAAAGGCCTGCCCTTTGGTAACTTAACAACAGGCACTGGTTTTATTATTATGGGTTTTGGCGCAAGCTTAATAGGCGGCACTTTAATTATAACGGGCGGTGGCGCAATGGGTTTTGGCGGGGTTTGTACCAATGCTGGCTTTTTATCTGCTCCCGGTAGCCCAGGTTTAATTTGCGGCACTGGTTTTTTAACAACAGGTCTGGGGATTGGTGCTACTGGCATTTTTACAGGTTTAGGCGTTTTATCTCGTACTAATCCCTGAAAAGTCTGCATTTCCTTCCATTGTGATTTTAAAAAGCTGGTAAATTCCTTATCTCGCTTATCTCGATATTCCTGATAACTTTGTGTTTCCTGCTTCATCCATTTATCAAATTCAGCATTACCAGCAACAACGGCTGTTGCAACAACTAACCCAACTGACGCAATACTAATCATTAATAACCGCATCCGAAGCATAACTTATTCCTTAAAATTTAAAACAAAAAAGGCCGGTCATATGACCGGCCCTGTTTAACATCAACAGCTTTTACTGACCATCCATCCTGGAGATTTCTGCTGCCAGCTCATCCTGTCCTTTCTGAGCTTTAAACTGTTGCCACAAAGCACGTTCATTCTTCATGCTTGTTTTTAATGCTTTTTCTGTAGCTTCTTCAACACTGGCTGGATCCATACCTAGCAATACATACAGGCTTCCCGTTGGACTAGTACGTGTTTTGAAGATTTTTGTACCCACAAGTGACTCATTAGTAATCTGCTTAGTAACAGATGTCATCACTTTATCCACTGTTTCAGTGTCAGCAGCACCGGTTGTTTCAACATACTGCTTAATCATGTTTTTAACCTGTACTTTCATACGCTGCGCAAGTTGTACGCGAGCATCTGTCGCAGCCATCTGCTTCATAAAGCTATGACCTGCACCCGATTTTTGAGCAGAACCCACGGCTGATACTTCCACCCCTTCTACGGGTTCATCACACACCCAGCCCGGAGCAGCGGTTCCAGGCGCATCTGGGAATACACAATCAGCAACCTCTTCTTTTACTTTATCTCCACAGCCTGCAAGAAGAGCAGACATCGCAACACCTGCGACCAGGTAAGCAGCCTTATTCATATTCATCATCTCCATAGTGATTTATTCTATATTTAAGTAGGCTAAACATAGCCGAGATAATGCAAATACGCAATGGCAATTTAAAAAATCAGAAAATCCCTACATACAATACAGAGCACCCGTCTCACTATGCTAATATCCATAAATTACCAAATATTCTGGAGAGCTATCTTGCTAAGGCATGTAACCTTAATATCTATATTTTTTCTAAGCTTTACTTCTATCCAGACGGCTAATTCTGAAGGTTTTTTACAGCCACAGTCTGATTTTGACTCTTATAAATCTCAGGAAAATATTGAATTTCAGTCAGCCAAAGACGAATTCAAGCTCTATAAACAGCAAATACTGGCGGCCTTTGACCGATATAAATATCAGGTCTCTAAAATATGGGGAGATAAAAACACCATAACGCCCAATAGCAAAAACTGGGTCAGCTTTCAGGGTGACCTGAATCATCGAAGTATTGTAGATTTTGAGAAGGGCACTGTAGATATAGAAATTGCCATACCATCTGACCAGAGCATCTCTGATACTGAAGCTAAAAAACAGTTACAGGATACTATTACCAAAACATTAAAATTGGGCAGAGACAATCGTTCAGTTATTGATATCGCCAAAAATCCAGTAAGCCAATCCACCGGGCCTGCTATTTTAAAAGGCCAGATTGCTAATCAAAATGGTCAGCAAATAAATCAACGTGATTATTCCAGACTGGCAACTCAGATAACTAAACACATAAAAAAGAAGCGCATTAAAGGCAATGATGGCCAGGCTCGCACTATTTATAAAGCTCAGCTAAAACTGATACCCGATCATATAGAAAAACGCGCTGTAAAATATAAAGCCGATATAGAGCTAAATGCCGAACAACAAAAAATCCCTGCGGCTCTAGTATTTGCCATTATGGAAACCGAAAGCATGTTTAATCCTACCGCACGCTCACCTGTGCCGGCTTTCGGGTTAATGCAACTTGTGCCAACAAGTGGCGCAAGGGATGCATACAGGCATTTATACAAAAAAGACCGCGTTGTCAGTGATACCTATTTATACAAACCCATCAATAATATCAGGCTGGGCACAGCCTATATTAACCGTCTATATTATGTTTACCTGAAAGGCATAAAGAATCTGCAATCACGCCAGTGGGCAACCATTGCCGCCTATAACACAGGCGCTGGAAATGTGTTTAGAGCCTTTGCAGGTAAGTATAAAAAATCCAGATTTGGCAGCCGTAAAAAATGGAAGCGTGCTGCACTATATGAAATTAATAAAATGACATCAGACCAGGTTTATAATCACTTACGCAAACAACTTATTTTTAAAGAAGCCAGACACTATGTCAAAAAAGTACGCTCTCGTATAAATAAATATAAAACAACTTAAAAGGCTAATTATGCGATCTTCTTTTAATATATTTTTATTTTCCATATTAATTATTTTTCTCACCGCATGTGGAGGAGACAATACTAAACCTGTGCCCGCATGGGTTGACAACCCTGGAGATGGCGCAGTTGGTTCATGCACAACCCACATCCGCGGCAGGCACTATCAGGAAGAACTTGCAATTAGCCGTGCCAGAGAACGTTTAGCTGCGCGTTATGGCGTTGATATTGCCAGCATTCACACTATTAAAGAAAAAGTCATTAATGACAAATCTTATGTCACATCTAAAAAAGAAATTTTACAGCGGGTTAATAAAACAACCGTAAAAGCCCATGTTAGAGAAATATGGCATGATAAAGCCAGAGATGAAATATGGGCATGGGTTTATCCTGTCTCTGATTAGTCATAAGCAGTTGTTAACCAAAATCAAAAGCTATTCACCACGGAGGACTCAGAGAAAGACTTGTTTCTTGTGTTTGCGCATAGCGCAAACCAAAAAAACTCTGTGCTCTCTGAGTCCTCCGTGGTAAAAACCTTTTGATTTTAACTATCTGCAACAGGATGTTTTCAGATATTTAGTTCTAATCAGAACGACAGGATGCTATCACACACTGATTGCGTCCGTTTTCCTTAGCTTTATAAAGCGCCTGATCTGCTCTTTCAAAAACACGTTCAAGTGTATCGCCTTCTCTAAAACTACTGACTCCACATGAAACAGTAATACTTACAGCATCCCCGTGATAGTGAAAACCACAGACTTCTATTTTCTTTCTTAAACCATTAACCAGACGAAGCGTTTCTTCTTCAATAGTTCCCGGCAATAACATAACAAACTCTTCACCACCAAAACGCGCAAGAAAATCTGTTTCCCTAATACGACTATTAAGCAATTGAGCTATTGTTTTTAAAACTTTATCACCTGCTTTATGACCATAAGTATCATTAACTTTTTTAAATAAATCCACATCCCATATCGCCAGACTAAGCGGATTATCAAATCGTTTCCAACGAGCAATCTCTTCTTCTGCTTTTTGATCATAAGCCAGTCGATTAGGTATTTCTGTTAGCGCGTCAAAAAGTGCCTGCTTATTTTTCTGCACAATAACATGCCTTAGATTTTCTGTTTCTTTTTCTAAAGACATCATTTTATCCTGCATTTCAAATACATTTTTTTGTGCATTTGAATAGCGCTTATTCTCAACATCCCTGTAATTTTTGATGTGCCTGGAAATATCTTCTAATCGATGTTCTACCGTATTCTTAAGCCCTTCTAAATCTGATGCCTGCGATATATCATTACGAATATTTTTTACATGCGCATTTACTTTTACATCAAATATTTTACCTTCCTGCTCTGCCAGTTCAGCAACGGCACTTTCATTCTGTAGGAAAACATCCATTTCCTTAAGTCGCGTTGTTATCTGTTGCAAAAAACTTTCAAACTCATTTTTTTCTTTTTGCATATGATTACGAATAGAATTAATAAGCAGCGCAACATCTTTTAATAACTTTTTCCAGTCATCCGGTGCTGTTTCTTTTTCTAATCGTAGTTTCATATCTTCAACATCTCGATGAAGATCAGTTGGAACAATCAGTTGTTCCAGCAGACGGATTAGTAATTCCTGTATGGTGGGCTGCGAATTAGAGTCTGATAGATCAAAATCACTACTCTGATCTTTAGTTTCCGTATGCTCTACTATATTAGCTAAATCAACCGAAAGTTTATCCAGCTCATTTCTTTCTTTAGCATCTATTGCTGACAAACGTAGTGCGGCTATTCTGCCATTAGGGGATTCTTTATTATCAAGCTGATTGAGAAAGGAAATAACACAGCTTCGATAAGCTTCTAGCTCTGTACCTGAAATCTCTTTCTCTGGTTTATTATTTACTAATAACTTATCAATCTGTAATGCATATTCAAAGATTAATTTATCGAGATCATCAGGGTTATTTTTTAAATTAGACTCTATCTTTTTTATTTCTTTGGGTTTTGAATTTGGCCACTTTATTCTCTGATTTATTTTTTCCAGAATCTCTACTGGAGACACGACTGGTGTTTCAGCTATTACATTTTCTTCTTCTCCATCGCCTATGTTTTTCCATTTGTCAATCAATGTTTCCAGCTGACCAATATTACTGCCAATTGCTTTTTCTGTCTGACTCTTTACTGTTTGATCCATTAATGACTGAACATCACCCCTGATATTTTCAGGCCAGGGCAATAGCTGTATTATATGCACAACAATTGAAGCCATTGCCTGAAAATCTACTTCTTTTTCGGCATTGGATGGGGAGCCAATTAAACGTTCAAATATGCCTGGTTTTTTATCTGTTTCTTTTTCCTGACTATTGATCGCCTGTTTTAATAAAGCAACAATATCTTTAATGATGTCATCTTTTTCATCATCAACCGCATTTGTAAAACGTTTTATTAATTTTGTTTTAGCTTTATTACACTTGCCAGGAAGCTCAATATTTTCAATTAGTTTTTGCAGGCTTGATATAACCTGCCTATCTGGCACAGATTCATTTTCTTCTATCTTTGCTAACAGCCTGGACAGGTCATCCAGAATTGTTTCAAGACGGTGTTTATTTATATTACTTTTTACACTCGTCCGAATATCTTTAATATATCGATCAATAGCTGCATCATGCCCTTCAGCCGCCAGACTAAGCCGTCCAATTGCTCTTTTGAGCACAGACTCCAGATCGCCCCATTCTTTCTCTTTTTGTTCCAGCTGATCAAGTTGATCGTAATATTTACGCTTCCAGTGCTCTTCACCCTGGTCGGGTTTTGCAGTCATATTCGCCTCTTTTAGTCCATTAGTTAATTCAGTGATTAAACTAAATTAACTATAAACTGAGTTCGATTATTTAGCTTCTTTACTAATTAAGTAATTGGCAATATTAATCATGCCATCATAACCACCTGCCTGTTGTGCAGATATTGTGTATTTTCCATTTACTGCCAGCATAGGCACGCCACTAAGTTTATAATTTTTTGTCAGCTGCATAGCTTTTCGAACTCGCATCTCTACAGCAAATGAATTAACCGCATCTTTAAATGCTTTTTCATTAACACCCTGACTAACCAGAAATTTTGTTATTGATGCTAAATCACGAATCTTTTTTCTATCTATATGTATGGCTTTGAATAACGCACCATGATATTGCTCTCCCTTACCCATCATCTCAAGCGCATAATAGGCTTTAGTATGAGGCACCCAGCTGGGATTAATAGGGGCAGGTACACGCATGAAATTTACATTAGCTGGCTTGTTTTTAATCCATTTGGATATAGTGGGCTCAAAACGAAAACAGTGCGGACAGCCATACCAGAAAAATTCTAGCACTTCGACTTTATCACCACTATTTGTAGACACTGCATTAGTTAATTTACTGTATTGCACACCTTCAGAATATTCTTTTGCCACAATTACCTGCATTGGCAAAGCCGCCATAAGCAATAATCCCAGAATATTTCTTAACCAGATAGATTTCATTATTTTTATCCCCATTGAATACATCTTTAAGTAGACCGCTTATCGGCCATATAATTTCATTGATTTTTCTAGGATTATGCTACGTTATTAAAAAACAGGCAATAAAAAGGGAGCGATAAACGCCCCCTCTCTTAAGCAGTCCTGAATAACTGCTATTTCATTGATGCTATATAATTTGCTACAGCTTCTATTTCGGCCGTGCTCATACGAGCTGCAACATTGCGCATCATATTTCCAGGATCATTTGCACGTGAAGCATCACGAAAAGCATTAAGCTGTGCAATCGTATAAGCCGCATGCTGCCCCTGCAATGCAGGGTATTTGGCTGTTGGATTACCCGCACCTGAAGGCCCATGGCATCCCATACATGCTGGTATACCTGTGCTCACATTACCGCCACGATATATATCCCGCCCTAATGCTAACTTACTCTCATCAGCTACTGTTGGTGTCGCTTTTTTGCTCGCAAAGAATGCACCAATATCTGCCATATCTACATCACTTAATGCAGCAGACATGCCCAGCATCGTGTCATTTTTACGCTTCATAGTTTTAAATTCAGTCAATTGCTTAACGATATATTGCTCATGCTGACCTGCTAATTTAGGAAACTGTGCCACGACACTGTTACCATCAGCCATATGACATGCTGCACACATAGCAGACTTGCCTTCACCTGCCGCTGCATCACCGGCAACTGCTGTTGCATTTACACCTAAAAACAGGCTAAACACTGCAAAAAGATACTTAAATTTCATTGTTTGTATTCTCCGAACCAAATACTCGACCAGTCATGTGGCCAAAAAAGTGGCGCAAGTCTACACCAGATAGGGCTTTTCAGCAATTTAGTGAGCTTACTAATGGCTGAAAAGTTTGATTCAGAGTAATATTCGCCCACTTTTTATTACTTATTGCATATGAAAAACTATTACCGAAAAGCAAAATTCCTTACCAGCGCCAGCCAGAGCAAGCAGTTTCCTGAAATTGAAGCGATTGAAGTAGCTTTTGCAGGCCGCTCTAATGCTGGAAAATCTAGCGCCATCAATACTTTATGCCAGATCAAGAATTTAGCACGCACCAGCAAAACACCAGGGCGTACCCAGCTAATTAATTTTTTTACCCTGGATGATCAACGTTACCTTGTAGACCTGCCGGGCTACGGCTACGCAAAAGTTCCAGAAAAAATACGTCGTGACTGGCAAAAACTAATGGAAAACTACCTTAGTAAGCGAGACAACCTTTATGGACTGGTGATTATTATGGATATCCGTCATCCATTAAAAGACTATGACCTTCAAATGCTGGACTGGTGTCAGCACTTTTCTACCCCAGCTCATATTCTACTCACCAAGGCTGATAAGCTAAAAAGAGGGCCTGCCATGCAGTCTTTGGCTAATGTAAAAAAAATACTGAAAGCAGAAGGACTCACAGCCAGTGTACAGATGTTTTCGGCTCTTAAAGGTACAGGTCTGGAGGAATTACAGACCAGGCTTAATGAATGGTATCAACTGGATAAGCCTGAAGATAATTAATTAGCATCAGGGATCAAATTTGACGACACCCCTGGAAATAGAAATTTGCTGTTTTAAATTTTTTATCTGCTTCATTAAGCAAAAAAATCCCCGG
Organism: uncultured Thiotrichaceae bacterium; assembly: GCA_964522445.1. GTDB lineage: Bacteria > Pseudomonadota > Gammaproteobacteria > SZUA-229 > SZUA-229 > CAZFUY01. Next base: position 19,131 of record CAZFUY010000001.1, on the reverse strand, counting down.
CTCTCTAGCGAGAACCGGGGTTAACCAGAGGCCAGCTTGGGGAGGCTAACCTCAAATTACCCGCTCAGGGAGGCAAGCGGGTTTGCGCCGGGCTTTAGCGCAATTCTTACTGCAAAAAGTAACTCTTTCGTAAAGTAATTAAAGTTCATATCAGAGGGAAGTCAAAACATAACCGATGAGTGGTAGAGCTTTACTTAAGGCTTCGGACAAACGGGGTTTTTGATCATTAATTAAAGCATTGCCTGTTTTTTTGTTTGTCATCCCGAGCGCAGCTGAGGGATGACAAACAAAATCATGTTAAATCACATAACTAATGTCTAATGCGCTTCATCCCAGTTATCACCAACACCAATATCAACCAGCAGCGGCACATCTAATTCAGCCGCCGATTCCATTTCTTTGCGCACCAACTCTGTAAGTGACTGAACATCTTTTTCTGCAACTTCAAAAACCAGTTCATCATGCACCTGCATAACCATACACGCGTCTATTTCTGAATTTAATAAAACCTCATGCAAATTAATCATTGCCATTTTAATTATATCCGCAGCAGTTCCCTGCATAGGCGCATTAATTGCTGTACGTTCTGCATATTGTCTTCGCATACCATTCCGTGAATTTATTTCTGGCAAATATAAACGACGGCCAAATAATGTTTCGACATAACCTTTGTCATGCGCAATTTCTTTTGTGACATCCATATATAATTTTACGCCGGGGTAGCGTTCAAAATATAAATCAATATAATTTTGCGCGTCATAACGCGTAATATCTAATTGTTTAGCCAGACCAAATGCGGACATACCATAAATTAAGCCAAAATTAATTGCTTTTGCTGCTCGGCGCTGTTCACTTTTTACTTCATCGAGTGATAAATTAAATACTTCGGCGGCTGTTGCTTTGTGTATATCTTTTCCTTGTGCAAAGGCACTTAATAAACTTTCATCCGATGATAAATGCGCCATAATTCTTAATTCAATCTGTGAGTAATCAGCTGCCAGTAATTTATAATTTTTTTCCGCAACAAAAGCCTGACGAATTTTTCGGCCTTCTTCTGAGCGCACGGGAATATTTTGTAAATTAGGATCAGAAGAAGATAACCGCCCTGTAGCCGTAACCGCCTGATGGTAGGATGTATGTACACGACCTGTTTCAGGATTAACCTGTTTTGGTAATTTATCAGTGTATGTAGATTTAAGTTTATTTAAACTACGATGCTCTAAGATTAATTTGGGTAATGGATAATCCTGCGCCAGTTCCTGCAACACATCTTCTGCTGTTGATGGCTGCCCTTTGGGTGTCTTTCGAATAACAGGCAACCCCAATTTTTCAAAAAATATGGCCTGTATCTGTTTTGGCGATGACAAATTAAAACTTTCTCCCGCCTCGTCAAAAGTCTGCTTTTCTATTTCAACTAAGCGTTCTGCAAGTTCACGACTTTGTTTCGCCAGCATATCCATATCCACTTTTACACCATTATGTTCAATATTTTGAATCACTGGCATTAATGGCATTTCAATTGCTTCATAAACTATTTTTAAATTTTCATCCTGTTCTAACTGCGGATAGATTTTATTATGTAAGCGCAGAGTAATATCTGCATCTTCAGCCGCATAAGGACCCGCTTCATTTAAATCAACCTGATTAAAAGTTAACTGCTTTGCACCTTTACCTGCAACATCTTCAAAATGAATAGTTTCAAAATTTAAAAACCGTGTTGCCATACTATCCATATCATGACGTTTGGTAGAATCTAAAACATAAGACTCAAGTAAAGTGTCATGTGTTACCCCTCGCAGATTAATACCATGGTTAGCTAACACATGAGTGTCATATTTTAGATTTTGACCCAGCTTGGCTTTGTTTTCATCTTCAAGCAGTGGCTTTAAGCCACCCAGCACGATTTCTTCTGTTAGTTGTTCTGGCGCATCAGGATAATCATGAGCAAAAGGCACGTAAGCGGCTTTGCCTTCTTCAATAGAAAAAGACACACCCACCACCCTTGCCTGCATATAATTCAGACTGGTTGTTTCTGTATCAAATGAAAAAATATCAGCTTGCTGTAATTTTTTTAGCCAGCATTTAAAAGCCTTTTCATTAAGCACTGTTTCATATTCTGTGGTTACTTTTTTAACCACAGATTCAGCATTGCCATCCAGTTCAGACAACCAGTTTTTAAATTCTAACTCAGTATAAATTTTCTTTAACTGTTCCTTATCAGGTTCACACAGAGCAAGCTCATCTGGCCGCTTATCTAACTTAACATCACAAACAATCGTGGCTAATTTATAAGACAGGGGTAACTGCTCAAGACATTCTCGAAGACTCTCACCCACTTTGCCTTTTATATCATCCGCATGGCTAATAATTTCATCCATAGAGCCATATTGCGTTAACCATTTAACTGCTGTTTTGGGGCCAACCTTGGGCACACCGGGAATGTTATCAGAGGTATCACCAATCAGCGCCAGATAATCAATAATCTGCTCTGCTTTAACACCAAATTTATCCACGACACCTTCAGGATTCATCCGGCTGTTATTCATGGTATTAATCAGAGTAACTTTGTCTGTCACCAGCTGAGCCATATCTTTATCGCCCGTGGAGATCAGAACATTCATACCCTTAGCTTCTGCCTGTTGCGCCAGAGTACCGATAACATCATCGGCTTCCACTCCTTCAACTACCAGTTTGGGATAACCCAGAGCATCCACCAGATCATGCAGCGGCTGAATTTGTGATCTCAGATCATCTGGCATAGGTGGGCGATTGGCTTTATATTCTTTATACAGGTCATTACGAAATGTTTTACCCTTTGCATCAAAGACCACAGCCATATGCTCTGGCTGGTATTCTTCAACCAGTTTTTTTAACATATTGATAACACCATACACAGCGCCTGTTGGCTGGCCACTAGCGTTGGTTAATGGCGGCAGAGCATGAAAAGCCCGGTAAAGATAAGAAGAACCATCAACAAGTATTAAGGGTAGTTTTCTGGATGACATGCTATATTTTCTTTTAACCTGAATTAACGCGCTATATTAACCGAATGCGAGACTAATATGTCTGAAAAAACTTCAAAATTCCCACGAATTTCCCCTACCAGTGAAGCTTCTCTTAATCGTGAATCATGGAAAATATTTCAGATCATGGCTGAATTTGTTGAAGGCTTTGAGCGACTCGCACCTGTTAATCCTTCTGTCAGTATTTTCGGTTCTGCCCGAACTAAACCCGATCATGCTTATTATAAAATCGCAGAAGAAATTGCCCAGGAATTATCTAATGCTGGTTTTTCAATTATCAGCGGTGGCGGTCCGGGCATTATGGAAGCGGCCAATAAAGGTGGCCAGAAAGGCAAATCATTAAGTATCGGTTTAAATATCCAGCTTCCCAAAGAGCAAACGCCTAATTCTTTTCAGGATATAAAACTACACTTCCGACATTTTTTTTCACGCAAGGTCATGTTTGTAAAATATGCCTCAGCCTATGTTGTTTGCCCCGGGGGTTTTGGCACACTGGATGAAATGGCTGAAATGCTCACTCTGGTACAAACAGGAAAAACACGACGTATACCTGTTATCCTTGTAAATAAATCTTTCTGGGAACCTTTGTTAGCATGGTTTCAGAATACCCTGGTTGCACAGGGCATGATTAATCAGGAAGACATGGATTTATTTATTGTTTTAGAAGACCCAAAAGATGTGGTTGATGCTATTTTTAACCATTATGAGAGTAGAGACATAGAACCTTCTGCTGAAGAAAAAGAAATTTTATTACAGTTATAAGAAATGAAAATGGTTTTATATTTACTCTCAGGTATTATTTTAATTTATATATCAATTTGTTGTGTACTTTATTTTTATCAGGCAAGATTTATATTTTACCCACCCAAACCTGACCACAGTTTTTATGAGCAGGTTAAACAGTATGAGTATTTTATAAAAACAGATAACGAAACTTTACATGGCTGGAATATAAAAAATGAAAACCTTGACCATAATACATCTATTATCTATTTTGGTGGAAACTCAGAGGACGTAACTTATAACATTCCCGATTCTAATAAATATTCAGCAAAAAATATATTTTTCACCAATCATCCCGGGTACGGAAAAAGCACAGGGCAGCCATCAGAACGCAGTCTTTTTGATAATGCATTGCAGGCCTATGACCAGATTATAAAAACACACAATCTTAATGCCAAAGATATTATTATCATGGGCAGAAGTCTGGGGTCATCTGTAGCAACTTATGTTGCCAGCAAGCGAACATCTAAAGGGCTTATATTAATAACACCATTTGATAGCATTGAAAATATAGCCATCAAACAATTCCATTTATTTCCTGTAAGCCTGTTACTTAAGCATAAGTTTAAGACTATTGATTATATTGACAGGGTTAATTGCCCTATATTAATTATAGCCACTGATAATGATGAAATAATCCCTAGCACCAATCTAAGTAATTTATATAAAACCAGAGAGAAAAAAATTAAATTATTAAAAATAAATAATGCTGGGCACAATGACATCAGCGATAAAAAAGAATATTTTTCTTATATAAATAAATTTATTTTATCTAATGTCATTTTCTGAAATTTAAACCCCATTAAAATACACCACTATGCAAAATATAATTAACTATATAGAAAAGTTTATCGACTGGACTGGCCGAACCATTTCATGGCTTACACTGGGCATGGTGCTAATTACATTTCTGGTGGTTTTTTTACGTTACGTATTTGATACTGGCTGGATTGCATTACAGGAATCCATTAGTTATATGCATGCGCTGGTGTTTCTTATAGGTGCAGCCTACACACTTAAACATAATGAGCATGTTCGTGTTGATATTATTTATGAAAAACTAAGCAAAAAAAATCAGGCATGGATTGATCTTACTGGTAACCTGTTTATTTTATTACCTGTCGTCATTTTTATTTTCTGGATCAGCTGGCAATATGTCATAGATAGCTGGCGAGTTATGGAATCATCCCGAGAAGCCGGCGGCTTACCCGGTGTTTATTTACTTAAATCCATTATTCTTATTATGTCTGCACTGCTCATCCTGCAAGCTTTTGCTCATATCCTGAGTGCTCTTTCCAGAATATTAAACAGGGAAATGAGTTAATGGAATACATGGCTTTATGGTTATTTGCTGCTGTTTTTGTTTTATTACTTACCGGCTTTCCGGTAGCTTTTACATTAGCAGGCACTGCATTATTATTTGCCGGCATTGGTAGCTATAACGAGGCTTTCGATAGTGCTTTTCTTGAAGCCTTACCCAATCGACTGTTCGGCATTATGATGAACCAGACTCTGGTAGCCGTACCCTTATTTGTATTTATGGGTGTCATGCTGGAGCGCTCACGCATTGCAGAAAATCTATTAGATACCATGGCATTATTATTTGGGCCCAAGCCCGGCGGCATTGGTATTTCAGTCATAATCGTTGGCATGTTACTGGCAGCCAGCACAGGCATAGTCGGTGCAACAGTTGTCACTATGGGGCTGCTTTCATTACCAACCATGTTAAAACGCGGCTACGATCCTCGCATTGCCACCGGCACTATTTGTGCATCTGGCACACTGGGGCAAATCATCCCTCCCTCAATTATTCTGGTATTACTGGGTGATGTGCTTTCTTCTGCTTACCAGCAGGCTCAACTGGATATGGGGATTTTTAGCCCGGAAACTTTATCCGTTGGCGATTTATTTATTGGTGCAATTTTCCCCGGATTATTATTAGTTACTTTATATATCAGCTACCTTATTTTTATCGCTATGGTAAAACCTGAATCCATGCCAGCTATACCATTAGAAGAAAGACAAAATAATGAAACTAACCTAATAAAACAGGTATTTAAAGAACTCATACCACCACTCACATTAATTTTTATCGTCTTAGGCTCAATTATTGGCGGCCTGGCAACACCCACTGAAGCGGCAGCCGTGGGCGCAGTCGGTGCAATAGTTTTAGCTCTAAGCCAAAGACAATTTTCTTTAAATATCCTGCGTGATGTCATGCAAAGAACCACCCGAGTAAGCAGCATGGTGTTTATGATTTTAATTGGCGCATCAATTTTCTCACTGGTATTCCGCGGTTTTGAAGGCGATGAATTAATACAGGAATTTCTTTCTGACTTACCCGGCGGCACTTACGGCGCACTTTTTCTGGTGATGCTAGTCATGTTCCTGCTAGGCTTTGTACTCGATTTTATTGAAATAACTTTTGTTGTTATTCCCATTGTTGGCCCCATTTTACTGGCCATGGGTATAGACCCCATCTGGCTGGGCATACTTATCGCCATTAATCTGCAAACTTCATTTTTAACGCCGCCCTTTGGTTTTGCGCTATTTTACTTAAGGGGCGTTGCACCCGACATTATTAAAACAACCGATATTTATAAAGGCGTAATGCCTTTTATTCTAATTCAGATCTTTGCTTTGGGGGTTATTGCTTATTGGCCAGGGATAGCGACATGGTTGCCTCATACAATTTCAGATTAAACCTAGAAAAACCAGTTGGATCACGAAAGTCTGCACAAGCTCTTGAATTGTCTAGCTATATGAAAAAAGTGCTTATCACCAATAAGGTGACAGCACATTTTTTCATTACACTACCCAAATCAATAACCTGCACATCCTTTTCGCGCCCAACTGGTTTTTCTAGGTTTAAACTAACAATACTGAAAATTCCTGCTAATATTTCTTAAATTATCAAAAAATAATCTAATGCCATGAAATTAATAAAGTTTTGTTTTAAAACATGTATTTTCATACTATCAATTTTTATTATTGGCTGTGGTTCTGATGGAGAAGATGCTACACGAATTACTCTGGGGACTTCAAATAACTTATTAATACCAAACACACTTCAGTACCAGGCACCCTTTGTTGTGCAGGTAACAGACAAAGATGGCAATCCAGCACCCAATACAGCCGTAACTATTACGCTTCGCCCATTACAGTATTTCAAAGGCCGGTACAACGCTATTGATTCAGACAGTGATGGCACAGTTGATCAATGGAGTCCAACATACAGCACAACATGTAATGCAGAAGATACTAATAACAATGGTGTATTAGAAACAGGTGAAGATATAAATGTTAATGGTTTACTAGAACCCACCAACCCAGCAACAATTACTCCACATCCAACTGAAATACCAACGGTAATTTCAGGAACAGGAAAGCTAACCACTGATAGCTCTGGCTTTGGTTACTTTGTCATTACATACCCAAACTCAGAAGCACTCTGGGTTAACCTTAGATTAACAGCAACGGCGGCTGTTTCTGGCACTGAATCAGCAGAAACATATGATTTTACTTTATCTGTTTCATCTGACGATGTTTCTGATTTAACCATTGACCCTCCTGGCGGAAGAAATAGTAGATACGGCACAAGTATTAACTGTAATGATGCCTTATAGGTTATCTGACTTTCAAATAAGCCAGCTCAGAAACATCCGTCCAGTTCTTAACCTGCTGACTAAATTTCTTAAAAGAATCATAAACTTTTTTCGAAGCAGCATCTTTAGCCGCAACATCTGCAACCACTTCTTCCGATAAGCTTTTTAATTTATTTAAAACCTCATCAGGCAATTTACGCAAATCTACCTTGTGTTTATTAACTAAAGTATCCAGAGCTGTTTGATTCCGTGCTGTGTATTCTGCCAACATATCCTGATTAGCAACCTTACAGGCATTCATTACAATGCTTTGTAAATCTTTGGGTAATTTATCAAAGGCTTTCTGATTAATTAATGCTTCCAGCGTTGTACCTGGCTCATGCCAGCCGGGATAATAATAATATTTCGCTGCTTTATGCAAACCAAATGCCAGATCATTGTACGGGCCTACCCATTCTGTTGCATCAATAGCACCTGTTTTTAGTGATGTAAAAATCTCACCTCCAGGTAAACTAACAGGCGTGCCACCGGCGCGTTTTAATACTTCACCGCCCAGACCGGGTATACGCATTTTTAAACCTTTTAAATCTTCAACCGTTTTTATTTCACGATTAAACCAGCCTGCCATTTGCACACCTGTATTACCTGTCGCTGCTGGAATAATACCAAAGGGCTTATAAATTTCCTGCCATAATTCCATGCCACCACCGTAATATAACCAGGCATTCATTTCCTGCGCATCCAGACCAAAAGGCACTGCCGCAAAAAATTGCGCCGCTTCTGATTTCCCTTTCCAGTAATAAGAAGCACCATGCCCCATTTGAGCTGTACCACGTGACACCGCATCAAAAACTTCAAATGCAGGCACTAATTCTTTTGCACCATATACTTTTACTTTTAAACGACCACCTGACATATCAGTAATTAATTTTGCCAGGTTGTTTGCACCTGTACCTAAGCCCGGAAAATTCTTTGGCCAGGTGGTCACCATTTTCCATTTGATTTTAGTTTTTGCATGAACGGCTGGCGCAGCAACAACGGATGCACCTGCAACTAAACCTGTTGCCGCTGCTTTTGTTATAAAGTCTCTTCTTTTCATAAATTTATTCTCAAAATAATCTTATATTTAACTCAGCTTAAAAAGAAAAAACACTTAACCACAGAGGCACAGAGATTTTTATAATAAAGTATATCCCTATGCCCAATGCCAGTAAGTTAAGAAAAACTCATATCAGTGTAGGGTGCGCCATGCGCACAGCGCACCCTGCACTGATCAAAATACTTAACTTACTGATATTATCTCTGTGGCTAAAGCTTTTATTTTTCCTTTAATTTTTATTACTTTCCCTGACAAAATCAGCAACCTGTTCTGCCATCATCGGCTGACTAAAATAATATCCCTGCATATGATAACAACCAATATCTTCAAGATTAGATATATGACCTTTCTCTTCAACACCTTCAGCAATAACCTCTATATTCAACTTCGTTGAAAGTGCCATTAAGCCTTTAAGTAAATTTTTGGCTTCTGTATCTTCATGGCTACGTCTAACAAGACCACGATCAATTTTAATTGCATTTACAGAACACTGCAGCAAACACGACAGTGCCGCAACATCACTACCAAAATTATCAATACAGATATAAAAGCCCTTTTCCTGTAAGCCTTTTAAAACTTCTTTTTGGTCACGACTACTGGTTATAAATTTATTCTCATCAAAATCCAATGCTACCTGACTATATGCTATTTCATACGCATCACATTTTTCAATTAAATATTCTGACAAATCAAAACCAACTTGACTCTGAGAAATATTTAACCATAATTTACTTATACCCAGGTTTTCATTTTGCCATTTTTTAAACTGTTCAAATGCCTTATCAATTACTTTAAAGCCTATGGCCGAAATAAATCCTGATTGTTCAGCATTTGGCAAAAATAGTAATGGCAATAATATACCCTGTTTTTCATGTCGCCACCTTACCAGCACCTCCATCGCTTCTACTCTAATTCCATTTTTAGTGGATACCTGAGGTAAATAACAGACAATAAATTCATCATTCTTAAGCGCCTGATGCAAATTCTCATCTGTCTGTAGCCATTTATGCGCATGCTCATTAAGCAAAGTAGATGTAAGACAAAAATGACTGCCTGTCTTTTGTTGTGCGCTTTCCAGCGCCCCATTTGCTTTCATCATTAAATCATTTGCATTTACTCCATCTTCTGGAGACACACTTATTCCGATTGACACTTCTAATTCTATAACCTGGTCATCCACCTGATAATCTTCAGCCAGTGTAGATATTATTTTTTGTGCGACAATACCTGTTTGCTGAACATCAGCCAGATCTTCCAGTAAAACTGCAAAATCATCCGATGAAAAATTCGCGACTGTATCACTCTCACGCACATTATATTTAAGTCGTCTGGCAATTGCCTGAAGAATGTGATCACCAGCATCATAGCCAAACTTTTTATTTATATCTGAGAAATTTCTAAGATCAATTAATAAAACAGCCAGCTGTTTTTCTGATCTTTTACTTCGTTTTATAGCATTCTGCAAACGATCCATAAATAATGTTTTATCAGGCAAACTGGTCAAACCAATATAATGAGACAAAACCAGTTTTTCATCATCTGCAAGGCCTGTTGTTTTTGGTGACATAAGAACAACATGATTGACTATTTCACCCTCATCATTTTTAACTATATTAATAGTTGATTTTAGTGGGCGCGTTTCTCCATTTTTTAACCTGTGCCATATTTCACCTTTCCACTGACCTTCCTTTTCAATTGCATCAAGCACTTCTTTTGTTATCAGATTATCATCTCGCCCCGCCATAATAATGCCCGGCTCGCTATCTAACATCTCTGATTGTTGATAACCTGTAATATCTGCAAAAGCCTGATTAACAGAAACGACCCGATTACTCTTATCTGTAATCATTACCGCATCAGTAGAACAGTCAAACATTTTTGATGCCAGTATCAGCTGATCTTCTGCACGCTTACTTGCCGTTATATCATGAATAATTGAATACAAAAGTGTACTGTCATTAATTTCCATGGGGCCGTCACGCACTTCGACAAATCGAATATCACCATTTGCCAGCCGATGCGGACAACTATAAAAACCTATATTTTGTTCTTTCGCCTGATTAATTAAAATCTTTAGTTTTTCTTCCGACAAAATATTTATTTTTGAAAGGCTCGCGCCCCTTAACTCACCAGGAGAATAGCCATAGAATTCTGCTGCCGCAAGATTAGCATCTTCTATAATATGAAGCTGTGGATTTATAACCAGCTTTATTGCCTGATTACTTTCAAACATTTGCCGATAGCGCTGTTCACTTTCTTTAAGTGCTTTTTCTATTTTCTTTCGCTGGGTAATATTTCTTATTACAAAATGATAAACTTCTTCTTCGCCATAATTTACTTTATGTGAGTTTATTTCAACAAGAAAACGCTCGCCCTTTCTATTTTTTATTTCATGCTCATATAAAGCGTGATTATATATCTCAAGATTATTTAACTGTTCCTGACTAATTGTATGATCACTATTTGCATCCAGGTCAAGCAGGCTTAGTTCCGTTATATCACCCCTGTTATATCCTAAAAACTTTATTGCTATTTCATTGGCATCAATAATTTGTAAAGTTTTAAAATTAACTATAATAATAGCATCATTCGCATGTTCAAATAATGAACGGTATTTAAGCTCAGAGCCTATTAATTCTGTTGTAGATTTTTTAGTTTCCGTTATATCATGCAATAAAATATGCAAGAACTGTTTATCTTCTATAAGCATTTCCTGAGCATAGCCTGACACTTCAACAATATCCTTGTCTTTTGTTTGCAACTGTAACTCAAATTCACCGCCACCTGATTGCAACAAGTTTGCAATTACAGATCTAAAATTTTCTACATCTTTTTCTGTAATATGAGAACTTATTCTTAATTTTGAAAACTCTTCCTTATTATATTTAAGCATTGAAGCCATTGAATTATTAAATGTAAATGGCAGCATGGTTGTTGTATCAAGCACCATTACTGGATAGGGCAATTTATTAAACAAGCGTCGATAACGTTCTTCTATTTCAAAGTTTAAATTCTGAAATGTTTTTAATATTGTTATGTTTTTACACAGCCCAGTTATACCTATAATTTTATCTTTTTTATCTCTACACGGTATTTTTTTACATAAGAATATATCTTTTCCATTGCCTGTATCTTTATCGGTCTCCCATTCTATAGTTTCGCCATACTCAAGAACTTTTTTATCTTCCTGGATTATTTTATGTGCCTGTATAGAGCTATATATTTGACTATCTTTGAAACCAATAATGTCTTTCCCTTCCAGGCCTAAAACCTGTAAAGCAATGGGATTTACTACCTGGTAACGACCTTTTTTATCTTTAAAAAATATACCCTCGCTATCCTCTTCTAATGCACTCCTGTATAACATTAACGGTATATTTTCTTTCTCTATTATAAATTCAGAAAAACATAAAATTGTTTTAATAAACGCGGCTATACCTATAAACCCCAATGAAAAAATTATGCCGCTAATAAATAAATAAAGCTTTTCTTCCAGATGATCAGGTGTCAGGCTATGAACTATATCCTGACCTAAAAATACCCAGATAAGCGAAAGGAATACAGCAACTGTTGCTGCCGTTAATCTTGCCAGATTTTTATCATTTAAAAATCTCATAATATTTGGAGATTTGCATAAGACAACACTAACCATTTGCTGCCAGCATGATCAAAATTAACCTCTATTCTTGCATGGCTGCCCTGCCCTTCGTAATTTAACACGCAGCCTTCTCCAAACTTTTGATGAAAAACCCGCTGCCCCAGACTAAAACCACTTTCTGTTTGAACTGATTTTTTCTGTATATAAACAGGTTCAACTATTGATGTGCTGGGTCTTATTTCACTCACATATTCTTTGGGTATTTCACCAATAAAAATAGAGGGCATAGGGTAGTGATCTTTTCCATATAAACGACGACGTTCAGCAAAAGTTAACACCAATTGATCACGAGCACGTGTAATGCCTACATAACAAAGGCGACGCTCTTCCTGCAATCGCCCGCTTTCTTCTGTAGAACGCTGGTGCGGAAATAAACCATCTTCCATACCACACATAAATACCAGTGGGAATTCCAGACCTTTTGCCGAGTGCAGCGTCATTAATTGCACACAGTCTTCCCATGCAGCAGCCTGTCCTTCTCCTGCCTCTAATGCAGCATGTGTTAAAAATGCGGTGAGCACATCCATTTCTAACTCATCTTCATTATGAAATTCAAATCCTTTTGCAGCGCTGACAAGTTCTTCAAGATTTTCTACTCGTGCTTCTGCCTTCTCCCCTTTTTCTTTTCCATAAAAATCGATCAAACCACTTTGATGAATGACATGCTCAACCTGTTCATGCAAAGGCAAACCATCACACGCTTTTGCTAAAGACTGAATTAATTTTAAAAATCCGGTTACCGCATTTTGCGCACGCGCTGTTAGCTCATTAGAAACAACTTTTGCATTAGCCGCCTGCCACATAGAGGCATCCATAATGCGTGAAGTGTCACGTATCTGATCAACTGTTTTCCCACCAATTCCACGTGTGGGTAAATTCACCACTCGCTCAAATGATGGGTCATCATCTCTATTATTTATTAATCGTAAATAAGCCAGAGCCGCTTTAATTTCAGCTCGCTCAAAAAATCGTAAGCCACCATAGACACGATAAGGCATGCCTTCATTAATGAGCTGCTCTTCAAATACACGGGACTGGGCATTAGAGCGATAAAGAATGGCAATTTCTGATCGAGCATGTCCATCACTGACCCAGTCTTTTATGCGATCAATAACATAGCGCGCTTCATCCTGCTCATTGAATGCATTATATATATGTATTGGCTCACCTTCTTCACCTGCCGTCCAAAGGTTCTTTCCCATGCGGTCATCATTATTAGCAATCAATGCATTAGCGGCTGAAAGAATAGTACCTGTGGAACGGTAGTTTTGTTCAAGACGAATAACCAGCGTGGCTGGAAAATCTTTTTTAAAGCTGAGTATGTTTTCTACTTTAGCACCACGCCATCCATAAATAGCCTGGTCATCATCACCCACAATAAATATCTGCGCACCTGGATTTATTTTATCACCAGTTAATAATTGCACCCAGGCATATTGAATCGCATTGGTATCCTGAAATTCATCCACCAGCACATGACGAAAACGCTCCCGATAGTGCCTGAGCAGAGTTTCATTATCTCTAAGTAGCTCCAGAGTTCTGAATAATAATTCAGCAAAATCTACCGCGCCTGCTCTTTTGCAGGCAGCTTCATAAGCCGTATAAACCCGCACTAATTGGGTCTGTACTGGATCACCGCTGGTATCAACATGCTGTGGCCGTTGGCCTTCGTCTTTACGCGCATTGATAAAACCCTGAATTTGTCGCGGCGGCCACTGAGCCTCATCTAGCTGTAAAGACCTAAGAACACGGCGAATCATCCGATATTGATCATCTGAATCCAGAATCTGAAAGGCCTGTGGTAAATCAGCCTCTTTCCAGTGAGTGCGCAATAAACGGTGAGCAATGCCATGAAAAGTCCCCACCCACATGCCTCTGGCAGCCCCCTGCAACTGCTCCACCCGACTACGCATTTCACTGGCGGCTTTATTGGTAAAGGTAACCGCCATTAAGCCAAAGGGCGAAACACCTTCTACCTGAATCAGCCAGGCCATACGGTGAACCAGTACGCGCGTTTTACCACTGCCCGCACCGGCTAATACCAGCATAGGTTGATGAGCAGGGGCCGTCACCGCTTCACGCTGGGCTTCATTTAAATCATCTAATATATGCGAAACATCCATGGAGCAAGATTCTAACCTATTTATAAGTGGATGTAGCACAGCAAAATTAGCTTTATTGAATCAGCATACAGGATTAAAATTCACTTCTTTTCACAATACTGGTATGTTTATATTTACATAACCCCTTGAGAGCAAAAACTCACCCCTGAACTTAAATATGCGCTTATTCGGATTTATTATTAAATTTTTCTTTTTTCTGATCTTTTTGCTTTCAGCAGCGGCAGGGTCTATTACTGTTTTCAGCCTTCAGGAAAATCCTCTTGTTACTCAGCGTCACACCTTAAATGCTACTGAAATCAGCCGAGTTAAATCTTTTATAAATAAAAATAATCCTTCTTATTTTAAAAACAACAGAAAAAGAACAACAACTATTTCAGAGCAGGATATAAATCTATTAACTCGTTATTTTTTAAATAAACTTGATGATAATGCACGAGCCAGAACTAAATTTTTTACTTCTACCCTCTATCTTACTGGCACACTAAAGTTACCTGCTAACCCTTTTGGAAATTACCTTAATATTTCCGCTGAAATAGTCCAACAGGGAGAATCTATAATTATAAAATCTCTTGAAATTGGCGATATAACTATTCCTCACTTCATGTCTGATTTATTGCTTATTACTATTCATCGAGAACTGCTAAAACAAGTACCTGAATATCACATTGCAATTAATTCCATTACAGGTTTCCAGTTCAACAGGCAACAGCTATCCATTAGTTATATATGGCGAGATGAAGTTGTACGGCAGTTTAAAAATAGAATAGCAACCAGTTTAATTTCTAAGAATTTAAAAACTCGCCTGTTTATTTATACTCAACAATTAAAAATTATCACTCAGTCTATTCATCAACCACGACCTTCATTAACAGAATTATTAAAGCCTATGTTTAGCTTCGCTATAAAAAGAAGCAAAGACAATAATCCTGTCGAAGAAAATCGCGCACTCTTTATTGTACTTGGCGCATATATGATTAATAAAAATATTCCTCAGATATTAGGTGATCCATCTATTGGCCGATTAAAAAATAAAACATTTTATTTATTAAAACGAAAAGATTTAAGCCAGCACCTGCTGGTTTCTGCCGCATTAACCGCTTTATCTGATTCCACACTTGCGCAGTCTATTGGGCTTGAAAAAGAAATTAAAGATTCAGATGGTGGCAGTGGATTTAGCTTTTCCGATCTGGCAGCTGACCGAGCAGGGGTCACACTGGCCAATACAGCACTTAGCTCAGAACGACAGGCGCACCTGCTACAACTGGCTTTATCTAAAACAAATTACGAAAGTGATTTTATGCCTAATATTGATAATTTGTCCGATGGCTTAAGAGGCATTGATTTTAGAATGATTTACTTAAACACAAATAGTGCTTCATATAAACAAGTTATTGCAGTTATTGATAGACGTATTTCGGCCTGTAATATATATCATTAGAATTTGTTATTTGAAATCACTGCTATCCTGTTAACTGTTTAAACTTTAGTCCAGCACTCACTTGTATAAGGCTACAACGAGGCTGTTATTTTACAGGATATAAAAATATATAATTCCTCAATATGTCGCCCCAACCGAAGCATCACGTAGTGGAGGGGCCTAAAAACACCTTGTCATATGGGATTTAAGATCTCTCCATTTCGCTATCACTACAGTCGAGATGACAGAATAAAGTTAACGGAACAGCAGTGATCTAAAATATAACACCAGATCTGTGCCTTACCAGGAATAAATCATTTCAATTCCAGCACCTGTAGTGCCGATTTCCATAACACGCGTAAACTCAATTGTTATATTTAAAAACACTGTTAACTGTTTACTTACACTTAGGCCAATAATATTATCAATTTCTTTAGTAACGGCCGACTTTATAATTTGATAGTTTGTTTCAAACCTGTATTCTTCTCCTGCCCAGCCTAATTGTAAAACAGACTCATAATCTGCAAGAACAGAAGCCTGCTGCTGTGATTTTGGCGTTACAATATATAATAATCTTGGGTTAAGAAAAAAAAGTATTTGTGGAAAATTTAATCTTCCTGGATCAAGTCCATAATCATGTATCTGATGGCTAATTTTCCAGTATAAATTATTATTAGTTTTTCCTATGCCTAACTCATAGGCCCTATGATCAACTTTTGTTGCTGCTAATAAACCGTGGAGTTCGAAGTCTCCTTTTTCTATTCCAAATATCCATGTCCAGCTTTTATTAAAATAATTTAAATTAATATTTAAATCATGGGTTTCAAAGATATCTGAATCACCCCACCATTCATAAGCTAAATTCCATGTAAAATTATTTTGTGGGTTATTACCAATCCCCCATGACCAGCGGCTGGTTTCTTCTTTTGCTTTCTGCCTGCTACCTGCCAGATTAAACTGGTAATTATCAGTTATGGCCAGATCAATAACACCGCCATAATAACTACCACCATCATTATCTTTACCACTATTAATCGAGATACTTGAACTTGAGATATTAGTATCCAGCAGCAACCAGAAATCATCATCTTCCATAGCAAAACTTGAAACAGGTACTAAAAAACAGATAATCTGGCAAAAAAATTGTTTCACTTTAATCCATATAAAAAAACAAATACCGGACAGATATTACACCTGTCCGGCATGCTGTTAAATAATATTCCAGGTTTAACCAGATATTAAATTTATTCAGCTAATCGCACATTAATATTTCGTGCTATCAGTTTATTTTCATTACCGTCATATACTCCATGCGTATGTACAGAAATTACACCTGTTGCACCATCCAGAATAGTTACTAATGCCTGCTGGAACTCTGTGTATGTTGAGTACACTCTTAATGAAACACCTCTGGCAATTACAAACAGGCCTTTGTCATTATCTCGTGGGGCAATCAGAGGCATGGAGACAAGTCCCTGCAGATCTGTTGCTACACCGGCACGGAACATATGATGCAAATTACCCGCATCCGTTAAATCCAGTTGAATGCCTACATCACTAATACTGCTTATGGCATTTACGCTACCCTCGCCATAGGCCACAGCTAAATGGGCTCGAACACTGCCAACATCTATAATAGTCTGAGCTGTAAAGTCTTCTGGTGCCTGACCAAAACTGCGTACAAATCCACGTATTTTTACAGGATCACCATTTTGCAGATTAGCCAGGCCTAGTGTGCCACTATCCACTTCATAGTTATTAGCATCCGCATCATTGGCAGAATCAATACCTGTACCTGCAAAATCAAATAAGGCTATTCTTCGGCGATCAATGCCTTGCAGATCGACTGCTAACGGGCTTACTGAAACCACTGTTCCAGTTAAACGGGTATAATGCATGCGAACATGATCTGCATTTATATCCAGATTTGTAGCGCTGCTTAAACGACCTAATATGGTTACATTCTGGCCGACAGAGATATCATCTTTACTATAGGTATTTGTGGCATCAGCCTGTTTAACCACGCTGGTATTTGCTGACAGGTTAACCGTAACATTATCGTTGAATGCAAAGCTGCCGTTGGTGCGAATAATAGTTGCGCCACGAATAGTTAAGGTATCACCTGTACGAGAAATGACATTACCGCTAACTATATCTTTATCACCCCAGGGCACACTTGAGCCAGCATAGACTTCAAGCGCATTAAACTGGCGCTGATTATAATCAAGAATACCTAATACCACGACAGCGGCAGCAGGCGGAAGATCTGCCAGCTTAACTAAACCCGCATCACCCATATACATCTGACCATCAACTTCAAAGCTTGTACTGTCACTAACATGGGCTTTTAAGCTGCCAAAGCGATGCAGGCGATGACGAAACGGGCGCATCATTACATTAAAGGTTTTTTCTGCTTCATTAACACGACCCAGAACACCTCTTAAACGATGAGGCTTGGGTTCTTCTAAAATAGTATCCGCAACCAGTACAGGGCTAACAACAACCGTTGCTGTATTACCATTCACTGTCACCACATTTG
This sequence comes from uncultured Thiotrichaceae bacterium, assembly GCA_964522445.1. Lineage (GTDB taxonomy): Bacteria > Pseudomonadota > Gammaproteobacteria > SZUA-229 > SZUA-229 > CAZFUY01. The sequence continues at coordinate 884 of CAZFUY010000001.1, read as the reverse complement.
ATGCATCCAGATCAAAATCCAGTGTGATATGTGCAGGAACACCCGGTACAATAACAAACTCACTGCCACCATTCAGGGCAATATCAACCGTTAGCTGAGTAACAGGATTGCCATTAGCATCAACCGCATTGGCAGCAAGTGCATCACCATTAGTATCCTGAACGGTGATAGAGGCATTGCTGTAATCCAGCGTAATTTGTGCACCCGTGTATTTCCCTGAAGGCACTGTTGCTGCCGTTAAAAACTCGGTCACTTCCACATACTGGGCAAAATCCAGTGTCGTTGTCAGCGGCAGTGTTTCAACCTCTGCACCATTTTGCTTAATCATCTTCAATGAGGTGACATCAACGGTATAGCTAAGAAAATCACCTTCAGCATCAGTCAGGCTAATAACCAGTTCACCATCACCCTCTGCACTGCTGCTGGAATTACAGCCTGTAAACAATATACTCACCATTGCCATGAGCATTGCGATAATAAGCCATTTGTACTGGCTATTCTGGCTCATCAGTTTGTTCAAACTAAAGCCATCAGGGTTTATCCGGTTCATCTTTATTCTCCTATAAATTAAAAAATTTTTATTTAAAATTACACGCGTTACCCCATACAACGCATAAAGCTGATAAAGGTTGACCGAATTTATACAATTAATAGCATTATGTGAACCAGATCAAATTAGGGCATAATCCTCAACTAACAAATTACCTGTAGGAGCGGTTTTAGCCGCGATTAATACTCAGGCATATTTCGCGGCTAAAGCCACTCCTACAACTAAATTAACTGCTGGACATAAAAATATGAAAGCTCTTTTGTTATCCCTGACACTTATAACTCTACTCACTGCCTGCAGCGAAGAGCAGCAAAACCGTTTGTCTCGACTAGGC